>JAISCU010000467.1 GCA_031265345.1 Bifidobacteriaceae bacterium
CTTTGCCGGACCGGGGCGGCCCGAGGACCAGCATCGAGTCCTCGACCGACGCCCACACCGGCGTGCCGTGGGCGCGGCCGAGCAGGTATCCGACCTGCGCCGGTGCGGGTTTGGCGACGGAGGGCCGAAGGGCGGCCCCGCGGCGGGTCAACGCCCGCGCGGACGCGTGGCGTTTCACGTCGTCGCGGGTGGCGGTGCCCGGCGTCCTGTGCGGGTCGTTCCCGGCCCGGCGGCCGTGGCGGCGGAACGCCAGCCAGGCCCACGCGGTCGTCGCGGCGGCCGCGGCCGCGATGGCGGCGAACGCCGCCCAATAGGCGACGGGGCTCAACCCCGTCACGCCGAAAGCGGCGCCGGGGTCGCCCGGGCGGGCCAGCACGCCGGCCGCGGCGGCGAGCCCTCCTGTGGGGGCGTCCTTCCCGGTCGCCCAGCACGCCGCGTCGGCAGCCGCCCGCAGCGCGAGCGCCGATAGCGCGGCGGCGCCCAGCAGGCCCAGCCCGAGGTTCGCGGCCGTGTCGCCGCCGGCCGGGGCCGGGCCGTTCACGGCGCGTCCCCTGCCCGGCGCACGGCGAGGGTCCCCGAGGCGCGCCCGAGCAGGACCATCTCGCGGCCGGCGTACCCGGCCGGCAGCCCGAAGATCGCCTGCCCGTCCGGGCCGGCCTGGGCGCAGTAGTGGGCGAAGCACACCAGCACGTCCTCGCCCGGCAGGAACCCGCCGGCGCCGGCCGCCAACGGAGCCTCCCAGCCGGAGACGGCGGGGAAGGGGTCGGCCGCCTGTGTTTCCCCGGGGCCGGGCCGGCCTGGAAGGTCGATGACGCCCGTCGCGCGGGTGCCGTCGGCTTCGACCACATCCACCGTGAACGGCCCGCCTAGCTGGTCGTGGAGGCGGTCCATCAACCGGCCGAACGACGCCCGCGTCAACGGCGCCAGGTCCGGCGGCGGGTCGTAGGCCGCGCCGCCCAGTTGCACCTCTAGCAGGCCATCGCCGGTCACGACGACGGCTATCCTCGGCAGCGGCGGGCGTTCTGGCTCGCAGCTCGCACTCACCGGGACTCACCTCCTGGCGGCGTCTCCCGCTGCGGGTCCGAGCGCCGGGGAGTGTCTGCTCCCGCAAGTCCGATTGGGCGTCCGTGTTGTTGTTCGCGCATGAAAGGCAGGTAAGCGCGGCGGGTCCAGGCTTGCGACGTGGAGGGGGCCCGCGTCAGGCCGCGCCGCTCGGGCGTCGGGGTACCCGTGCGGCCTTGTGGGATGCTGAAACCGTGAGTGGACTCGAGAGACGGCCTGGTAGACCTCGCGGTGCAGGCTCTCGCGACAGAACGGCAGGACTCGGCAGGCGAGAACCAGCAGGAACCGTGGTTCCTGGCGTGTGCGGGCACAGCGATCAGCGACCGGATACCGGAGGTCATCGCCGGCGTCTCGCCGGAACGGCGCGAGTGGGATCAGAGCCCCGACGAGCACCGCTGCGACCTCGCCGACCCTGGCCTGGACCGGTACCGCGCGGAAACCGAAGCCGACCTCTCGTGCCTTGCTACAAGGAGCGGTGCGGCGTCGCCTTCGGCAGCCGCAGACTCTGCGCTCCGCGATCCCATCGGGTAGGGGTCGCGCTCGCACTTCGTGATCGAGTTGTATTCAGAAGGGTGGGCGCATCATGATCGCCAAGGTCGTTCTGGGGAACTTCCGCAGGTTCAAGGACGCGGTGGTCGAGTTCGACAAGGGGCTGAACATCCTGGTCGGGGACAACGAGTCCGGGAAGTCGACACTGCTCGAGGCGATCAATCTGGGACTGACCAAGCGGTGGAACGGCAGGTTCTTTGAGCAGGTGTTGTCGCACCACTTCATCACCTCGTCAGTCGCTGACGCCTATGTCGCGAAGGCGAAGGCGAAGACACGTCCACGCCCTCCCGAACTGCTGATCGAGTTGTACCTGGAGGACGGACGGTCCACTGCGCGCCTCAAGGGCAAGAACAACTCTCTCGGGGAGAACACCCCCGGCTACAGGCTCAGAGCCGCGCTGGACCCGGACTTCGAAGACGAGTACGAGAGCTTCCTCTCGGAGCCCACAGAAGTGAAGACGGTGCCGACCGAATACTTCAGGGTCGACTGGACCGACTTCTCCGGACAACCGGTCAGCGCACGGGCGCAACTTGTTAAGGCTTCCCTGATCGACGCTTCCCGCATCCGCCTGCAGAGCGGGGCGGACCACCACCTGCGGCAGATAATCGCTGGGACGCTCGACACCAAGAGCCGCGCGCAGCTCGCCCGGAGCTACCGCCTGCACCAAGAGCACTTCACAGAAGACGCGGCGATCGTTGCGATCAACAAGTCATTGGCAGCCAGGGGCGACGGGATCACGGATAAAGACTTCACCTTTGAGATCGACACATCGGGAGCGAACGGTTGGGAATCGGCCGTCTCCCCCCACCTGGATCGGCTGCCGTTCCACTTCTCGGGCTCCGGAGAACAGAACCGCCTCAAGATCCTTCTTGCCCTATCCCGCCGGGTCGATGAATCTCATGTGGTCCTGATCGAGGAACCAGAGAACCATCTGTCGTTCTCGAATCTGAACAACCTGATCGAGCGGATCTCCAGCCAGAGCGACGGGCGTCAGGTCATCATCGCGACCCATAGCTCCTTCGTGGTCAACAAACTCGGCCTCGGCCAGGTCAGGTTGCTAGGTGACTCGGGAGCGAGCCCGTTGACCGCTTTGCCGTCGGACACGCAGGATTACTTCAGGAAGCTCGCCGGCCATGACACATTGCGGCTCGTTCTGGCCCGGAGAGTCGTCCTGGTGGAGGGGCCCAGCGACGAGTTGCTGTTCCAACGGGCTTATTTCGACAAGCATGGCAAGCGTCCGATAGAGGACGGCGTCGACGTCATCAGCGTGCGTGGCTTGTCCGCGAAGAGGTTCCTCGATCTTGCGATTCCGCTCAAACGGAGAGTGGTCGTGCTCGCGGACAACGACGGCGACCATGCCGCCAAGGTCGACAAGCGGTACGCGGACTATGCGGAACACGGGTTCATCACGATTGCCCGAAGCGAAGATGACGCCAAAAGCACTTTGGAGCCGCAGATGCTGTCTGCCAACGGATTGGCGGCCGTCAACAAGATCCTCGGCCGCAAGGACGCATCAGAAGCCGAGGCACTCGCCTACATGACCGACCACAAGACGGATGTGGCGCTTCGGTTCCACGACACCGACCAGCGGGTCGCCTGGCCCCCGTACATCGAGGAAGCAATCAATGCCCTCGACCAATGAGGCCGTGATAGCCGCCGCCGGCTCAGGCAAGACCAAACGGCTCATAGACGAGGCAGTCGCAGACCCCGCCGCCCGTGTGCTCATCACCACCTACACCCGCGAGAACCTTCGCGAGATAGAAGCCCGCCTGTGGCGGGATCGGCGAGCAGTCCGCTGCGACGTGACCGCGATGACCTGGTTCGAGTTCCTGCTCCGGGAATGCGTGAAACCGTACCAGTGCCACAGGACGGGGATCCTTACCATCCGAGCGATCAACTTTGACGCCAAGCCTCCGCGTTATGCCAGAGAGACCCAATTCCATCAGTACTACGTCGACCGAGTTGGCAACGTGTACAGCGACCGAGTCTCCGCCCTTGCCTGCAATCTTGACGATCTTTCGCACGGCGCGGTGGTCGCCAGGATAGCCGAGTGCTACGACATTATCCTCATTGATGAAATGCAGGACCTGGCGGGCTGGGATCTCAACCTCGTTGAACGCCTGATGAAATCCTGCGCGCGCGTAGTGGCGGTGTGCGACCCCAGGCAGGCCGTATACGTCACCAACTATTCGTCCAAGAACCGAAGTGCTCGCGGTTCGGAGGTTGTGACCTGGATTGAGAAGCGGCGGAAAGCGGGCGTGCTGACGGTCACCGAACAGAGCGAGAGCTTCCGCTGCAATCAGATGATCTGCGACTACGCCGATGCGCTTTACCCCGGCTTGCCCTCCACAACGAGCCGCAACACCGCGACCGTGGATTGGATGGGGGTTCACCTGGTTCACGTTGATGATATTGACCAGTATCGGGATGCCACCAGAGCGCAGGAATTGCGATGGGACCGCAGGAGCAGGTTCGCGTCGCCCGATGCCAAGAACATGGGCGAAGTCAAGGGAGCGGCCTACGACAGAGTCTTGATCCTGCCCACGGGAACCATAATTGAGCATCTTGAGACTGGCGTCGATCTCAAACCAGTGACGCGCGCCAAGCTCTACGTTGCGGTGACAAGGGCGCGCCACAGCGTCGGGATCGTGACCACCTCACGAACAACCAAGTCGAGCCTCCCGTTCTGGGCGCCAGCGCGCCGCGAACGGGATTGACCGATCCCCGCTGCGGACTTGCGGTTTCAGCTACTCTCAAACCCACCGTCGGACCCGCAAGTTCCCGCGCTATCGGGCTTCAGAAATGCTGAACTTGCGGAGATCCCGGTCATCCTGGCGGTGGTGTCGAACAGCGTCGCCTCGTCGGGGTGGAGCTGGTGTTGAACCAGGTAGGAGGCGTCTTTGATGCGCCAAAGGCCCCTGCCGGTCTCGAGGCGGGACAGCAGGGCGGCCTCGGGTCCGGTCAGCGCCAAGGTCCTCGCGGTCACCTCGGTCTGGTCGGACTCCTGCCGGTAGACGATCCTGGTCTCCGCGTTCGCCAACAGCGACGACGCGAGGGCGCGCAGGGCGGTGCCCTGGTCGCCGACGTTGTCCAGGTCGGTCAGCTTGTGGAAGATCAGCATGTTCGCGATCCCGTAGGCGCGGGCGAGCCGCCATTGGGCGTCCATGCGGCGCAGCAGGGCCGGGTGGGACATCAGCCGCCACGCCTCGTCGTACACCACCCACCGCTGGCCGCCGGCCGGGTCGGACAGGGCGGCCTCCATCCAGGCCGACGAGCAGGTCATCAGAACCGAGATGAGCGTGGAGTTCTCGGCGACCGCGGACAGGTCCAGCGACACCATCGGCAGCGACGGGTCGAACCTGACCGTCGACGGCCCGTCGAACAGCCCGGCCAGGTCCCCGGCGACGAGGCGCCTGAGCGCGTGCCCGACCTGGCGCCCGTCCTCCGCCAGCCGGTCGTCCCCGTCGTCGCGCGGGTCGGGGGCGAGCACCCGGTCGACCACCATCGGCAGGACCGGGACCGGGCTGGACGCCACCGCCGCCGCGAGGGCCACGTCGATGGCGGTGTGCTCCAGCGGCGCCAGCGCCCTGTCGAGGACGGTCTCCGCCAGCGCGCCGATCAGGTCGCGGCGCCGGGCCGCCAGCTTGACCGCCCACTCCGAATCGGACAGGCCGGACTGCCGGTGGCCCTCGTCCAACGGGTTGAGCCGGTTCGCGGACCCGTGCCCGAGCTGGATGGCCCTGCCGCCGACCGCCTCGGCGACGGCGGTGTGCTCGCCTTTCGGGTCGCCCGGCACATACACCCTGCGGCCGAACGGGATCGACCGGGTGTACAGCGATTTCGCGAGCGAGGACTTCCCGGAGCCGACGATCCCGGCCAGCACGATGTTAGGGGCGGTTATCCTCCCCTCCTGGTACAGCACCCACGGGTCGTAGACGAAGCTCGCGCCGCCGTACAGGTTCGAGCCGACGAACACCCCCCTCGAGCCGAGGCTCCCCTCCGTCAAGAACGGGTACGCGCCGGCCACGGTCGCGGTCGTGTCCTGGTGTTTCGGGAGCCGGACCCTGCCCGACTGGCGCAGCTGCCACCTGCCCGGCTCGCCCGCCCTCGGCAGGAACCCGGCCGTGGTGGCCTCCGCCCTGGCGGCGCGGGCCGCCGCGCGGGCCTGGCCGGCCCGCTCGCGCCGGTCGGCGGCGACCAGCGCCGCAGCGGCCCGCGCCCGGCCGCGCCGCTCCTTGCGGGACAGGCGGGCCGGGGTGACCAGGTCGGAGGCGTGGAACAACTCAGACGCAGGCATGTGACACAGGTGCGTGATAGGCACCCACAGACTGCCGGAGAAAGATGCGGCCAAGCTCATGGCCAACTGGTCCCCTTTGCGGGAGGATGGCCTGGTGCCGAAACTGGACAACGCCGTCGCACGACTGGTGTCGCGAGCAAACGACCTCTACGCCGCCCGGATGAATAACGTGCGATTGATCTCGACCTTCGTTGTTGCGATAGTCGGTGCTCTCGTGGCCGAGAGCCTCTCACAGGCCGAGGCGGTGCAGTGGCTCACGATCACGGCGACGGCTTTGTTCGGAGCCGCCTTGGTCCTAGCCGTCGTCATCGTCGCCTTGGCGCGGCCCGAAGTGGTCGACTACGAGGACATCCTGCGCCAGCAACGGGACGAAAGGGCCAGCGACGAGGAAACGCTGTTCACTTTTCGCTACGCCGAACGTGAGGCGCGAAAGAAGGAGACACTCCGGATCAGCGTGATCGAACGCTTGCTGTGGGTCCAGATCCTGGTCTCTATACTCGGATGTGCCTCGAGCGTGGCCGTCCTGATGGGAGCGTAAACGTGTACCCATCCACCATGACCGTGGGCATCGGCCTGACTATCGCGCGCCAACCACGGGGACGCCGAGATCCGGTGGTCCAATCGCGCTTCGATCAGGCCCTCGAAGGTCAGTTATCGACGCGATCACGAGTCGGGACCAACGGTCATGAGAGCCACAGTGTGCCCGGCTCGAATCAGCAACTGTCGCGGATCCCGAAGGCCGCGGTGGTTGAGGTCCTCGGACCTCGCCGAAGCGGCATCACGATCCGAGTCGGCGACACGGTCAGGGTTCGGCCACGCAAAGGGCAGGCTCTGAAGCCGCAGGCTTTCGAAGGAGTCGTGGTCGATCACAGTGGCGAGGGACTGAGCGAAATGGTCACCGTCGAGGGGATCTCTTCCAAGTCCGGGGCCCGGACGAGGAAAACCATCACCTTTCGCGCCCAAAAGGTTTCCGGATTGGAAGTCGTGAGAGGCGGCGCTGCGAGCGACTCAAAGGTTTACCGAGGCCGCAACGCTCGGGGCAGGGTCGTGCGCAGCGCGAAGATCGGAGGCAAGTTCGGTCGCGCACCGAAGGGGTTCAAGGGCTCATAAGGTCAGATGGGCCGGCAGAGCGGCAGCGCGGCGGCGGTGAAGGCGTGGGCCTGCTGGGCGGCGAGGACTCGGGTCTCGCAGGACGCTTGGATGGCGCCCTGCTCGACGGCGGCGACGGCGGCCGCGAGGTCGTCCTCGGTGTCGGCGGTCACCGCGATCAGCCCGGTGTAGCGGACGATGCCGTGCCCTGCCGTCAGGTCCGCCTCTTGTTGGAGGACGTCTTGGTATTCGGCGTGCTGTGAGGCGTCCTCGATTTGGCCGATCCGGGCGCGTTGGGCCTTGTCGGACACGTACTCGACTTTCTTGCGGCGGATGTCTTTGGCGGCCTGGTCGGCCCGCATCGGAGTCGCGGTCAGCGAGAACGCCCGCCTGGCGCCGGAGGCCAGCAGGAGGTGGGCGAGGAAACCGGGGTAGACCTGGGCGCGCGGCCACTCGCTGATCCACAGCACGGCGTGCCAGGCGCTGTCGGTGCGCATCGACGCCCACGACTCGCGCACGGCGACCGGCCCGGCCGCCGCGAGATCCCTGCCGGTGTCTCGGTGGCGTTCGAGGCCGGCCGCGGCGGCCGGGTCGTAGGCGGCACGCAGGATCACCGCCAGGTCTGCGGCGTCGAGCCGTTTGGCGGGGGCCAGGTCGGCGGCTCTGAGCGCGGTCGTCAGCGTGTCGAGTTCTTGGCCCAACACGGCAGCGGCGCCGCCCATCCCGCCGCCCGCGGACTTAACGGCCCGGTGCGCGGCTTTCAGGTCCAGGGCGACCGAGATGGTGGTGGCGTGCCGTTCGGAGGCGGGGCCGGCCCGGCCGATGAGGTCCTCGTAGACGCGCGACGTCCACGACCCGTCCGGGGTGCCGTGGGCCCGCCACCAGTCGGCCAGCCCGGTGCCCTCGTCCGGCAGGGTCCGCTCCAACACCTGGACGCGGGCGATCCGCCCGGACCGGCAGCAGGTCGCGAGGACCCGCCCCCAGGCGGCGACGCGGCGTTCCTGGTCGGACGGGTCGAGCAGCATGAACGACGGGTGCGCGATCTCCACGATCCCGGTCAGGGTGGCGGTGTGCGGGTCGTGGACCATCACCGCCCCGGTCGCGGCGTCGGTGTGCTGGCGAAGCGCGGCGGCCGCGCCGGGCAGCGCCAGCGTGCCCGCCGGGCGGGGCTTGTCGGGGTTCTTCTTGAACATGGTCTGTCCTCCCAATGTGCGACGTGTCCAGTCGACGGCGACCGGCCCCCATTCGACCAGCCTGCGGCCCCCGGCCGGGAGCCAGACCAGCGCCAGCGCGGCCACCCATATCGGGGCGGTGTACGCCACCCCTTTGCCGCCGCCCGCGTACAGGGCGGCGACGGCGACCACGCCGCCGGCCGCGAGGACCGCGAGCCGCAGCCCGGAAAGGCCCAGCAGCACCCCTCGGCTGGCCAGCCGGGAGAACTTCACCGGGCTGAGCCCGGACCCGTCGCCGCGCCGCGCGGAGGCCATCGCTCACGCCTCCCCGTCGGGCGCGGGCGGGCGAGGCGAACCGGAGGGAGCCGCCGACGCCGCCGGCGGCGTGGGCGCGCTCGGGGCGGGCGCCGGGGCGGCGGATTCCGCCGCCGGCGAGGCGGGCGCGGGAGGCGTGGCACCCGCGGGAGGTGCGGCGGCGGACGGTTCGGAGCCCTGGCCGGACGGGGCCGACGGCTGGGCGGCGCCGTCGGCTTGGGAGGCGGCCGCGGACCCCGCTGCGGCGACCGCCTGGGGTCCGGCGGTGGCGACGGCTTTCGCGGCCTGCGCGCCGACGACCACCGCCGCGCCGACCCCGGTCGCGGCGGCTCCCCCGGCGGCGGCCGAACCGCCCCCTCCGGAGGCGGCCGCGCCCGAGCCGCCGGCCGCGCCGGCCGACCCGCCGCCAGCAGAACCCGCGCCCCCGGTAGCTCCCGCGCCCGCCCCGCCGGTCGGCGCCGCCGAGGTCGGCGCGGTGCCAGGGCCGCCGCCCTTGGACCCGCCGGAGTCGAGGACTTTCGCGGGCTCGGGCAGTTTCGGGCGGGTCGGGACGGGACGGTTCATCGCGCTCTTGGCCTCTTGCTCGGCGGACATGGCGTGGTACATGTCGAACCCCATGAACGTGATGAACTTGTAGGTCATGTAAGGCGCGAACGCCGCCACCAGCATCAGGACGACCCCGGCGACCGGCTCCGAGATCGACGCCAGGTCCGGGCCTATCGGGGACGCGGTCTGCGCGACCGCGACCAGCAGGACCACCACCAGGACCAGTTTCGACAGCACCAGGGCCAGCACGAACGCCGCCCACTTCGACACCCAGCCCTTCGTGGCCTGCCAAGTCGCCCCG
>JAISCU010000469.1 GCA_031265345.1 Bifidobacteriaceae bacterium
AGTCGATCCACACGTACACGCCCCGCCTGGCCTGCGCGACCGTTCGGAACACGTGGCGTCCGTAGTACTCGGTCTTCAGAGTCGACCAGAACGACTCGGCCTGAGCGTTGTCCCAGCTAACCCGAGTTCGGGGGAGCAGGGACAACGCCGTGGCCGAAGCCTGGTTCTCCCAGCTGAAGAACGAGATGGCGCACCACACCCAGTTCCCGACAAAAGCGCACGCCAGAGTCAAGATCGCCGAGTACATCGAAGTCGACTACAACCGCCGCCGGCTCCACTCAACACTCGGCTACCGCACACCCGCGCAAGCCATGAACGACCACTTCCAACACGAACAGCAAGACCAACTGCCGCTCGCGGCATGAACCCAAAACAAATCGTCCACAAAGCTTGACACAGCACATAACCAGAGTGTCCTGGTTAAGGGGTCACCCTCAGAGCACGTTGTCAGCGGTGCGGTCTGGCTCGTCGGAGGGGTGCGGCGCTGTGTGTGCGTCGTCGGGACGGTCGGTGGCGACGTACGCCAGGTTGGCCTCCCGGCCCCTGGTCATCGCCACGTACAGGTTCTCCCTAGTGGTGGTCGGCGTCACCACCGTGTGCGCGCTGTCCACTGTCACCCCCTGCGCCCTGAAAGCGGTCACCGCGTAGCCCAGGTCCGGCAAACGCACTCACGTCCCGTCAAACACTGCTTCGCGACGCAAGCCTACCCAAACACCGCGCGCAACACCTGGCGCTGCCCCAGGTCCCCCGCCGGAGGTGTAGGCTCCCTTTCGTGCAAGCACAGCACCTCGCCGCACCCGACGCATTCGCGCGGACTTTTGACGGCAAGATTCAACAAGTCTTCGTCTACGCAACAAACAAGTGCCAGTTGCAATGCCGCCAGTGCCTCTACAAGCCTCTTCTTCGCTCCGGCGCGCCAGATTTCTCCTTTGAGGATCTCGATTGGCTACTCCGCCTTTTCCACAGCTATGGAGCCTATAAGCTCTCCTTCCTGGGCGGCGAACCGACACTGTACTTCGACCGTGCTAGCGGTAGCAGGGTAGGTGACCTTGTCGAACTCGGATTCAAGACTGGCTTCAATTACGTCCGAATGGACACCAACGGCCAATTCGCTTCCGCCCTCTTGCAGAGTCCACAAATGGCCTCGCTGTCCGAAATCACCTTCTCCCTTGACGGTTTTACGCCAGATACCAACGACGAGATACGCGGGGAAGGGACTCTTCGGAAATGTCTCGCTTCAATTGAGCAGGCCGTTGCGTTGGGCTATCGAGTCCAGATCACTACCTGTGTACACAACGTTCTCTGCCCCGACCCTGACACGGGCTTCGATAACATGGTATCCATGATCCGGTTCGCTGAAGGCCTTGGAGTCCGGGCGATCAACTTCCATCCCATCTTGATGGCCGGAATTCCGAGAGACGGCTGGATCGACGGCACCGACATACCGGCCGCTTCCTGGATGCAAATCTATCGGCGCCTTAGGCAAGAAATCTCTTCCGCATCATTTTCGGTCGCGGTGCGACTCCCAGCACGATTCGTCGGATTGAATGAATACCTTGCGAATTCAGATTCATACGACTATTGCCCAGTGCGCATGGGAGAACGGGTGCTGATCCTACCGGATGGTTCCCTGAAGATCTGCGCATTCGAAATCGGCACGCCCAATTCTGTGGCCCATTTTTCCAATGGCACCATCACGATGGCGCAGCAGAACAACGAGATCGCCAAGATCGCTGCTTTCGATCCGTCCTGCGGTCCCTGTATGAACCAGCGCCCGAGTGAGCCGTCCCTTGTGCCGCTATGCATGTCGTTCAAGCCACATCAGCGGGAGCTCGTCTGGTCCACGATGCGCGCCGACGCCGCCGAAGCAATTCCTGATTGACGGGGATGCGCCCGTGCCAAGCATCGTCGAAGGAGCCACCCTTGAATTGCTCGTCTTTACTACCTCATCGTCTGTCGTCTCCGCCCAGCGACTCTTGTCTGGCAAACGATACGTAGGCTGGAGGGCCCGACTCGGAGCATCAGTTCCCGTATGGATCGTCAATTTGCTTGTTGTATCGCTGATTTCTTGCGTCGAGGTCTTGTCAGTCGCCCAGTCCCAGGACAGGTCGTTCGACTGGACTGGTCTGCTCGGCCTTGTGATCGTCGCCGCGAGCGCAAGCGCATTGGCGACAATTGCCGTGTTCCTGGCCCTCTCAATCCGACCGCCGGGGGTCCACTCTCAGAGCAGCCTGGTTAAGCACTATGTTAGCATAACCTCGCGCCATGATCCCGCGCAGCCCATTCGCATTCTCGCAGGTGACCTGGACTTTTTGGGCCGGATTCCGTTGAAGAGTGTGCAGGAATTGACTGGACAGATGCGCGTTTGTCAATCGTTCGACCCACGATGCGTCACAGATTGCGCCTATCGGTCTGGAATACTTCGCCGCAAACGTCACCAAGACGGGATCAGAACCGTATGCGATCAGTGTCCTAGCGAGAATAGGCAATACCGCCAGCTTGCCGGCATTCTCATCGATCATCCCAGTGCAAGAATCGATATGGTTTGTTCACGCGAGGAGGATTTATCGGTGGCGGATCGGGAGAACCGCCGACTCTTGATCGGCATGTTGACAAAACACTTTCCGAATCAAATTCATGTTCGCGTTCTTCCAAAGAGTTATCAAGATAGCGGGCTGCGAGGCCGAATCATTTTTGATCAGAAGCAACGGACTGAGGCGCTCTATTACAACGTCAGGATTAATCCGGAGCGCGAGCGTTTCGTGGTGCCTCATCCAGTACAGACTCAAGACGAATTCGGGAGGTATGTTATTATGACGTGGCGTCTACTGTGGGAGGCCTGCGATAGGATTGATAAGGCCGCGCTTGTCGAGCTCCAAAACGAATATGCGGCACTAGTTTGAGAAGGAGGGGATGTCGATCATGTCTCATAAGCAAGAGATCGAGGTGAAGGTCGAAGTCGGTCTTGGGAAGTTCAACGAGATCCTAGCGAAGCTCGGGGGCGACGGGAACGCGGTGACCGTGCATCATACTGACATCTACTTTTCGCCTGCCGATAGGGACTTCTTGGCCGAAGAGTTCCCCTTCGAATGGTTGAGCATTCGTGAACGCGGATCGGATATCAGATTGAGCTACAAGCATTTCCACCCCGAAGGTGCTGAAAGGCACACCTATTGTGATGAGTTTGAGGTCGGCATCGACAACGCTGAGGCTGGTCGCGGGATGCTGCTCGCTCTTGGGTACGAAGAGGTCGCGAGCGTCATCAAGACCAGGCGTTCTTTCGAGTGGCTGGACAAGTATGAAGTGGCACTGGATGTCGTGGAGGGGCTCGGGTATTTCATCGAGATCGAGGTCATCCATCAGACGGGCACGCCTTCCGACGAGCGAAGGCAGTTCGCAGCCGTCCTGGAGAGCCTCGGGTTGGATGAGGCCCCGGTCAATCTGCGGGGTTATCCATTCATGATTCACGCAATGCACAAGTCCTGATTTGGGAGGCGCAGCGATGTGCGTCTGGGGCGCGGATGGCCCGTTGACTGTGGATGCTATCGGTCATAGTCGACGGTCGAGGCCATCGGCACTTGTCGGTGGCTCTCCTCGAGCCCACCGACTTGGGTAGGGCCGGACCATGGCTTGGACTCCGACGTGTCTTGTGCGTTCTTCAGCTCGCGTAGCGACCCTTTGCTCGATTATTCGGACCGCGTCAGGTGCGGGCATTGCCTGAATGCGGTCGAGGTCGGCTCGAGCGGCGGAGGCGTGGCTGCGCCAGGCTTCGGCCTGACGGGCGGCGGTGCGGTCGGGGACTCGGAACCGGGCGGCATTGCCGTGGACGCGGGCGAGGGCGTGCTGCCGCTCGCCATGCTGCCGTCTGGTCATCGTCCGCAGATCGGCTGCGGCTCGGTCGGCATCGTGTTTGGCGGCGACCACTTGGGGCGTCGCGTCAGCAGCCTTCGCCGCCACCGACTCGGCCCACATCCGGGAGTCCCAGCCGGTCGGGGTCGCTTGCCAGCGTCCCCGCACCTGTGCCAGCGTGTCCTGGTAGGCGGTCTGCGCGGTGTCGGCGGCGCGGCGCGCTTTCCTGCGCCTGAGCGGGCCAGCGCGGCGGGTGGCCTCGTCGGCGGACGTCGTCGCCTCGCGGGCCGTTTCGAGCGTGCGGGCATCGGCAGCCGCCGCAGCTACGAGGGCGGCGAGGACTCCGGCGCGGGCGCGCTCGTGCCGGGCTTGCGCCGTCCGGGCGACGGCCTGTTGCTGGTCGCGGGCCTGCTGATGCTGGCGCTGCTGGCGGTTGAGGGCGTCGGCCCCTCGCTGCCACCGTTCCGCGTTCGCGTCGGCCCGAGCGATCAACCCGGCGAGCCGTGTCTTCTCGGCGTCAACTATGGCGACGGGGCCGTCCGCGACGAGTCCCGCCACGTCCTGGGCGGCCTGGCGTGCGGCGGCTTCCAATCCCCCGTCGGCGCGATCGCGGGCCATCGCGTCGATGAACTGGGCGCGGGCGTCCGCCAGGTCGTCAGCGACGACGTGCAGGACGTTCGTCGCGCGGCCTCGGGTCATGCCGACATACAACCCAGCGGCGCTGATCGACTCCGACAACACCGTGTGCGCGCCCGGCGCGGTGACGCCTTGGACACCGTGGGCGGTCGCCGCATACGACAGGTGCGCGTGCTCGCCCACATACTCGGCGGACAGCCGCACCGCGCGCGGGGTTCTGCGGGCCGTCCCGGCCTCGCGGACCCACACCGCGCCGTCGCCGACATGCTGCACGGTCCAGGCCTGCCGGTTCGCCACCCCGAGCGCGTTGTCGTTCTTCCGGGTTTGGATCAGGTCGCCCGCCCCGATGGGCAGCCCGTCGCTCCCGGTCACGGTCGCCGTGTCGTCCACGAGCCCGAAGGCGACCCTGCGGTCGCGTATGCACTCGTTCAACTCGGCGGCCTCTTGGTTGGTGGCGACGGTCACCGCCTCGCCGTCGCGGACGGCGGCGATGTGCTTCTGCTGCTCGTCCTCGCTGGCGTGCAGCCGGACGAGTCCGAGCGCGGCCAACTGGTCGAACACCCGGTCGGGGTCGTCCCGGTCGCGCATCGCCAGTGTGAGCGCGGCGTAGGCCTGGTCGGTGAAGCGGTGGACTTCGGCCATGTCGCAGGTCCGCCCGCGCGCATCGGCGGCCATTTCGATCACGCCGCCCCTGCCGACTGCGGGGAGTTGTGCCCGGTCGCCGACCAGCGCCACCGTGGCCCCGGCCTCGCTGACGGTGGCCAACAGGGCGATGGCGGCGTCCTGGTCGAGCATTCCGGCCTCGTCCACGACCACCCGCTCACCCGGCGTGAGCCGTGCCCAGGCGGGCGGCCCAGTATGGACCCAACCGGTCTCCGGGTCCACCTCCCCGATACTGAGCCTGGTCCACAACCCGTCCGGGTTCCAACGCCACCCGTGCGCGTGGACCAGCGCGGCGACCGAGGTCGCGGGCACGCCCAGTTCCTCCTGGGCGACCAGGGCGGCGCGACGGGTCGGGGCGAGAACGCGCGCGATCCCCGTTAGGCCGGGGCGGTCGTCCTCCGGGTCGCGCCTGGCCCGGATCGCGGCCAGCGCTGCCCCCAGCATCGAGGTCTTGCCCGACCCGGCCGCTCCCTCCACGACCACCAGGCGGTCGGCGGACGCCGCCGCTGCCGCT
>JAISCU010000470.1 GCA_031265345.1 Bifidobacteriaceae bacterium
CTTGGCGTGCTGCCGGGGCCTGGCGCGGCCCGGGGTTTTGGGTCTTGCGCGGCTGGCCGGCTTGGGGTATGTTGGCTGTCCCGCGTTCCGGCGCGGGGCTTGGGAAGCGTCTGACCAGGGGCGCCCGGTTCGCTGGGACGGCCTGTTTTGGCTGGTGGGACGGTGCCGCCAAAATATCGGGACCGTGGCCGGGAGGCGACGCTGGGGCGCGTTCCTGGTGGCGGCGCGGCGTCGCCAATTTGGCGAGGCCCCGGCGGCCGGCGGCTCCCCAGTGCCCGGAACGCGGTTTCCGCTGGCGGGCCGGGGTCGTAGAATCTACGACCCCGCGCAAGGGCCCCGCCCGGCGTGGTCGTCACGGGCCCGCGGCGCGGCGCCGGCGACGCGAAAGCGTTTCCGCTGGCGGCACGGCGCGGGAAGTTTTCCCGCACCGTCGCGCGTCCCCGTGGCTTGCGGTGTTGTTCACCTGGGTCACAGCGCCAGCCGGCCGGGCTGAGCGGTTGGGGACGCGGCGCCGAAAGCCGTGACCGGCGAGAGGGAGCGCCCGGCTGGGCGGGCGGGTTGGAGGCCCGCGGCGGCGCGGAGCGCGCCGAGGACGAGGCGGGCTTGCTCGGGGTCGAGGCGGGCGATGTCCGCGAGCGGCACAAGGGTGCGGTCGTCTACCAGGTTCGCGGCGACTTTCGCGACGAACCTCTCCCCGGACGACATCCCGCCGCAGCCCGACGCCAGCTTGGCCGGGTCGATCCGCGCGTAGGCCCTCCCGTCCGCCCCGGCCCCGAGCCGCTCTATCCACGGCGCGCCCGCGTATGCGAGCTTCCCTTGGGCGCCGTTGACGAGCAATTCGACGGCTGCCTTCGCCCACAAGGTCCCCTCCGCCCAGTTCCGAAGCTCGGCGGCGACGCCTCCGGGTTGTTTGGCGGCGCGCGGGCGCGTGTCGTCCATGGCGTGTCCTTCCCCCGGCGGCGCCGGAAGGGCGCGCCAGTGTTTTGCGCTGGGTCACCGGGGAAGGTGCGCGCCGCCTCCCAAACCCCGGCCACCGCGCCGCGCCGGGGTCTTTTGGTCGGGGTGTCGCACCTGTCCGCCATGGACACCATCGCGAACCACCATCCCGGCGGGCGGCCCGCGGCCTCTGGCGGGCGGGCGCCCGCCCGGGCCCGGCCCAGCGCGCAGGCTCCGGGGAAGCTGCCGCCCGGTTTCGACGCCGAGGCGTTCGCCCGGGAGGCGTGCGCCAGGTCCGGGGTGACGTTCCCGGTGACCGACCCGGTGGCGTTGTCGAAACTCCGGGTCCTGACCAGACCCGGCGGCTGACCCCTCCCCCAGGCGGCCGGGCCCGCGGCCGGGGCGGCGGGGGGTTCAGGCTTTGAAGGTGATCTGGACCCGCTCGGGGCGGAACCTCGCGCCGCCGTTCGGCAGCGGTTTGACGATCAGCGTGTCGACCAGCGCGGCGACGATGGCGCGTTTCTGCGGGATGGGCCACTCCGACTCCCACGCGCGGCGCAGCGCCTGCTCGTCGCCGATGGGGATGCCTTTGAGCGCCGCGGACTTGCTGGTCTGCCCGAGCAGCCGCTCCGCGTCCGCGACGGCCTGCTGCGCGGCGGTCCTCGCGGCGTGCAGCTCGGCGCGGGTCAGCAGTCCCGCGCCCCAGTCGCGGGCCATGTCCTCCATCCGCTGGCGCGCCTCGGTGATCCTCGCCATCGCCTGGGACACGCCCCCTTCGCCGCCGGGCGCCACATCGGGCAGGGCGGTCGCGGCGAGGCGTTTGATGATCGCCTCCGACACGACCGCCTCCACGCCGGCGGCGCTGGCGGACAACCCGCCCCGCTCGGGGCGCCCCGGGAGCGGCAGGCACCGGTAGAAGTGCTGCTTCGACGGCGCGGTCTGCCCCGACCGCCACCCGCCCGTCACCAGCGTGTTCCCGCACTTCCCGCACGCCACTATCCCGGCCAGCAAACTCTTCGCGGACTTCCCGACCCGCCGGTCCGGGTTCGCGAACACCGCCCGGATCCGCTCCGTCTCCTCCGGCGCGATGATCGGCTCCCACCTCCCAGGCCCGAGGATCGCCCTCCCCGCCGGCGTGCCCCCGCCGCAGCGCGGCGCGTCCGGGTCGTAAGCCCGCTGCCCCGAGATCCGCGCCGAGCACAGAATCGACTTCACCGTCGACGCGTGCCACACGTTCAACACGCTCTTCCCCTTCGACGGCGGCTCCGGGCCGCCGTCCCGGTTCAACCAGATCGTGATCTGCCGGACCAACTGGCCCGCCAAGAACCGGTCCGCCATCTCCCGGACCACCGCCGCCTCCCCAGGGACCAGCACACCGCCGGCCCCGTACCCGTACCTCGCGCCGCCGTGCCCATCGCCGCGCTCAGCCTTCTGCCGGTTCGCGCGGCGGATCCGGTCCGCCTTGTGCCCCGACTCGTAAGACGCGATAGCCACCAACTGGCGCGCCATCAACCGGCCCTCGTGCGCGTTCAAATCGAACCCGCCGCCCTTGACCGTCTCAATCCGGATCGGATGGGACTCCACCAGGTCGATCAAGTCCTCCAACTCGCGCGGCTTCCGGTACAACCTGTCCACATGCCACGCCACGATCCTGGTCGGCCCCAACCTCGCCCGCCCCAACAACTCCAAATACCCCGGGCGCCTCTTGTTCCCATACGCCGACACGTCGTTGTCCGCGAACACCGCCGGATCGGCCACCCCGAGCCGGCGGCACAAGGCCAGGCAATCCTGCCGCTGCCGTTCCACGCCCGCCTCAGCGCCCGTCCGATCCTCCGAAATCCGCAAGTACACAACCACCTGCTCCGAACCGCCGCCCGCACTCGAATCGCGCATCACTACCTCCCTCAACCCCATAGGTACGTAGGTCAAACCCAACACGTCGACAAGACCACCACGCTGGGCGCGCTCAGACGCGCGTGGGAGCTCCAACACGGCCCCGGCACGGTGACCGGCCTGGCCCCCTCGGCGGCGGCCGCGCAGGTCCTCGCCGACGAACTCGGGATCGCGCCCGAGAACACCGCGAAATGGCTCGCCGACCACTGGCGCGGCCAGGCCGCGTTCCGGCGGGGCGGGCTCGTGATCTGCGACGAAGCCAGCCTGGCCGGGACGCTGACCTTGGACCGGATCGCCCACGCCGCCCGCCAGGCCGGGGCGAAGCTCCTGCTCGTCGGGGACCCCGCCCAGTTGCAGTCGGTCCAGGCCGGGGGCGCGTTCGCGATGCTCGCCGCCGACCGGGACGACACGCCCACGCTAGCGGACGTCCACCGGTTCGCCGAGGACTGGGAGAAGCTCGCGTCCCTCGAACTGCGCTGCGGCAACCCCGACGCCGTCGACGCGTACATCGCCCACGGCCGGGTCTGGGAAGGCTCCGCCGATGACGTGACAGACGCCGCCTACCGGGCATGGCGAGCCGACACCGCCGAAGGGCTCTCATCAGTGTTGATAGCCGAGACCGGGCAGACGGTCGCCGAGTTGAACCGGCGCGCCCGCGCCGACCGGATCGCCGCCGGCCAGGTCCGCCCCGGCCCCGAAATCGAACTGCAAGACGGATCCCGCGCGTCCCAGGGAGACGTCGTGACAACCCGCCGCAACGACCGCCGCCTGGTCGCCGGGCGGTCCGGCTGGGTCCGAAACGGCGACCAATGGACCGTCACCCAGGTGCGGGACGACGGGTCCGTCACCATCCGGCGTCTCGGACGGAACGCCGGGGCGTCGGTGGTCCTGCCCGCTACCTACGTCGCCGATCATTTGGACCTGGGTTACGCGTCCACGGCGCACCGCTCCCAAGGACTCACCACAGACACCGCCCACGCTGTAGCGACTGGTGCCGCGACCAGGGAACTCCTGTACGTCGCGATGACCCGGGCACGCCGCTCGAACAACGTCTACGTGGCCACCGACCAGGCGGACCCCGCCCACGCCGCCGCGTTCCCCGACGATCAGGAACCCGACGCACGGTCCGTCCTCCACCGCGCGCTCCAGACCAGCGGCGCAGAGCCGTCCGCCCACACCGCCGCAGCGCAAGGGCACGACCGCTGGAGAGGCATCGCCCAGTTGGCAGCCGAATACGAAACCATCACCGACGCCGCCATCCGGGACCGCTACGCCGCGCAGATCGGTGCCAGCGACATCCCCGAACAGGTCGCTGACCAGATCACCGCCAGCCGTAGCTTCCTCTCCGCAGCCCGTGAACTGGGCCGCCTGGAGGCCTCCGGTCGCGACACTGCCCGTCTGCTGCGGGACGCCGCGCAACTTGTCACGGAGGCGGACGACCCCACCGGCGCGCTGATGCGTGTCACGGCTCGCGAGCGGGTGTCCCGGCCCATGGCGGCCAGGCCCGCCCAACGCCTGATCGCCGGTCTGATCCCCGAATGCACCGCCCCGGTCGCCCGCGACATGCGCGCCGCGCTCGACAAACGCGCCCAGATGATCCAGCAACGCGCGGCCGGGCTCGCCCGACGTGCCATCCAGGCAGAGGAGCCGTGGCTCCGCGAGCTCGGACCCCGGCCCACCGGCCGAGACGGCCTCCACCGATGGCAGGCTCGTGCCGTGGCGGTCGCAGCCTACCGTGACCGCTGGCGCCACACAGGTCACACCGCAGTCCGACCCCGCCCGGCAAGCCAACAAGAACGCATCGACGCCGCCCGAGCAAGGCGTCCTGTTCCCCAGATCACGACCGTTGGCTACCCCGGTCAACAAGCCACATGGCGCGCGTCAACACCCGCTGGCGAGCTCGCCTTGTGACTCGAACATTCATGGCACGGATTGATGACGCGATTCTTCCGGCGTATCACGCGGTGCAGGCAATCAGACGTTCTCTGCCGGTGCGCGCTCCCAGCTACGTTCGGGTGGCTCGCCCCACCGACCGAGCTCGAAACCACTTGATCCAGGAGCGCACGACAGCGGCACTCGCCGCCGCCATAGTCAGGAGCCGCGTCGGCGTACGACCCGTCTCCATGGCCGGTGAATGAGTTCGGCTCGCCGTCCGCCAGCTGGCCGGCGGTGCAAGCACGGCCCAAGTCGCTCGAACGCTCGGAGGGTCCAGAGCATCGCCGATCTACCGCCAGGCCCTCGCGCTCCATCTGATTGAGAAGGCCGAACGCTCAGATACGCGGAGGTGATAACATCGCTTCTCGTCCTTGGTTCCCCAAGTCACGGGTGCTGTGAGCGCAAAGGAGCAACGAGTGGCCCGTTCCAGTAGGGAACGTCGGCACGGTGTGGCCGACCGGCGTCTCATCAGGCTCGATTTTCGTGACCGGGTTCAGGACGTTTGGGACGAGAGCGTTCCCATCATCCGCCAGAATGTCTTGGAGGGGGTCGGGGTGAGCCCGGAGCACCTTGGAGACAAGGAGTTCCTACTTGCAGCCGCCGACAAGCTGTGCAGCGCGTTGTCCTTGGAGATCGTGGAGAGATACGTACACGAGTTCGCAATCGATAGCGAAGGAAGCGGCTTCACGGTGGTCGTGCTCCTCAGCGAGAGCCACCTGGCGATGCACACGTGGCCTGAGCGGAGGTACGTGCATGTCGACCTTGTGACCTGCAAGAAAGTCTCGAAGTCCGCTCTCGACGAACTGAGCCAGACATTCGTTGATACGTTCACCCCGTCCCACGTGAGAGGCTTTTCGGCCAAGTACTAGGCTAGGTTGGCGACATGACGTTACTAAGCAGCACACTCAGGCTGGCGAACGAGATCGCGCGCCTTCGCCCCGAAGCTGACCACAGCCTGGAGCAGTTTCTGTTGACCCCTGAGAGCATGGCTCACCAAGTTCAGGACGTGCAGCCATACTTGCAGGAGGCCAATGTCGTGATGATCGGCGATGATGACCATCTGTCGCTCCTGTTCGCGCAGACGCTCCTGTGCAGCGTCACTGTTTACGAACTGGACCCCAGAGTGGTCGGCAGCATCAACGCGCAGGCCTCCAGCCGCCACCTCCGCGTCACCGCTAGGAGGTACGACGTCCGCACGCCGTTCCCTGACCCAGAGAGCTTCGAGATGTTCTACGTCGACCCTCCCTACTCCTCAAAGAACCAAGGCCTCGGAGTTCTTGTATGGTTGACTCGGGCGCTCGAGGCGTGTCGCACGGTGGCAACAAAGGGGATCGCGGTCCTGCCAAATCTTGATGATCTGGCCTGGACGAGGAGCAACCTATTGAGAGTCCAAGACTTTCTCGCGCGGAACGGCTGCATTATCTCGGATATTCAGCGCCGTGGTAATGTCTATCAGGATACCCGCGATGATGGCGTATCGTCATGCAATTTCTTTATCGAGCGAGTTGACTCACACAAGAGGGCTCCGATCTTGGGAATCGACGCAGACACGAGAATTTACCGATGAGAAACCAATCTGGATGGCTCGCAATAGCCGTAAGCCTAGCCGGACTACTCATTTCCGGCGTGTCAATGTGTCTCGGGCTGAGAGTCGATGGTGGCCTCGAGTCTGGCTACTACGTCGCTCAAACTATCACGCCAGCTATTGAGGTTTTCTCACCAGGGCGGGTTGGTTGATGTCTGATTACTGGGGGTGACCTGCGTGGACGCGGCGTGGCGTGCGTGGATGTGGGGCCCTCGGCCGGGAAGCTGGTCTTGTTACC
>JAISCU010000050.1 GCA_031265345.1 Bifidobacteriaceae bacterium
CCGCCGGCCAAGTCATACGTGTCCAGGCCGTCCCCGCCATACAACCGGTCGTCGCCCGGACCCCCCGCCAACACGTCCACGCCAGACCCGCCGCTCAACGAATCGTCCCCCGGACCCCCATCGAGGAAGTCCGCACCATTGTTGCCGTTCAACGTGTCATTGCCGGAACCGCCATAAAGTGCGTCGGCCGAATCACCGGAGCCGCTCAAGGTGTCATTCCCTCCCAGCCCATAGGCAATGGGCCAGCCCGCATTGGTGGTCAACCTGTCGTCGCCCTCGGTGCCGAACCACAGCATCGAGGCGATCTGCGGCATGTCCCTGTAAAGGCCCACGCTCGTCGGCCCCAATGCCATCGTCAGGTCGGCCAGCCCGGAAATGCCGCTCTGCTGGGCGTAGAAGAGGAACCGACCCAAGTCAGCCAGCAACTGATCCGTGGCCGGATCGTCCAGATCAAGGTCGCTCACTAGTTCGAGCAATCCCATCACGTTCAGCCGACCGTCTGTTACCCAGTCGGCACTCAGCACTCCATACACGCGGCTGAGATGGGTTTGGTACAGCAATTCGCAAAAGTAGATCTCATACAGGCGCGTCCACACTCCGGCCAGTATTACTGCGGCGGGCGCGTTCGGATTCGGACCCGAGACCCCATTGAACGAGCGGCCCAGAATAGCCTCTATAGCGGCCAGCTCCTGTGCGTTGAAGTTCGGCCCGCGGCTGCCCAACGCCACCTGGTCTGCGCCGGATATCCTCAGGACCAATTCCCGGATCAACAGCTGACGCTCGGTCGTGTCCTCAGACAACGCGAACTCTTCGATCAGTTCCCTCAGCCGACCGGTCTGGTCGGCCATCACCGCGCGCTGCAGCGATGGCACCGAGCCGAAGGAGCGCACGTTCGGCAAGGCCAGCACATCCGCAGGGATGCCCGCCCCATCATCCAGATCCGGTTCCACCGTGTCCCATCTGATGGTGCTGACCCAATACTCGGCGGCCTGATGGATCAAGCCGTCGCCGATCACCACAGGCGACGCCTCGCCCAGGACCACACCCACGTCAACTGTCTGATCCAACCGCACGGTTTCCAACGAGATCGACTTCACATCCGCATCATCCAAGGAACGCAATTCGCCGGTGTCCGCCCTTCCCGGATTCGCTTTGTCTTCCCACAACAAAAGGTCGCCCCAATGCCCGTCGCTGGGCTCAATACTCTTGTTTCCATTCGAGTCCAACTCGGCCAACGCCACGAAACCGTTGCCTGCCAACTGCCCCGACGCAAGGCGAGTCGAGTCTCCGAATACTTCCAGCCCATTGTCGATCTTGCCGTTGCCGTTCCGGTCCCACGCCAGAATCTGGTCGTCTCCCTGAACCCAGTTGATCCGCTCGGCATAGCCGTTGACATCCAAGTCGAAGTAGGCTCCGTCCGCGGCGGTCGTCGGATCGAACCCATCGCCCGCCATGTCGATAATGATCGGGTCACTGGGAGGAGGAGGCGTCTCATCCTCGGCCTCTTCCATGCCGCCGTTGCCCGCCTCAGCGGCCTTCTTCGCCAGATCCAGCGCCCATGCGTACCGTTCAGCCCAGGTCGGATCAGTCTCGTGATCGCGCAGGTCTTGCTCCCTGTCGCAAGTCACGCCGCTTGAAGCGTCGACCAGGTCGGAAATCTCAGCAATCGCGCGCAAATGATCGCCGACCGCGCCATCCATCAGATTCTTCACCACTGTGATTGCCGAATATGCGATCACCAGGCCGCTCACAGTTATCGCCCAACCTGCGGCACCTCCAAAAATCATCGCCCCCAAGCCGCCGACAATGACCTCTGCCACCAAGTCGTCACCGATTTGATCCGATAGTCCGTGGATGGCGTTAACGGTTCGTTCCAGGGGCTCACTCACCTGTGCGGGGCTGCAGCCATCAGCGGCTGCTTGGAGGGAGTCAGCGAACGCGATTCCCAATTGACCGTAGGCGTATATGGTCAGCCCAGCCCCGGCCACGCCGATCACACCAAGCCCAACCGTTGGCACATAACGCGAAAGCGCACTCATGGCCGTCGACTTGACCATGTGCTTCGGAGCGGCTTTGGCCAGCGTGCCTACTTTATTGCCGATACGAGCCATGATTTTCTCGCCCACGCTCATTCGGTCCCACTTCGACCTGCCAAAAGTGTGGATAAGGTCGTTGTTAGGCGGGAAACCGAACAACTCGTGGCCCTTGACAGTCAGGGCGTCGCCCTCCATGGCACGATGAATCTCCCAAACCTCCTTCCCGCTCGAGTTCTTTACCTTGTGGACGTCGAAACTCAAACCGGCCAGGAACGCCTCAGACAAGGCCCCGATCTCCTTGGCTCGCGCCGACGGGTTCATGGCCAATAACGACAAAGCGTCAAATCCGTTGATCAACTTAACGATCTTGTTGCCACTCAACGCCGGCAACTCCGTACGATAGAGCACTTTATCTGGTGGCGTAGCGAAATCCTGCGCCCCGGGACAGATCACCACTACTTCTGGCACGTTGATCGCCATCACGAACTTCCGTGATACGAAATCGTTCAATGACCTCATCCCAGCCACTTTCCCCCCTGAGCCCCCGTTCTTCACCTGCGCAGCAAAAGCCTTCCTGCTTGCGTCATCACCGTCGAAAGCATCCCGAAGGGCCTTTTCGACCGTGGCGTCGTTGAGCGCCTTCCCGGCTTCGGTGTCGCTAATGTAGCCATACTTCTTGGTTCCGGACAGCTCGCGCGCCGCCTGATAGGAGTACAACTCGTCGCCATCCAACGTGCCGATGATTCCTTCGTACAGCACCGGGACGCGGTCTGCAGGAAGGTCCGCGCTAAGCTTGTTCACCTCGCGGTGAAGCATATCCATGAAAGCAGCCAAGTCGTCGTCAGTGCTGGTAGAAGTCAGCGGCCGATTCTTTTTTACCCACGCGGTGATCGAATTCGCGAAATCTGCGGCGCTGGACGCCCTCGGCACTGCGATCGGCAAGGCTTGTGCCTCGGCAGGGCTCGGAGGCGCTACCCCCAGCGCCAGGGCCGATACAACTGTAACCGCGACCGCTGTTGATGCGGCACCAACCGCACGCCGAAGGAGGCAACATACAGCATCAGCGCAACGCCTTATCATGACCTGGCTCCTGCGAATCATGCTTCCTCCACTCTCCGTCCGATGTCACCGGCAAACCGGATCCTGTCAGGCTCATATGCGTCACCAGTGATAACCATGAACAATCCTTCCTTGAGAATCCCGTACAGATTCGGCATGCGCCATAGATCCGAATCGGCAGGATTCCCATAATTGACCCAGACGACCAAGCGGCGATCATCTTCCGTCACTGTCGATACGTCCTCGTCTCCGACCAGCACCAACACCTCGCGCCCCACTATCAATGCCCAGTACACGGGAATCCCCAGGTTGCCGCCTCCCAGGCCAACCACTATCGCTTCCCGCTCGGCATCCACAGCAGGCTTCCCGAACATCGCCGGGCCGTCGAACCAGGGACTCTGAATCCCAAGCGCCTCCAACCGCTCGGTTTCCTGCGTGTCCAATTCTCGATAGACAAATGTCATGATCGGGCTCCTTCCAATCGCTGATTCCTGCTGTGTATCATTGCTTGCCAATCCCGTCCCTGCGGAACTGCTCTAGCTGACGCCAATGCCATTCGGCCACGTCCTGCCGCACGGAGTTCGGGTCCTGTGTTCTGCTCTTCGATGAACGTGCTCATGCGTCCTCCACCAACTCTCCGATGTTGCCCGCGAAACGAATCGCACCCGGATAATATGCTTCGCCGTCTGCTATCACCATGAACAGACCCTCCTTGAGTAACCTGTACACCTCCGGAACCTGCCATATCGGTGAGTCGACCGGCGAGCGGCGGTCTATCTGAACGGTTAGCCGACGGTCCACCGAGCGGTCCTTCGACGGAATCCTCTGGCCCTCCAGAATCGCTACACTGCTGTCGATGATCAACGCCCAGAAGCACGGGATCTCGAAGCTTCCTCCACCAAGGCCCACCACAATTGCGTCACGCTCTGAGTCCACAGCGGGCTTGCCCAACACGGCTGGCCCCTTGCACCAGGGACTCTTGATTCCAAGTGCTTCCACGCGCTCAGTTTCTTCCGCGTCCAATTCTCGATAGACGAATGTCATGATCGGGCTCCTTCCAATCGTTGATTCCTGCTGTGCATCATTGCTTGCCAATCCCGTCCCTGCGGAACTGCTCCAGATGACGCCAAGACCATTCGGCCGCGTCCTGCCCCCACGGTTCGGGTCCTGTGTTCTGCTCTTCGATGAACGTGCTCATGCTTCCTCCACCAACTCTCCGATGTTGCCGGCGAACCGGATTACGCCAGGGCGATATGCCTCGCCGCCCGTGAGAACCGTGAACAGTCCTTCCTTGAGCAACCTGTACACGTCCGGCATCTGCCATAACGGCGAATCAACGGGCGACCTACGATCAACCCACACGACCAGCCGACGGTCTTCGGCCGGGCCTGCAGACGGATCGGTCCGACCCTCCAGAATCGCGACATCGCGGCCTGCGATCAGCGCCCAGAAGTGCGGGATCTCGAAGCTCCCGCCGCCGAGGCCCACCACGATCACGTTCCGCTCGGCGTCCAGAGCGGGCGTCCCGAACCTGGCCGAGCCTTTGCACCAGGGGCTTTGAATCCCGAGCGCCTCCAACCGCTCAGTTTCTTCGGCGTCCAATTCTCGATACACAAATGTCATGATCGGGCTCCTTCCAATCGTTGATTCCTGATAACTGTCAGCGTTCGCCACAAGGGCCCACGCAAGACTGCCGCAAGAGCTGGCGATGACGTTCGGTCAAGTCCAGTCCATCCCCGCCGTGAGGGACCGATGTTCTGCATCCCCGACAAGGCGCTCATGATTCCTCAACCAACTTCCCAACCGGTCCCGCGAAGCGTATCTCTCCACGCCGGTATACCTCGCCTGTCCATTCCATGAACAGTCCTTTCTTAAGCATTTGGTAAAGATCTGGCATCCGCCACAATGGCGAGTCCCACGGACTTCCGGAGTTGACCCAGACCACCATGCGGGGGTCCTCGACAGTCACAGCAGAAATGTCGGTTCGCCCTTCAAGAATCAGCACTTCTCGGCCGACCACCAGCGCCCAATAGATCGGGACACCCAGGTTGCCGCCTCCCAGACCCACGACCATTGCGCCCCGCTCGACGTCAACCGCTGGCTTCCCGAACATCGCCGGGCCGTCGCACCAAGGACTCTGAATCCCAAGCGCCTCCAATCGCGCGGCCTCCTGAGCGTCCAGTTCACGATAGACATAGGCCATGATCAGATCGCTTTCAGTTGATGGTTCCTGCAGCGCGGCATTGTCCGCCGCCCCGGCTCTCGCGACACCGCCGTAATGGTCGCCGATGCATCTGGCCGCGCCCCATCCGCCACGGTGACGCGACAGCGGTGTGATGCTGCTCCGTTGCAATGGTCATGCCGACTCCGAGCGCACGTCGAAATGCCCGTCATGATGCATGCCAGGACTGATCCTCTCGAGGTCGGGCCGCCCGGCTTTGAGCGTTGGCGCTGCCCTCGACAGCCGGTATCGCTCCACGACGGCGACTGCGGCGGGGACGCGTGCAAGCTACTGCGTGAAGCCCGCCGGGCCGTAAGGCTCCGCCCCTCGCGGGCCTCCGCACTCGCGATGCGGCGGGCACCCGTCCGTGACGAAGACACAGGAGGCCCGGACTCCTGGCTTTGCGCCGCTGCCAGGTCGGACGAGCAGCGCGCGCTCCACCGTCTGGGCCAACGCCGTACTGGACTCGAACGACCCATGGCGGCGAACGCCCGCTCGTTCCGCGCCAATGCCGCCTCGCACATGTGTGCGAACTGGGACTCGGGGCCGACCTTCCCCGTCGCCCGAGGGTTGCCGGTGCTCAACGGGCCGCTGGGGTGGCGACCGTGCGGAATGCGTCTCCGTTGAACGAAGGTCATTGAGGGAGTTCCTTGCTGGTGGAACGACGGGGCTAAGGACCGACGAGATTCATGAGCAGGCTACCGCGTTGACTGGGCTCACCGCAATCCCCCAAACGGCGTAGCCCAAATGGCCAGCGACTCGCGACCCGCGTGTCTGGTTGGTCGCCCGCTCGCAGGTGATCCGCACTGGCGGTGTGCAAACCCACTTCCCAAAAGGCCCTCGTAGGACCGGCGGCGGGCGGGACCCGCCAACGGAAGCTCGCCCGTCTGACACCGCCGAAAGCACGCGTCGGGCAGGGCGCCTTGGCGAGGTGACGCCACCTTGTCCCAGACTGTTCTGTCAAGACGACGCAGCGCCGGGCGCGTCGACCGGCAGAACCGGCGAGGACCAAGAGCCAGTTCGCCCAGAACTGGGCTCGGCCACTTGGACCCGAGCAAGATGACGGCAGCACTCGCGTGGCCAACTCGACCAGCAATCGGCTCTAGGCTCACGCGAATCCGAGCGGTCGGCACCGTGCTAGGACCGACGCTGATCCGCCGTAAGCTTGGGCTCATGCGCGCGGACGAATACGCGGGAAGGGACTCCTCCTTGGTGATCAGTCCGCAGGCGTACTTGTGGGCGGGGCTGCCCCGCCCTACCGGCGAGCCTGCTGGGACGGGTCGAACGTATCCCTCATGTGTGGTCGCGGCCGCGGGTAACGTCCCGGATTTGTCGAAGGCTGCGCCCGATGATCGAACATCCCCGTGGGCCTACACCGCAGTGGATGCCGACGGGAAACCGGTTGAAGTGGCGTTCGCCCGCACCTGCCATTACCTGATCAAGCCGCCCAGATGGAGCCTGCGCTGGTCATATGACGTGGTGGAGCAACACCGAGACGAATCTACCGGGCTCCTCGCCGTGACTTTCAGCGAGCCCAGCGAGTGCACCATGCGCCCAACACGGGTGGCTGACCGTCCGGACCCGGCCACGGACAGGGTGGTGACGGTCGACACGTCCGTGCTGGTGTCCGGGTTCGAACCGGCGAAATTCCGGGCCGACGACGCACTGTTTATCTCGGTTGCGCTCGCGACGGAGACCGCGCTCTTCCGTTGGAGCTACGCCGGGGACGTCCCAGGGCAAGGCTCGCGGCGGAGAAACCTATGGGACTTGTCCACGCCGGTGCCGATCGGCGACGGGATTCTGGGCAGGTATGGCAGTATCGCGTTCAACCTGCCCGCCAGCAATCCTCACGGTCTGAACCGGACCGATCTGTTGTGCGCGGCGACCGCCGCAGTATATGGGGCACCGATGTACACCACCAAGCCGGAGGCGTACATCGGCGCGCGCAACGGTTTGAAGACCCTCAAGTACGGGCCGATCCGCAACAAGGCCGCCCAAGAGCCGCCGCCGCCGTCCATTCCGCAACACATTCTCGAGGCCACCGGGCTGACGGCCGAGGAGTTCCAACGCCAATCGGCGGAAGAAGTCGGGAAGACCCACCGTGAAGCGATCAGGCTGTCGCCTGAAGACATGGAGAAGATGCGCATCGCGCTCGCCCCCGGCTACCCGGCTCCCACGCCCGAGTTCGTCCCGCAGGCCGAGGCTGCGGCCCAAGACGACCGAGCGGCATCGTCCGAGGTAGTTCAAATATCAGCCCGACCCCAGGCGACCATGGCATTGGACGCCGCCGGGCGAGTGTACCTGTGGGGCTCCGAGGGGATAGAGCGCCGCCAGGCCGGGGAAAAGTTCCTGTGGACCCCGTACCAGGTCCGGCTGTTTGACGATGCCGCGCGGATAGTTAAGGTATCGGCCGGGGGTTTCGGGTTGGCCGCGCTGTCCGCCGAAGGAGACCTCTACCTGTGGGACCGCGCCATACTGGAGCGGCTGCGGCGCGAGCACCCCGCACCGGCGCGCCTCGTGCTGGCGCCCTTGAGCTTCCCCGGCGCGGCCCGGATCGTTGACGTCTCGACGGGCGAGGACCATCTGCTGGTGCTCGGCGCCGGCGGCGAGGTCTACGCGATGGGCTCCAACGATCGCGGTCAGCTCGGGGACGGCACCCAAGACCGGGCCGCCTCGCCCGTGCGGGTGGTCGGCCTACCGGGAGGCGAGCGCGTCACACAGGTCGCCGCGTGGGGTCGCCATTCGGTGGCCGTGACGGAAGCGGGACGCCTGTGGGCGTGGGGCTGGAACAGGTTCGGCCAGCTCGGGGACGGCACCGACCAGGACCGTTCCGCGCCGGTCCTCGCGACAGGCTTCCCCGAGAATGACCCGATCATCGAGGCGCACCCGGCCTACGTGTCCACCACCGTCCTGACCGCCTCGGGCAAGGTCCACATGGCCGGAACCTTCAGCGCCGGTCGATCCGAGCCGGACCCGGTGCCCGGCCCGCGCCCCGTGGTCCGGGTGGGGGGGTTCCCCAAGCGCACCCGCATCAAGACCATGGCCACCGGGGGCGACCACTGGCTCGCCGCCGCCGAGGACGGCGCCGTGTGGGCGTGGGGCGACAACGAGTCCGGCCAACTCGGGGTGGACGCCCAGGTCGAGTCCACATCCCGCCCGATGCCCGTCACCGGACTGCCGCCGGGCCTCGAAGTGCTCCAGTTGGCGGCCGGCGAACGCCAGTCGGTCGCGCTCGCCACCGACGGGTCGATGTGCGCCTGGGGCTCCAACGACAACGGCGAGCTCGGTGTGGGGCTCGAGGCGCGTCAGTACCGTCGCCACCCCACCAGGATCCCCTGGACCAGCGAGAGCGACCCGGCGTTGCTGGCCGGGGCGATGCGCGCTGGCGCCTTCAACCCAGGGAGTCCGAAAGGAGGAACTCCCCCAACCCCAGGTGCCTGATCCCGTCCTGCGACCCGGCCGCCAGGGGGTCGAGGCTCACGAGGTAGGACGGGTGCTTTCCTGCGGCCGCGAGGAGCGGGGTGCGTTCGCGTTCCAGCGTCGCGGGATCGGCCCCGAGAAGATAGGCCACCTGGACGTAGAGGCTGTCGGTGCCCTGGCGCGCGACGAAATCGATCTCGTTGGCACCCACTTTCCCGATCATGACCTCGTAGCCTCGGCGGCGGAGTTCAGCCCACACGATGTTCTCCAGCATGCCCTGGATGCGACTCGTCGAAAAACCCAGGACGGCATGAATCAAAGAATGGTCCACCGCGTAATACTTCTCCTGGGTCTTGAGGATCTCCTTGCCGCGGAGGTCGAACCGGGGCGCCCGACCGATCAGGTACGCCTCCTCGAGCAGGCGCAGGTAGGAGTAGACCGTCTCGGGATCGACGCGCCTTCGCTGGGACTTGAAGTACTGCGCGAGCGTGTTCGCCGAGAATGTGTTACCAACATCGTCGAGCACGAACCGTACGATCCGTTCCAGCATTTCCGCCTGGCGGACCTTGCCGCGCTCCACCACGGGCCACAGGATCATGGGCGCCCCTGCCGCTCCCCTGTTTTCCGGTCAGGATCGGAACTCCGGCGCATTTTGGCACATTTTCCGAACACAACCGCAAAACTACACATTGCCCGATGCCGTCCCCTCAGGTGGCGCACGGGCGCCGGGCGTCGAGCAGGCGGCGACGCTTCGGAAAACCTGCAGATCGTGGATGTCGGCACCGAGAGCCAGCATTTGGGGGCAGTCTCCGCCCGGACGAGGCAGTACGACACGAAAGTGCGATTATGTTTGGTTTTGTTGTATCCTGTTCGGGTGACTCAGCTACTGGCGACCCAACGCCAGGCCCTGATCTTGGAACGGCTCCGCACCAACGGGGCCGTGCGGGTGTCCGAATTGACCGAGGAACTGGCGGTCAGCGAGATGACCGTCCGGCGCGACATCGACCAACTGGCGGCCCGCGGCCAGTGCCGCAAGGTCCACGGCGGCGCCTGCCTGACCATGTCGACCTCCGAGGAGCCCGGCTTCGCCGCCAAGTCCGGCGCCAACGTGGCCGCCAAACAGGCCATCGGCAGGGCTGGCGCCGCGCTGGTCCAACCAGGCCAGTCAGTCGGCATCAGTGCGGGCACCACCACTTACTGGGTGGCGGTCGAACTGGCCGCGCGGCTGGCGACGGACCAGATCACCGTGGTCACCAACTCCCTTCCGGCCGCCGAAGCCCTGGCGGCACCCCAGCCGACCACGGCCGGCGCAGCCGGGCCGCAGGTGATTCTGACTGGCGGGGTGCGCACCCCCTCCCAGGCCCTGGTCGGCCCGATCGCGGACGGCGGCATCGGGCAACTGAGGCTGGACTGGTTCTTCCTGGGCGTCCACGGGATGGACCCCGAGGCGGGGCTGACCACGCCGAACCTGGCCGAGGCGGCCACCAACCGGGCGTTCATGAACTCGGCCGCCGCGACCGTGGTGACCGCCGACGCCTCCAAATGGGGCACCGCCGCGCTCGCCCAGATCGCGCCCTTGGCCGCGATCACCGCCCTCGTCACCGACCAACCGCCACCAGCCAAGGCAGCCAAAACAATCAAACGTCACCACATCGACCTCAGGATCGCACGCCAACCATGACCATTCGCATCACCCCGACCCACCTGGCCGACGGCCGCGAGTTCTTCTACTTCGACGATTCGCCGGACTACGCCTCCGGCGCCAAGACCCGCCGCCTGGACGACCCGCGCCCGCTGCGGGACCGAAACGAGCCGGTACAGGACCAAGAAACCGGCGACCTGGTCCCGCCGACCGGCCCGGAAATGCGCTTCGACTCCCTGACGGGCGAGTGGATCCCGATGGCATCGCACCGCATGAACCGGACCTTCGAACCGGTCGCGGCGGCCTGCCCGCTCTGCCCGGCCAGTCCCGGCCGCGACTACCAGGATGGCGAGATCCCCGACACCGACTACGACGTGGTCGTGTTCGAGAACCGCTTCCCGTCCTACTGGCGGCCGTCCAGCCCGGCGTCGCCGCTTGACCAGAGCTCGCCTCTCAGGCCGTCCGCGGCGCCGGGGCCGTCCACAACGCCCGGCTCCCCCGCAACGCCCTGCCCGCCAGCAGTGCCCGGATCCCCCGGAACGCCAGGCGAACCCGTCCACGGCCTCGCCACCGAGCGGCACCTCCAAGACCAGGAATTGTGGCGAGCCCGCCCAGCCGCCGGGCGCTGCGAGGTGATCTGCTTCTCGCCCGACCACACGGCCCAGGCCGCCACGCTCTCAGACACCCGTATGCGCACAGTGATCGAGGCCTGGGCCACCAGGACGGCAGCGTTGCAAGCCACAGACGGGATCGCACAGGTGTATCCCTTCGAGAACCGGGGGCCGGAGATCGGCGTAACGCTCCCGCACCCTCACGGCCAGCTCTACGGCTACCCGACCCTCACCCCCAAGACCGCGACCATGATGCGACAGGCCGCCGACCACCGCAAACGCACGGGCCGTCATCTCTTGGCAGACATCGTGGCGGCGGAGGCGCGCGGCCCCCGGTTGGTCCTGGAGTCCGACCACTGGCTCGCCTACGTCCCGTTCGCCGCCCGCTGGCCCGTCGAGGTCCACCTGGCCCCCCGCCGGGGCCGCCTCGACTTCACCGAACTCGACCCGCCCGAGCGCGACGACCTCGCCCGCATCTACCCCCGCCTGCTGCGCGGCCTGGACCGCTTCTTCATCGACGCGGACGGCCTGCCGATCCCGCTCCCCTACATCTCCGCTTGGCATCAAGCCCCCGTGGACCCGCAGGTGCGCCCGCTGGGACGTTTGCACATGCAACTGTTCTCGATCCGCCGCGCGCCCGGCAAACTGAAGTACCTGGCCGGGTCCGAATCCGGCATGGGCGCCTGGGTCAGCGACACCACCCCGGAGCGCATCGCCACCCGCCTGCGCGCCGCGCTCGCGGAATCCGCCGGGCACGCCCTGGACGCCCATCCAGCCGTGGACGATGCCGCCGCCCGAGTCGCAGGGGCTCCGTCATGACCGAGCCGCGCTTCTTGGCAGCCTGGAGCACCGACGAGGGAGCCGCTCGCGCGGCGAACGGTTTCCGCGCCCGGTTCGGCGAGGAGCCGACCGGGGTGTGGGCCGCGCCCGGTCGCGTCAACCTGATCGGCGAGCACACCGACTACAACGGCGGCCTCTGCCTGCCCATCGCCCTGCCCCACCGCACCTATTTCGCGGCCAAGGCCTCCTCGGACGATGCCGCTCGCCTGACCTCCGCGCAGATCGGCGGCGAGGTCTTCGAGTTGCCTATGAGCCAGGTCGCTCCGGGCGCGGTGAGCGGATGGGGGGCCTACGCGGTCGGGGTGGTTTGGGCGTTGCGCCGCCATGGCCTGGAGGTGCCGGCGCCCACTGGCCACGTCGATTCCTGCGTGCCGTTCGGGGCCGGGCTTTCGTCATCGGCGGCGCTCGAAGCCGCGGTGGCTCTGGCCGTGCTCGACTTGCTCGACGAGTTCGAGGCAGCTGCCAACCGAGCAACTGCCAACCAAGCGACCGCCGATGGAGTCGCGCGCAATGGATCAGGGCTGATCGCCCGGAGCGTCCGCGCCGGCCTGGCGACGGCTTGCGTCGAGGCCGAGAACCGGATAGCGGGAGCGCCCACTGGCGGCATGGATCAGGCGGCCGCCCTGCTGACGGCGGACGGTTACGCGCTGCTGCTTGATTCCGCCACCGGCGAGGACGATCTGGTGCCCTTCGACCCGGCGGCCGCAGGACTGGAGTTGCTGGTCATCGACACGCGTGCCAGCCACGCCCTGGTGGATGGGCAATACGGCCAACGGCGGAAGACCTGTGCCGAGGCGGCCGCGGCGCTCGGCCTGGAAAACCTGGGGCAGTTGTCGATCGGGGACTTGCCACGCGCCACGGTGCAACTGGGAGGTCCGGACACGCTGGCGGCGCGGCGGGTCCGGCACGTCGTCACCGAGATCGACCGGACGAGGCAGTTCGCTGATGCTCTGCGGGAGGGGCGCATCGCCGAGACCGGCCCGCTACTGGACCAGTCCCACTGCTCGATGCGCGACGACTACGAGATTTCCTGCCCAGAGCTCGACTTGGCGACGGAGGTGGCGCGGGAGGCGGGAGCGCTAGGCGCGCGCATGACCGGAGGCGGGTTCGGCGGCTCGGCCATAGCCCTGGTGCGGCAGGGACAATCTGCGCGCATCGCTGCTGCCGTGGTTGAAGCGTTCGAGTCGGCAGGAATGACCGAGCCGGTCTTCCTCCTGGCCGAACCCTCCGGCCCGGGTCAGCGACTGGCATAGCCGCTCGGAACTCGCCTCGAGCCACACGCTAGCTGGATGTGGGAAGGCTGTAAGTAGTGTTGCGGGATCCGAGTCCACCCTCCATCCGGACTCTGCCTTGCTTCACTAGCTTGCCCAGCGCGTAGCGGACCTGCGATGGGGTCAGACCGCATCGGTCCTCAATGGCGCGTCGGTTCAGTGACCCGCCTGCCAAAGCCTCCATGATTCTGCCGGAGAGATCTGTCCGGTTAGCAGTCACGACAGCGCCCTGGACTGCCGGCGCCCGCGCCAGGGGAGGTCGTACTAGAACGGCAGTAAAACTGACGGCCTTGTCGATGAAGATCGGCGGATCGGCGCCCCAGGTCGCAAGCGACCGTCTCACCTCGCCTATGCCTCCCCCTTCGCCTTCGATGACTCTCGCACCACCCACAGTTGCCGCCAGTGCGCAGATGTCGTAGAGGTGTTCGTTGACAGCTGACTTGCCCCCAGCCATGCCAAGCTGCTGGCGGCTCACCCCCCAAAGACCGCCGGGATTCGAGATGACCAGCCGATCGTCACGCAGCCTTATCTCGACACGCTTGGACTGGGTGTGCGGCCCCAGATCGCGATGCACCAGGGCATTGGCGACCAACTCGCGGAGCGCGGACAGCGGCAGTTCCGGATGGTCGTAGTTGTGACCGTCCGCACCCACTCGCACTCCCGTGCGTAGGTTTCGTGTCAGCCATTCGATGGCATCATCCAGCAGGTCAGGGATGGGCCCATCCAAATGCGCGAGGTCGACCAGCCGGTCTGTCGTTCCGGGGGGCGTCACGACCGCACAGGTCACCGCCAAACTGGGCGCGTACTGCTGTGGGTACTGACCCAATGCGTACAGGCCACCGAGGGTAAGCCTGCCGCCGTGAGCCTCCAAGACTCCTTTACGGCGCAGCGCAGTGTTGTCCTCAACATCCGCTATGCGACGGGACCTCGCCCGTGAATTGCGCAGGAAGGCCTCGGTCAGGCGACTATCCAGGTCTGCGACGCTCGTACCATCCACGGGAGCCGCGTCATATCGGGGACGTTCTCTCAAAGCGAGCATTTGTTGCTCTTCTTGAACGCTCATCACGTAGTCGCCGTCGGCTTGTCTCAGGTACGGCCGCCCCCCATTTCGGCAGGGCCGGTCGCTGGGAGGGAGACCGGTGATGGTGGCGACCACGACTTGCGCTTCGGCAACGGGCACCGTGTCGAAATGCACCGAGACCGGAGGATTGACGGCGGTGCGCGCCTGAGCGGCGATGCTTCTCTCAACTGCGGCCGGATCTGGCACACCCACGAGCGCGAACCCGTTGTTCTCATCCACGCCGACCACGATCACTCCCCCGTCAGGCATGTTGCCGAACGCGCACAGCGTCTCGCCAAGGTCAGGGAGGCCCCCGGCGCCGCGCTTCACCTCGATCGAAGTGAAGTCTCCGCCGTGGGTGCGCATCTCACCAATTAGCGAGGTCACCGTCTTCTCATCCCAAGTCATCGCATCACTCTACCGGCCAGAGTGCTAAAGTCCTATCGCCAGAGTGCGAATTTCGCACTCTGTTTAGCACTCTGGACCGCTCAGATAGCTAAACGCGCGTTCAGAGTGCGAATTTCGCACTGTGTCTAGCACTCTGGCGTGCCGACCGATGGGCGAGGGAGTTCGCCGATTGCAGGGGGCCGCCGACCCAGGGCTACCCTTGATCGCATGCGGGTGACGGAGCTCGAGGTCCTGCCGGGACGGTTCTCAATCGTGAAACTGCCGACGGTGGCCCATGCCGCCATCCTCATGGGTCAGGCCGGTTTCCAGCCCGCCTTCCTGGCCATCACCGAAAACGAGGTCTCGTTGGTGTGCCCAGCGGCGGCGGTGCCCCGTACCGCGCTCGCCCGCGATGACGACTGGTCGTTGATGCGAGTCCCAGGAGAACTGGATTTCCGCCTGGTGGGCGTGCTGGCCCAATTGACGGCCACGCTCGCGGAGGCGAACGTGCCGGTCTTCGCGGTCTCGACCTTCGACACCGACTATCTGCTGGTCAAGACCGCCAACCTCGAACGAGCCGCCCGCGCTCTGACCGACTCCGGCAGCTCGGTCCATCTGCCCGCGTGACGACCTCGCGTGACGACCTCGCGTGGCGTTCGGACGGCCGGGACGCATCGGGGGCTGCAAATCCCCGGACTCGTTGCAACGGACGCTCGCTCGAAGCCGTCTGGCCGCCCAGGCCGTTGGCGCCCGGCCGGGGCCTGCGGCAGGCCGACGCGAACGCGGCGGACGACCCGGCGGCATCGGGCAGCGCATGAACGACCGAGGGGAAACCCGACCGTCACGACGGACTGAAGCCGGGCAGGTCGTAGACCACGGTGAAGGGCGCGTGGTCCGTCCATCGGGCGTCGTAGCGTTCCGGCTTGTCGATCCTGAAGTCGAGCGCCTTCGCGGCCAGGTCCGGCGTGGCGATCTGGTAGTCGATCCGCCAGCCGGTGTCGTTGTCGAACGCCTTGCCGCGCCAGGACCACCAGGTGTAGGGCCCTTCGCGTTCTCCTGCCAATTGGCGGCCAACGTCGATCCAATCCATCTCCGCGAACCAGCGAGTCAAGGCCGCCCGCTCCTCCGGCAGGAAACCGGAGTTCTTGAGGTTCCCCTTCCAGTTCTTCAGGTCCGCCTCGCGGTGGGCCACGTTGAAGTCGCCGCAGACCACGGCGGGGCGCCCGGCCGCCGACAAACTGGCCAGCCGCTCGGTCATCGCCTCCAGGAAGGCCAGTTTGTGCTCCTGGCGTTCGGTGCCCACCTCGCCGGAATGGACGTACGCGCTCACCACGGTGAGCTCCTGGCCGTCCGCCAGGGCCAGGTCGGTCTCCAGCCAACGACCGGCGTGGGTGTCGAGCGGCTCCAATCCGGTCAGCCCGTCCAGCCCCTCCCGCACCGCGGTCACAGGCACCAGCGAGGACACTGCCACCCCGGAGCGTCCTTTGAGCCGCGACACCGATTGGTGGTTGATCCGCCCAGGCAGGAACGGGTCCAAGACCTCTTCCGGCGCACGGACCTCCTGCAGGCACAGAACGTCCGGCGACGCCGCCCGGAGCCAGGGCTCCATGCCCTTGCGCATGGCCGAACGAATCCCGCCCACATTGAGCGACGTAATCTCGAGAGTCACCGCACCAGCCTATGCCAGCCCGCTGAGCCCACGGCCGCCGCGCCCAGGTCCGCCGCGACCACGCCCGCGGCCATCACGCCTGCGTCGCGAACGCGTCCTTGAACTTGATCCGAGCGCCGGTCCGCAGGATCGAGTTCTCGTACAACCGCCCGCCCAGCAGGATCGCCAGCCAACTCGTCGCCACCAGTATCGCCAAGGCGACCAGGGGCTCCCACCAAGCCGCCACGCCGGTGATGACCCGCAAGGGCATGGCCGTGGGACTGGAGAAGGGGATATAGGACAGCCAGGTCACCACCGTGTTGTTGTCTTGGAACCCGAGGATCAAGAAGTAGGGGATCATCACGAGGAGCATGGTCGGCGTCAACACCGAGGACACCTCCTCCAGCCGCGACACCGTCGCCGCCGAGCCCACCATCAGCGATGAGAACAGCACGAACGCCACCAGGAAGAAGACCAGGAACCAGGCCAGCGAGCCCGTCAGCATCCCCAGCAAGTCGCCGCCCGAGGCCTCGTTCAGGGCCGAGGCGCCATCCGCCAACGTCTTCCAGGTCCCACCGAGCATCAGTCCGGCCACCAGCGCCACCGCCATGGCCACCACCGTGGCGAAAGCCAGGACTGCGTTGGACAGGATCTTCCCGGCCAACAGGACTCGCGCCGGGACCGTCGCGAGGAGGATCTCGATCACCCGCGTCTGCTTCTCGACCACCGTGTTCTGGGCCGCCATCTGCCCGTACATGATCGAAATCATGAAGAAGACCACGGCGAACCCGAAAGCCGCCAGGTACCGCACGAACTCCGGCACCTTCGGCGGTTCGAGCAACCGCACCGGGGGCTCCGCGGACAAAGCGCCCACCAGCTCGGCGGGCTGCTTGTCCTTGGCGACCACTTCGAAGCCCAGCGGCGAAGTCTTCGCGTCCGCCGGGACCACCGCCGCGTCGACCGTCCCGTCGCGGACGGCTTTGTCCGCCGCCGCGGGATCGGCCACGTCGACCACCTTGAACGCCTTGCCCTCGTCGAGCGCTTCGAGCCCCGTCAACGAGCCCGCCAACTCTCCGACAGCCGCCACCTTGAAAGCGTCATCCCGGTCCGCGTCGCCCTTCGACAAGATCCCCGGCAGCGCGCCGCCCACCAGGGCGATCAGGATCATCAGGCCCGTCCCGATCTGGAAGCCCTTCGACCGCGCCTGCGTCACGATCTCCCGCTTCGTCACCAGCCACACCCGGCTCATGCGATCACCTCCCGGAACACTTCGCTGAGCGGCGGCATCACCCGGTCGAAGCCCTCCACGGGCCCCAACGTGAGGGCTTGGCGCAAAACTGCTTGGGCGGCATCGGGCGTCGCGTCGAAAGACACCACGGTGCCCGATGCCGCGCGCTCGTCACCAGCCCTCCGCTCGGCCACGCTCACATCGGCTATCCCGCCCAGACCTGCCAACCAGTCCGGTGGCACCCCGGCGGGCAGGTCGATCCGGTAGCGCGAACCGGCGTACTCGGCCTGCAGCGCGGCCGTCGCCCCGGACGCCTTGACCTGGCCGCCCGCGATGATGATCAGATCGTCGGTGATGCGTTCGACCACATCGAGTTGGTGCGAGGAGAACAGGATCGGGGCGCCGCGCGCGGCGAAGTCCTTCAGCACGCCCATGACAGTGTCCACGGCTATCGGGTCGAGCCCGGAGAACGGCTCGTCCAGGACCAGCAACGCCGGGTCGTGCACCAGCGCGGCGGCGATCTGGGCGCGCTGCTGGTTGCCCAGCGACAATTTCTCGACCGCGTCCTTGGCGCGCTCGGTCAGCCCCAGGCGCGCCAGCAACCGGTCGGTGTTCTCCTCGGCTTTGGCCTTGGCCAACCCGTGCAGCTGGGCGAAGAACACCAACTGCTCGCGGACCCCCATCTTGGGGTAGAGCCCGCGTTCCTCCGGCATGTATCCGAAGGTCGAGTCGATGCGTCGGTCGACTGTCTGGCCATCCAGGTAGACCTCGCCCGAATCGGCGCTCAGCACGCCCATGATGATCCGCATGGCCGTGGTCTTCCCCGCGCCGTTGGCTCCGACGAATCCGGTCAACCGGCCTGGCTCGACCGTGAAACTCACACCGTCCAACGCTCTGAACGAACCGAATGACCGGCTCAGGTCGCGAACTTCAAGCAAAATCCACCTCATTAGTCGTTTGGGCTATCACACAATTGAATCACGGCGATCACCTTAGGGTCCCGGCCCCGCGCAGACGGTCGCTCCCTCGATCCTATGAACACTTATATACAGTCCGGCGCGCAGGTCGGCTTTCAGCCGCACCGCATAGTGCTCTGCTCCCGCATCCCCAACATCATTGGGGCAAGACCCATTTCGGGGACGCGGGGCCGACCGGGACCGTCCCCAGAACGCGTCAAAGTCCAAATTCGGCCTCCCAGGCGTCTCAACTCCGACCAAACAGCGTCTTGGGGACGCCGCACGAGCGGAATCTGTCCCCAACACGCCCCCAAGTCCGAGTTCGGCCTCCTGGGTGCCCCAGTCCGGACCAAAACGCGTTCTGGGGACATCACGGAGCCCAAGCCTGTCCCCAGAACGGCTCAAAGTCCGATTCCGCCTGCCCACGCCCCTTGGGCTCGGACCAAGACGCCAATTGGGGACACCGCGCGGGCCAAACCCGTCCCCAGAGCGCCGCGAAGTCCGAATCCACCGCGGCCGGGACGCGGTCAGGCGCCGACGCGCTCCGCGACCCTATGTCGCGGCCAGGCGCTCGGCCGCTTCGACCACGTTGGTCAGCAGCATGGCCCGCGTCATGGGACCCACCCCACCGGGATTTGGCGAGATCCATCCCGCCACCGACGCCACGTCCGGCGCCACGTCCCCGGCGATCGCCATCTTGCCGGTCGCGTCCGGCACCCGTGAGACGCCCACATCCAGGACCACCGCCCCCGGCTTGACGTCCTCGGCCCGGACCAGCCCCGGCACACCGGCCGCCGCCACGATCACATCCGCCTGTCGCAGTAGAGCTGCCAGCCCTTGAGTGCCGGTGTGCGTCAAAGTGACAGTGGCGTTGATCTCGCGCCGGGTGAACAACAGCCCAATCGAGCGCCCAACCGTTATCCCGCGCCCCAGCACCACCACATGCTTCCCCCGCAAGTCGATCCCGCCGCGCATGATCAAGTCGATGATCCCGCGCGGCGTGCACGGCAACGGCGTGGTCACGGGCGCGTTGACGTTCAGCACCAGGGCGCCCAGGTTGTCCGGGTGCAGGCCGTCCGCGTCCTTGGCCGGGTCGATGGCTTTGATCGCGGCATCGGCGTCGAGGTGCTTCGGCAACGGCAGTTGGACTATGTAGCCGGTGCAGGCCGGGTCGGCGTTGAGCCCCGCGAGTGCGCCCATCACCTGCGCCTGGGTGGCGTCGGCGGGCAGATCGACCCGGATCGAGCCGATCCCCACCTCGGCGCAGTCGCGATGCTTGCCGCGCACGTAGATGACCGAGCCGGGGTCCTCGCCGACCAGCACGGTGCCGAGCCCCGGTTGTATCCCCTGCGCCCGCAGCCGGGCCACGCGCTCTTTCAGGTCGGCCTTGATGTCCGATGCCGCCCGCTTGCCATCCAGTATCCGAGCAGTCGGCCGAGGCTCGGCTTGCGAGCCTGGCGGACTGCTTGCCTGGAAGCGGCCGAGGGCCGTCGCTGGCGGGATCGCTGGCTGCGGGGCCGTCGCTGGCGTGATCTCGGGCCGCGGGACCTCCGGCAGCCGGGTGTCCGGTTGCTCGGCGTCCGGCCGCCCGGCCCCTGGGCGCGCGGCCCCTGGCTGCGCGACCTCTGAGTGCGCGGCCCCTGGGCGCGGGGCCATCATTGGACCAGCCCCGTGTAGAGCGGGAAGTCCTCGGCGAGCCGGGCGGTGCGGGCTTTGAGCGCGGCCACATCGGCACCGTCGCCGTCGCGCAGAGCCGTCGCGATGACGTCCGCCACTTCGGTGAACTCCGACGGCCCGAATCCCCTGGTGGCCAGGGCCGGGGTGCCGATCCGCAGACCCGACGTCACCATGGGCGGGCGGGGGTCGAAGGGGACGGCGTTGCGGTTGACCGTGATCCCGACCTCTTCGAGCAGGTCTTCGGCCTGGCGGCCGTCGAGCGGGGACTCGCGCAGGTCCACCAGCACCAGGTGGACGTCGGTGCCGCCAGTCAGCACGGACACTCCGGCCGCTTGCACGTCGCCGGCCGAGAGGCGTTCGGACAGGATTTGCGCGCCCTCGAGGGTGCGGGCCTGGCGGTCGCGGAAATCCTCACCCATGGCGATCTTGAAGGCGACCGCCTTGGCGGCGATCACATGCATCAACGGGCCGCCCTGCTGTCCGGGGAACACCGCCGAGTTGAGCTTCTTGCCCCATTGTTCGGCGGAGCGCGACAGGATGAAGCCTGACCGCGGGCCGCCCAGAGTCTTGTGCACGGTGGAGGTGGTGACATCCGCGAACGGGACCGGGTTGGGATGGAACCCTGCGGCCACCAGCCCGGCGAAATGGGCCATGTCCACCCACAGGACGGCGCCGACCTCGTCGGCGATCTCCCGGAAGGCGGCGAAGTCGAGGTGTCTGGGGTAGGCCGACCAACCGGCGATGATCACTTGCGGGCGTTCCGCCAGGGCGGCGGCGCGCACGGCCTCAGGTTCGATCCGGTAGGTCTTCGGGTCCACGCCGTAGGCCGCCACCTGGTAGAGCTTGCCGGAGAAGTTCAGCTTCATGCCGTGGGTGAGGTGACCGCCGTGGGCCAATTCCAGGCCCAGCAGCTTCTCCCCCGGTTTCATCATGGCGGCCAACGCGGCGGCGTTCGCCTGCGCCCCGGAGTGCGGCTGGACGTTGGCGTAATCCGCGCCGAAGAGGCCCTTGGCCCGCGCTATGGCCAGTTCCTCGGCGATGTCCACGACCTCGCAGCCGCCGTAGTAGCGCCTGCCCGGATACCCCTCGGCGTACTTGTTGGTCAGCACGGAGCCTTGGGCCTCCAGCACGCCGCGAGGAACGAAGTTCTCCGAGGCGATCATCTCCAGGGTTCGGCGCTGGCGAGCCAACTCGCCGTCCAGCACGGCTGCGATCTCCGGATCCACCTCCGCCAGAGGCACGGCGGTGTAGTCGGTCGGGTCAATGGTCACGTCTTGGTCTCCTATCCAGTGGACGCCTGGTGCGGCGGTCACGTCTGCCGAAATGGTCGCTTGCAAGAAGGTCGGGGTTCCAGGTCCGCGCTTTGGGCGGCCCGCTATGAGCGCGGGCACCGCGGGCAAGTCCTCCGCACCGCAGTGCTGCGGGCAAGTCCTCCGCTTGGGAGGGCCGCAGGCCGCATCGCGCGCGGGTGAGCACACTGCGGGCGCGGCCGCACTTGGGGAGACTCGCCGCAAACGAGTCCGCCGGGGGCAAGTACCCTCGGACGGTGCGCCTCGGGCCGGTGCCGCCACGATGCGCATTGCCATCGGGGAAGCCCGGCGCGGGAGGCGTCGCGCTGTGGTGGGCCCACGGCAGACGGGGCCGCCCCATGCGAGTCCGCTCTGGCGGCAAACTTCCCGGCCGACTCACCGCGCGGCTACCCGAGCCGACGGCATTGGCATAGTCGTTCCGGCGTTCAAGGATCGCGCGGCGTGGCCCTCGGCTTCGTTTCAGCTCCGAGCATGCTGGGCGATCCGCGGACAACCGCAGGAGGAACCGTATTCTCTGCATACCCGTCCCGGAAGGCCGTGCGAAAAGACAAAAACCCTGGATGTCGGCGCCGAGTGCCAGGGGATTTGTCTTTTCGGCGGCACCGGTCTTCACGAGAGCCAGCGGATTTGTCTTTTCCGGATCGTGCCCGTTTCGGCCCGGACCGGTGACCTGCGGCTTCGCCGCCAACCGGTGGCAGTGACGCCGACCAAAAGACAAATCCCCTGGATGTCGATCCGGGAAGGCCCCGCGAAAAGACGAAAACTCTGGATGTCGGCGTCGAGTGCCAGCGGATTCGTCTTTTCGGCGGACCACACCACGCCGAGCCCCGGGTCGAGCTCCGGGGCGTGCGTCTTCCTGGCGACTCAGACCCGAGCCAGCGCCAAAGATCGTGTTCCTCCGGCTCGGGGTTCCAGACACCCGCCCCGCCACGATCCCGGTCCCGCTCAAACGACACTCCTCAAACGGCGCCAACTTGCCCGCCAACAACCCACTAAGAACGTAGGCCATCCTATGCCGATCATCCCCTCGTCACCGTGGCGGCGAGCCGACCGGGACGCCGCTGGGCTTCGCGGCAACTCATCGGCGTCCATGGCGCAACGGGCAACGCCGCGAGTGTGGTAGCGCTTCCACTCCAGCCGGAGTAGAATTGAGGCATTCCTTTTCCTTCGCCCTATCCCCAGGAGTTGAACATGCAATACACCCATTTGGGCCGTACTGGCCTGCTAGTTTCCCGTCTCTGCCTCGGCACCATGAACTTCGGGCCGCAGACGGACGAGCCGACCGCCCACCGGATCATGGACGCCGCCCTCGAGGCCGGACTGACCTTCTTCGACACGGCCAACGTCTACGGCGGTTGGGGCAGCAAGCCGGGGACCCATCCCGGTTGGACCGAGGAGATCATCGGCCGCTGGTTCGCGCTCGGCGACGGCAGGCGCGAGAAGGTCGTCCTGGCCACCAAGGTCCATGGCGTGATGCAGAATCCCCTCGACGGCCCCAACGACGTCAACGGCTATTCGGCGTACAAGATCAAGCGTTCGGTCGAGGCGTCGCTCCAGCGGATGCGGACCGACCACATCGAGCTGTACCAGATGCACCACGTCGACCCCCACGCGCCGTGGGACGAGGTCTGGGGTGCCTACGAGGACCTGATCGCCCAGGGCAAGGTGGTCTACGCCGGGTCCTCGAACTTCGGCGCCCGCCACCTGTGCTGGGCGCAGGAGGCCGCCCGGTCCCGCCATTTCCTCGGCCTGGTCTCCGAGCAGCACCAGTACTCGCTGCTCAAACGCCAGCCCGAGCTCGAGGTCCTGCCGGCCGCCCTGGCGGAGGGCCTGGGCGTGATCCCCTGGTCGCCGCTGGCGGGCGGGCTGCTCGGCGGGCACGCGCTCGACGGCCGGGGCGGGGACCGCTCCGCGACCGCCGCGAAGGGCTTGGACGATGCCGCCCG
>JAISCU010000061.1 GCA_031265345.1 Bifidobacteriaceae bacterium
CTTTCGGCCAACGGCTCGGTCGGGGGTGGGGAATCCTCGTCGGCCTTCTCCTTGGCGGCATGGCGTTCCACCAGACCCTCGGCGACGGCATCGGCCATGACCCTGGTCAGCAACCCGACCGCGCGGATGGCGTCGTCGTTGCCGGGAACCGCGTAATCGACCTCGTCCGGGTCCGCGTTGGTGTCGAGGATCGCGATGATCGGAATACCGAGCTTGCGGGCCTCGTCGATGGCCAGGTGCTCCTTCTTGGTGTCCACGATCCAGACCGCCGAGGGCACCTTGTGCATGGTGCGGATGCCGCCGAGCGTGCGCTCGAGCTTGTCCCGCTCGCGGCTCATCATGAGCCGCTCCTTCTTGGTGTAAGCGCTGCCGACCGAGTCCTCGAGGTTCATGTCCTCAAGCTCCTTCAGGCGCGACAGGCGCTTGGAGATGGTCTGGAAGTTGGTCAGCATGCCGCCCAGCCAACGCTGGTTCACATACGGCATGCCCACCCGCGTGGCCTGGTCCTGGACCGCTTCTTGGGCTTGCTTCTTGGTGCCGATGAACAGGAGCGACCCGCCGCGGGCCACCGTGTGCTTGATGAACTGGTAGGCGGTGTCGATGTGCCCGAGCGTCTGGCCCAGGTCGATGATGTAGATGCCGTTGCGCTCGGTCAGGATGAAGCGTTTCATCTTCGGGTTCCAGCGCCTGGTCTGGTGCCCGAAGTGGACACCGCTGTCGAGCAACTGGCGCATGGTGACAATGGCCATGTGTGATTTTCCTCTCGGTTGTTCGTTCTTCCGGCCCTGATCGGCCGGTCGAACGCCTGGTGCGCCCGCGGGTACAGAACCGGGCTGGTGCCCGGACCGAGTCCGCCCGCGCCTGGCTCGTGGGTCCAGGCTTGGGAGCACGCGAATTAGGCGGCCCTTGTGGGCTGCCGGATGGGATTCTACCGCACTCGTCGGCCCGCCCGGCCCGCTCGGCTCATCCATGTCGTTGCCGGTTTCGTGGTCGGTGCCCGCCAGGCAAGGTGCGCCCGCGCCGAGTCCGGGGTTTCGCGCGGCTCTTGTCATCGAGTCCGCTGTTCTCCATCGTCCTGGGCATCGAGTCCGGGGTTTTGCGCGCAACCCTGCCCGCAAGCAAAGCGCTGACCAGGCAAGACGGAAAAGGGCCGGATGCGAAACAGCGGGCTCGACGACCCGAAGCGTGCGAAACCCCGGACTCGATGAGCAAAGGCATAGGAAACAGCGGGCTCGACGAGTCCCACGGGCCGCGAACCGGCGGGCTCGATGGGCCAGAGCGAGCGGACCGCCGGGAACTGCGGCGACGAGCCCCAGCAGCGACATGGATAGGCCCCTGGTCCCGCACAGGCGCCGGACCACGCCCCGACCGCCGTCGCGTCGGGACCCGCGTCCAGGGATGGCCGATGCCGCCGGGACGGCTCGTCCACAGGCTTTTCGTTTCCGCGCCCACGGGCTGGGAGCCTCGGCTATGACTGGAGGATGACTGCCGCGGCGCGCTTGGCGATACTCGTTTTGATGCTCGGCGGGGGCGCGTTGGCGTTGGGTGCGTCCGCTCCGGGCGAGCCCCAGGCGGTTCCGCCGGCCGCACTGGCCGCGCGATCAACGGCGCACGCGACGGTGGCGCCAGGCGAGTTCCGGTGGCCGTTGGCGGAGCCGGTCGAGATAGCCAGGCCGTTCGACCTGCCTGCGGAGAAGTGGCTGGCCGGGCATCGCGGGGTCGATCTGAGAGCGCCGGTCGGCACGGACGTGGTGGCGCCAGCTAGCGGAACGATCAGCTTCAACGGTTGGATCGTCGACCGCCACGTCGTGGTGATCCGTCACGGCGAATTGGCCTCGACGCTCGAGCCCGTGCTCAGCGAACTGCCGGTGGGCGAGGCGGTCGAGCAAGGCGGGGCCGTGGGCAGGGTGGCCGCGAGCGAGGCCTGGCACTGCCCCGATTGCCTCCATTGGGGAGTGCGCCGGGGCGACCAGTATCTGGATCCCACGCTCCTGGTCAATCCTCAGCCCAGAGCCGTCCTCAAGCGCTGATCCGCGGGCGGCGTCAATCGGTGCGTCGAAGACCTGCAGACCGCTGGTGTCGCGGCCCAGACCATCCGAATGGAGCCCCTTGCAGAACGAGACCATGCGTTTCGCATACGGCGGTTCCGCATCAGGCCTGGTCAGACGGTTGCGGCCTTCGACCCAGATGCACGGGCGGCGAAGAAGCAACACGCGGGCGTGTCCGGAGGCAGGCACGCTGGGGCCTTGTCCGCGACCCTGTTTGGATCAATCCTTCGAACCGGAACGCGGGTGCGCCTGCGAATAGGAGCACCATAGGCGTTCCGAGGACACATGGGTGTAACGCTGAGTGGTCGCCAGCGACGCGTGACCCAGGATCTCCTGGACCGAGCGCAAGTCGGCGCCGCCTTCGAGCAGGTGGGTGGCCGCCGAATGCCGCAGGCCGTGCGGCGCCAGGTCGGTGACCCCGGCTTGGCGGGCCAACCGATGGACAACCTCGCGAGCCTGGCGCACTCCGAGGCGCCCGCCGCGTCGGCCCACGAACAACGCTTCGCGCGCTTGTGGGTCCAGGTCGCGCCGTCCGGAACCCTTCGAGCTGGCCCGTCCCGGGCCCATGCCACCGCAGCCTGAATCGAGATCGCCCGCGTCAGCACTGGCCGGACGCGCGCCCTCCCGACCCGCTCTGGCAGCCTCGATCATCGCCGGGCGCCCCCCATCGATCCAAATGTCCAAGGCCGTCGCCGCCGCCACGCCGAACGGCACGATCCGTTCTTTGTCGCCCTTACCCAGCACCCGCACCAGGCGTTCCGCGGAATCGACGGCGCCAAGGTCCAGGGACACCGCCTCCGACACGCGGATGCCGGTGGCGTAGATCAACTCGACCAGGGCACGGTCGCGTTGCCCGATAGGGCCGGATTCGGCGGCCGAGGCCATGGCCTGCTCCATCAGTGTGAGAGCCTCGCGCTGGGTCAGGACGGCGGGCAGGTGACGCCCGGGTGTGGGCGTCTGCAGCCGTTCGGCCGGGTCGACCTCGATCAGGCCCTGGCGCCGCGCCCACCGCATGAAGCGCTTGATGGACGAGCCGCGCCGGGCCAGGGAGGCCCTGGCGGCCCCGCGTTCCAGGTGGTCGGCCAGCAATTCGCGGAGGTCGTCCAGGGTGATCGCGGAAAGCTCGGCCGTCGAGGTGATGGCCAATCGGGTCAGCAGGTCCTCGGCGTCGCGGCGGTACGAGACCAAAGTGTTCGGGGCCAGGCCTTCGCCGCGCAGTGAGGCCCCGAACTGGTCCAGCACCTGGGCGCGCCAGTCGTGAGTCGTCACGCGTACCAGTATGTCGCTCATCGCGAGCCGACGCGGGCCTTGCGCCACAGACCGCCGCTTTCGACGGCCCGGCCCGCCCGCTCCAGGCGACTGAGCGAAGCCATCACCTGGGGTGTGGCCAGCCCGCTCGACATCACCAAGGCCGTCAGCGCGGCCCCCCGGCGCAACGGCAACGAATCGAAGACCTGGCGGTCGGACGGCGGCAGCCCGTCCAGTGGCCCGTCCGGCCCCGAGGCCTCGTCCAGCCTCACCAGGCCCAGCGGCGCCAGCAGTTCCCGCACCTCGTCCGCACCGGTCACCAGCGTGGCCACGCCTTGCCGTATCAATCGGTGGCAACCAGCGGACGATGCCGCCGTCACAGGTCCCGGCACCGCCCCGACCGGCCGCAGCAGTTCGGCAGCCACGTTGGCGGTGCGGTGGGCGCCTGATCGCCAACCCGACTCGGTCACCACCGTAACCTGGCCCAAGGCGGCGATCAGCCGGTTGCGGGACAAGAACCGTTCGCGCCTGGGCGCGGCGCCTGGCGGCAGTTCGGAGATCACCGCCCCCTCCCCGGCCACCGCCGTCAGGAGCCTCTCGTTGCCCAGCGGGTAGAGCCGGTCCACGCCCCCGGCCATGACGGCGACGGTGAACGCGCTTTGGGCTAGGGCCGCCCGGTGCGCCGCGGCGTCGATTCCGAACGCGCCGCCGGACACCACCGCGACCCCATAGCCGGCCAGGTCGCCCACGATGGTCGCGGTGACCAGCTCGCCATAAGCGGTCGCTGCGCGCGATCCGACCACGGCCACAGCCAGAGTCAGGGCTTGGTCCAATCGTCCCGCGAGCGCCCGGTCCGAGCGGACCCACAGGCAGAACGGCGCTTCGGTGCCCAGGTCGTCCAAGCGGGCGGGCCAACCAGAGGCCTCGGGCGTCGCGAGCCAGCCTCCGATCCGTTCGAGCGCGCGCAACTCGCGCCGGGGATCGAGCCCGTCCAGTCGGGCCCGCCACCGCTCCCGCAGTTTGTCGAGGTCGCGTCCGCCGCCGGGTTGACGGGTCTGAGCCTGGGCGCCGACGCCGTCCGGTGGGCCGGGGCGCCCGGGCCAAGATGTCGAGCCGGCCAGCCATCGCAGCGCATCCGCCGGTCCAAGCGCTTGGATCAACGATCCGACCGCCCGGTCACCCGGTTCGGCGATCCGGCTCCACGCCGCGCGCGCCAACGCGGGATCGTCAACGTCGAATGACAAACGCACCTAGGCCCTCCTCTGTCTGAAAGTCATGGCCGTGTCGATGTCCGGCGAGTCAGGCGAATCGCGTCCGTCGAGATCGGCTATGGTCCACGCCACCCGAAGCACCCGGTCGACCCCACGCATCGACAGGGCGCCCAGTTCCAGGGCGCGAGGGAGGCCCGACCGGGCCAAACGCGCCGATCCGAGCTTCGTTCGCATCCATTTGCCCGGTGCTTCGGAATTCAGCGCCCACCCGATGGGGCGGTAGCGGGCGGCCTGCGCGCGGCGCGCTTCGGCCACGCGGGCGGCCACGGTGGCGCTCGACTCGCCCCCGGAGGCCGCCCCGGCGGGCAGGGCACCGACCGGTTCGACGTCCACCCACAGGTCGATCCGGTCGAGCAACGGTCCCGACACCCGGTCCAGGTACCTGCGCCGCGCGCCCGACGTGCAGGTGCAGGCGTCGCCCCGGCCGTAGGACAAGCCGCAAGGACAGGGGTTCGCGGCCATCACGAGGTGGAACCGAGCAGGGTACCGGGCGGTGCCGTTAGCACGATGGATGACGACTTCTCCGCGTTCCAACGGCTGGCGCAGCGTCTGCAGAACCCTCGGCGAGAACTCCGGGCATTCGTCCAAGAACAGGACTCCTCGGTGAGCTAGCGACACGGCACCGGGACGGGGCGACCCGCTGCCGCCACCGACCATAGCTGCGGGCGTGGCAGTGTGGTGCGGGTCCTGGAAAGGTGGGCGCCGGATCAGACCGGCCCGCGGGTCGAGGGCGCCCGCTATCGAATGCAGCGCCGTGACCTCGACGGCGGCGTCCTCGTCCAAGGACGGCAAGATGCCCGGCAACCGCGACGCCAGCATGGTCTTGCCGTTGCCGGGCGGCCCTTGCAACAACAGGTGATGGCCGCCGGCGGCGGCCAATTCCAGCGCGTAACGGGCGCTCGCCTGACCGACCACGTCCGCGAGATCCGGGCCGACCGGGGAAACGGCATCGTCCATCGGTTGCGGGCCGGCCTGCGCCCGACGCCTGGCGGAAGGCTCAGGGATCTTGGCACCGAGCAACCAGGCGACCTCTTCCAGCGATTCGACCGCGAGCACCCGCGCGCCTTTCACCATCCGAGCCTCCATGACCGCGCCGGCTGGGACCACCACGCGGTCGTGGCCCGCCGCGACCGCCCCCGCGACAGCCGGAAGGACGCCCCGGACCGGCCGGACCCGCCCGTCCAGCGACAACACGCCCAAGAACCCGGTGCCCTCCGGGTCGGCTTGGTCGACCAGACCGGCGGCGATCAGCAGCGCCACCGCGATCCCGACGTCGAAACCAGTGCCGGCCTTGGGGAGGTACGCGGGCGAGAGATTGGCGGTCACTCGGCAATCCGGGAAGCCGAACCCGGACGAGGCGAAGGCGGCGCGGACCCGGTCGCGGGACTCCCCCACCGCCGCGTCCGGCAGCCCCACCAGCACGAATGTCGGCAGACCCGACTGGGTCAGCACCTCGACATCCACGATATGACCGTCCAGGCCGGTCAAGCTGACCGCCAGGGTGCGCCCGATCCGGCTCACAGCGAGACCCCCTGAAGATGCTGGACCGACCGACCGGCGGGGCCGCCGGTCGTCACAGCCACAACGTCGATCCGCACCACCGCGGCGTGAAGATCGTGGGCGGCCAGCCAGGCCGCCGCCAAGCGCCGCAGCCGCGCCAGCTTCCTGGCCGTGACCGCCGCCGCAGGTACGCCGCAATGATCACCGCTACGGGTCTTGACCTCAACGAACACCAACGTGTCCGGGTCCGCCTGGGCTACCAGGTCGAGCTCGCCGCCCCGGCAACGCCAATTCCGGTCCACCACCCGCCAGCCCTTGAGGCGCAGGAAGGCCGCCGCG
>JAISCU010000106.1 GCA_031265345.1 Bifidobacteriaceae bacterium
GGTTTGGCCCAGGGCATGACCCGTGGCCAGGTGGCGGAGCGGGCCGAGGACATCGCGGCCTTCGCGGACATCGGCGAATTCATGGACATGCCGCTGACCACGTACTCCTCCGGCATGTCCACCCGCCTGGCTTTCGCGGTGGGGGTCCACATGGACCCGGACATCCTGATGATCGACGAGGCGCTCTCCGCGGGGGACGCCCAGTTCCGCGTCAAGGCCGCCCAGAAGATGGAAGAACTCATGGAGTCGGCCCGGGCCATGTTCCTGGTGTCGCACTCGCTGGGCTCGATCCGCGACATGTGCAACGACTGCATTTGGATCCACAAGGGCAGACTGATGCTCCACGCCGAGCCGCAGGCCTGCATCGACGCCTACACCAAGTTCCTGGAGGTGGGGGAGAACGCCTTCACTATGGAGGACATGTGAGCGGTCCCGCCCCAAGGGTGGACGATGCCGCCCGCCCAGATTCTGCGCGCGGTGGCGGCCCGCGCGGTGACGGCCCGCAGGGCGACGGCCTGCGGGATGACCGCCCCGCGGGTGGCGACGCGCGTGTCACACACGTCAGTTCTGTCCACCGCTGGACCGACAACCGCATCCACTATCGCGAGTGCGCCACCCTGGTGGAGCACGGCTACCGGGTCACGCTGGTGGCCGTCGACACGCCCGTCCCCGGCCCCAAGACGGCTGTCCGGGTGATCGCTTGCCCGCCTGTGCCGCGCCTGCGCCGGATGGCTTTCGGCTCGGTCCGGGCCGTGCGGACGGCGCTGAAGACCAATGCCTCGATCTATCACTTGCACGATCCGGAACTGGTCTGGGCCGTGCCCTACCTCCGGTTGCGCGGCAAGAAAGTGGTCTGGGACGCCCACGAGGACCTGCCGCTCGACGTCCAGTCGAAGGCCTACCTGCGCCCGGTTGGGCGGCGAGTGGCGCAGGTGGCGGCGCGCGCGATCTTGCGGGTTGCCGCCCTGGCCAACCAGGTGGTCGCCGCCACCGAGCCGATCGCGGCGCGCTTCCCGCCCGCCAAGACCACCGTGGTGCACAACTACCCGCCTTTGCGCCTGGCCGAGGACTCCGCGTCCCCGGTCACCGCGCGCCCCCAGGCGGCGGTCTACGTGGGGCTGATGGCCCAGCGCCGGGGGGCTTTCGTGATGGCCGATGCCGCTCGGTCGCCCTTGTTCCCGGCGTCTTGGGTCTTGCGCGCCGCCGGTCCGATGATCTCGCCCGGATTCGAGGCCGAGCTCGCCGCCCGCCCGGGCTGGGCCGATGTCGACTACTTGGGCGTGGTTCCTCCGGAAGAGGCCCGCGACTTGATGCTGAACGCCCGGGTGGGGCTGTTGCTGCTCCAGGACACGCCCGCGCATCGCGGCGGCGCGCTGCCGACCAAGCTCTTCGAGTACTTCGCGGCCGGGCTGCCGGTGATCGCCTCGGACTTCGAGCATTGGCGCCCGATCATCCGCGACCACGATTGCGGCCTGCTGGTCGATCCGTCCTCGCCGTCCGAGGTCGCGGCGGCGATCGCCCGCTACGCCTCCGACGACCAACTGGCCCTGCGCCACTCCGCCAACGCCCGCCGCCTCGCCGTGGAGCAACTGAACTGGACCGCTGAGGGCCAAGCCCTGCTGGGCGTCTACGCTCGCCTCTAGGCAGGGGCGCGTCTCCCGTCCCACTTGCCGCAGAACCATAGTTGGGGACTTCCCTGAACTGTGGTTCGGGCCGCCGTCTGGCCGTCCATCGACTCAACTGGACCGGCGAGGGCCAAGCTCTGCTGGGCGTCTACGCTCGCCTCCGCTGAGCGGTCTCCGGTTCTGAGGGCCGCATCGGGCGGCGGTGTCCGGAAACCACTGGAACTGGGCCCCGCTGCGAGTTGACGCCAGTTGCGGACACAGGTTGAAGGGGCCGCCGATGCCGCCGACGCGCCTACCTGCGTAAGCGCTGGTTGCCGACCAGACGGCATCGGCCACGGATGTCCACAAGTGGCTGGAACTGGGGCCGGGCGCGAGTCGCAGCCGATTCTGGACAATTCCGGATGTCGAGAGTGGCGCTGCAGCCGGAGGAGGGGGCCGCGTCGAGCAGCGGCTGGTCCGCACATGCGGTCGCGGAGACCCCGGAAGACGGGTTAGCGTCAGACGCCAACCCGTGTTCCGGTTGGCTGATCTGCGGGTATGCATGAGGCATCCGAACGGCACGACACGCCGGTATTGTCGGGTCACGGGTACTCCGGACTGCATGGTACTGTGGATTCAACACAGAACCAGGAGGTCACATGGACAACACACAACTCCTCAAGGGGGTGCTGGACCTGGCGGTGCTGGCGGTGATCAGCCGGGACGACGGCTACGGCTATGACATAGTGCGGCGCTTGCGCGGCTCCGGCCTCTCGGAGGTCGCGGAGGCGTCGGTCTACGGCACGCTGCGGCGCTTGTACCAAGGGGGCTCGCTGACCAGCTATGTCGTGGCCTCGGACGAGGGGCCGCACCGCAAGTACTACGGGCTCACGCCCCACGGCCGCACCGCCATCCGGGTCCAGTCGCAAGACTGGCGAACCTTCTCCGAGACGATGAATGGAATCCTGGCCAACACGGAGGACACCAAATGAACACTTCCACTTTCGTGCCCGCCATCAGGGATTACGCCGAGGCGGTCCGAGCCGCTTTGACCGGCCTGGACGGGCGCCAGACTCAAGAACTGACCGATGGTCTGGAACTGGACCTGGCCGACGCCCTGGCGGACGGTGCCGAACCCCAGGAGACCGGGGCGCTGACCTTCGACAGACTGGTCGAGCGGTTCGGCGACCCGCAGGCCTACGCCGACGAGCTGCGTGTCTCGGCCGGGCTACCGGCACGGGTCGAGGCCGCCAGCCCGGCCAGCGCCGCGGACGCCACAGATGCCGCCGATGCCGCCCGGTCGGGTGACGACGCGACCACCACGACCCTGCCGACCGACGCGACAGATGGTGCCGCGCCCACTGATGCCCCGGCCGATCCCCGGCGCACCCTCGCCGAGCGCCTCGCCAGCGCGCCCGAGAACTACGGTCACAGGTGGTGGTGGAAGGGCACGCGTCGACTGGTTCCCGCGCTGCGCGTGGCCTGGTGGGTGGCGCGGGCTTTGATCGTCTATGTCGCGCTGGTGGGCCAGTTCTTGGTCGATGGCGTCCCGCAGTTGATCGGGCTGGCGATCCTGGTGACAGCGTCCGTGTTGGCTGGCCGGGTGCGGTGGGCAACCAAGTCGAAGGGGGTTCGAGTCGCGGCCACGACCGTCAATTGCGTGTTGGTGGTGGTCGGCGTGTTCGTGGTGGGCAACAGTCCCAGGTACGGGTACGACGTCGCGTATGAGCCCTACGAATACTCGATCGACTCCGCGTGTGAGTACGGCTATGAGACGCTCTGCGCGGGCGGACAGCCGGTGGCGAACATCTTCACCTTCGACGCGGACGGCAATCCGGTCGAGGGCATCCAGCTGTTCGATGATCGGGGCAGGCCGCTGGAGGTCCGCAGGTCCACCTCGGCGGTGGATGGCACCGGGGAGGACAGATTTCAGGTCATCGCCGAGGCGCCCAACGGCGACACCTATGTGGGCGTCCCGGCCCGCACAGTGAACGGCGACCCGTTGTGGAACGTCTTCCCGTTGGCGGCGCATCGCTGGCACCTGGGCGACGATGGCCAGTGGGTCCAGGTCGACAAGGGCGAGCGCGCGTCCCTTCCACCGTTCCCAGGGAAGGCCGAGCAGGTGGACCGGTCGAGCCTGCCCGGCGGTGAGACAGCCGCTCAGCCTGACGGTGGCAAAGACGCGGACGATGCCGCCGGGTCGCCTTCCCAGGCACCCTCGGCCGCGCCGGAGCCCGACGAGGAGCCAGACGGGGGCACCGAGGGCGAGACCGACGAATAAGCGGTCACGTGGGTCGTGAGGTCATTTGGCCGCGAGCATCCGTTGCAGCGCGTCCATGGCGTCGCGTGAAGCCACGAACAGGAGCTGGTCGCGGGCTTCGAGGAACTCGTCGGGGTCCGGGGCGAGCGGGTGGCCGTCGCGCACCACGGCCACCAGGACGGCATCGTCCGGCCAGGCGCACTGGGCCAGGAGCTTGCCGACCAGCGGGGAGTCCTCGCCCAGCGTGGTCTCCACCAGGTCGGTGTCGGACTGGCGGAAGGTGAAGATGCGGACGGCGTCGCCCACCGAGACCGCTTCCTCGACCAGTGCGGTCATGATGCGGGGCGTGGAAACGGCCACGTCCACTCCCCAGAGCTGGTCGAACATCCACTCGTTCTTGGGGTTGTTCACGCGGCCTACCACACGCGGCACGCCGAACTCCGACTTGGCCAGCAGGGCGAGGACCAGGTTGGCCTTGTCGTCGCCGGTGGCGGCCACCACCACGTCGACTTGGTCGAGTTTGGCCTCGGCGAGGGTCTTGAGCTCGTTGGCGTCGGCCAGTATCCAGTCCGCGTCCGGGACCGAGGCGACCTTCATGGCGGCGGGGTTCTTGTCGATGATGGTGACCTCGTGCCCGCCCATGAGCAGTTCGCGGGCGATGGAGCGGCCGACCGAGCCGGCCCCCGCGACCATTACGCGCATCATGACTCCGCCTCCGGCGCCCTGGCCAATGTCCGTTCGGCGGCCAACATTTGATCGGTCGGCAGCATCAGATAGACCAGGTCGCCGGACTGGTAGACGGTGCGGGATGTTGGCAGGATGGCTTGGCCGAAGCGGGACAGGAACGCCACTCGGCCCCCCACCGCCTCCTCGATGACCGTCAAGTCGGTGCCGATCCAGTCCGGATGCAGGTCGAAGCGGACCAGGGTGAGGTGGCCGGTCGGGTCCTGGTATTCGCCCGCAGCGCCCGCGGGCAGGACTGCGCGGAGCACCTGGTCGGCCGCCCAGGGAACGGTCGCCACGGTGGCGATCCCGAGGCGTTGGTAGACCTCGGCCCGGTCGGGGTCGTAGATGCGCGCCACCACGTTGTCGATCCCGAAGGTCTCTCTGACCACGCGGGCGGCCAGGACATTGGAGTTGTCCCCGGAGGAGACGGCGGCGAACCCGTAGGCGTCGGCGATCCCGGCCTGGCGCAGGATCTCGCGGTCGAAGCCGGGGCCGGTCACCCGTTGGCCGCCGAATCCGGGCGGGAGGCGGCGGAAGGCGGCCGGCTCCTGATCGATCACGGCCACGGTGTGGCCTCGGCCCTCGAGCGCGGTGGCGGTGGCGGCGCCGACCCGGCCGCAGCCCATCACGATGAAATGCACCATCCGATTCTGGCACGCCCGCGCGCGGCCGGTTCCGTTTGCCTTGGGCGCAGGCGCAACCGTGGCCGGGGCCGAGTGGCGATCATCGCCAGTTGCCGCGCGTCCACAGCCGTTGCACGATGCCGCTCGCTCGGGTTTCGGCGTTGGCGCAGGTCCGTGAGTTGGTCGGCTTGGGAGTCGGTCGGCCTGCGGGTGGGAGCCTGTGCTGTTGGCCGCATTGGCGTGCGGTTCGGCCGGGTCGAGGAGTCCCGCGGCACTCGCCCTGGTCGAACGATTGGTCGGGCATCAGTGCGCGCCGGTGCTGTGGGCTGGTGGCCCGTTGCAGTGTTGGCCAATGAGCGCCTGGCCGGGTTGTGCGTCGGGGCGGACCGAAGCATGGCGCCGCGCCATTGCCCTGGATCGGTGTTCCGTCGTCGTACGGTGGCTGGCAGGGTGCCTGGCCTGGTTGGACGCCGGAGCCTTCGCTGGTCGGGTGTCCGTTGTCGTGTTCGCCGGTCGGTCGGGCCTGGCGCGTGGCGGGCGGCGTCACGTGTAAGGGCGCGCTGGCGCCGTCGCCTTGGCCGGGCGGGGGTGCGCCCCCGGACGGATGATTAGCCGTCGCGTGGTGGTGGGTCGTCGTCTTGGGCTGGCGCTCCGTTGTGGTGTTCGCCGGGTGGTCCGCTTGCCTGGTCGTGTTCGGCGCAGGGTTGTGTTCTGGGTTTGCGGTGCCGGTGGTGGGTCAGGGGTGTGCGTTCGGGGTCGTACCAGGCGGGCGGCCGGAACTCCCACAACCCGTCCTCCCTCAGGTCCAACACCCAGTCGGGGTCGCGGCCCTTGGGCGGCTCGACCAGGCGGTGATGGGCTGGGCATAACAAACACAAGTTCGACAATTTGGTGTCCCCGCCCTGTTTCCACGGGACCACGTGGTGGCACTCGCAGACCTCCGGCGG
>JAISCU010000166.1 GCA_031265345.1 Bifidobacteriaceae bacterium
GGACCAGCGGGCCAGGAAGGGGGCCGCCGCGGACGCCGCCGCTCTCGATGGCCCCGCCGAGGCGCTGGCTCTCACCGCCAAACAATTCGGCCTGGCCGTCGATGCCGCTCGCGCGGCCCTGGACCGCGCGTGGCTAGCCATCGACTCGCCCCCGCCCCTGGACCGCGCCCGCGCTGTCACCGAATAGCCAGCGCAGAGGGTCGGTGGGCCTGCGGGCCGGACGCCCATTGGCCGGTCATCCGTAGCCGTGGCGCACCGATCCGGCCGTCACGTCCGTGCCCGCGAGCAGCCCTCGGTCCGCCCGCGCTGGATCCTCTCGATGACACACACCGGGTTGGCCTGGGAATCGTACACCAGCACGTTCCGCAGAGTGGCGAAGTCGGTGTTGGTGACGGTGTAGGTGAACCAGACCGGTTGGCTTTCATCAATCAGCACCGAATCGGTGATCTCGGCGCCGGCGGCGGTGCCGCTGGCGATGATCGAATCGTGGCCGGCCGTGTCCAGGCCCTCGCCGGCCCAAGCCCTCAGGTCCAGCGACAGGGGCGAGGCAGACTTGCAGCCCGCTGGCGGGGCTTTCACGGGTGTGGTCCGCGAGTACTGCGACGACTCGGGATGGAGCGGGCTCGTGTTGGGGTAATCCGTGCTCGACCCTGTGCCATGGGTTTGGACGCGGATGTGGCCCTCGCCGGGCGGCAGGTCCGGGACGGTCACAGTCATAGCGGACTTCGGGGGATCCAGAGTGAGGTTCTCCAGACTGCCGAGGTAGACCTCCGCGGTGTGCGAGGTGGTGTAGTAGAAGTCCAGGGTCACCGGCCAGAGGGGGTAGTAGTAGGTCCCGTACGCCGAGTCTTGCATCCAGAATTGCTCGACCGAGACCTTCAGCTCGCATTGGTCGGTGATGTGGGCATTCGAGGGGAACCAGCCGCGGATGCGGCGGTTGGAGGTGTTGTTGAAATTCATGAACATGAGCGAGGCTTTGTCCCCGGCGCCGGTGAAGGTGTTGCCGCGGCTCTCCTCGTTGAGGGTGGTGTTCTGAGAAGCCGTGGCGGTCCCGAACGTGTTGCGCCTGACCGTGAGCGTGCCGGTGCTGCCGAGAAGGATGGTGGCATCCTCGTAGCCGTCGAAGTGGTTGTCCTCGATGAACGTGTTGGCGCGCGTGACGTTGCCTGCGGTTGAGTTTCCGCCCTCCCAGGCAATCGCGAAGTTCTGGCCCGTTGTGCCCTTGTTGTCGAATACGTTGCGGCGGATGTAGTTGGGGCCGGCCAGGTTCCGTTTGTCGTTCAACCGGATCGTCGCGTCGACCAGCCCCGTCCCCGAGGCGATCTTCGTGAAGACGCTGTCCTCGATGGTGAGGCTGGAAGCCGTGTGTACGTCCGCCAGGTCGATCGCGTGGCGGCCGGCCGGGAAGTGGTTGAACGTGCAGCCCCGGATCACCAGGTTCTCCAGTCTCGGCGCGTCCGAGGTGTCGATGGCCGTGTCGGAACAGCCGCGGCCGTCCGAGGCGTTGCAGGCTGCGCCGGACACCGCAGTGTTGTCGAACTTGACCCGCTCGATGGTGAGGTTCTTGATCGCCGAGACCTTGTCCGTCGGGTCGTCAGTTGGCGTGAGCCGGATCATGCCGCCGAACTCTCCCGAGGCCAGCGCGGAGCGGCCGAGGGTCGAATCGCGGATCGTGATGTCGTCCGCGCCGGGCCGGACGCGGATCAGCGCTCGCGGGTAGTTGTTCGCCGAGTTGACCAAGTCGGACTGCTCCAGCACCGAGCCGTCGGATGTGGGGCCGAACACGACCGAGGTCTGGTTGGAGAAGACGTTCGTGAACCCGGTCAAGCCAACGTTCGGGGCGTCCACCCAGAACGCGGCGACCGGGCGCGCGGACCCCGTCGCGACAGTGCCGAGGCGGCCGTCCAAGTCCACCGTCATGGTCCGCGTGATGCGGAAGTAGGCGCCTTGGTTCAGCGGCGCGGCCCAGTCGGTCGTCATCAGCGCGGCGGTGTCCGAATCGGGCATTCCAATGACTCCCGAGACTTCGGGTGCCACGCCCACCTGGACTTCCGGCCCGGGCTCGGTGGCATTGGCCTCTTCGATGGCCGCGCGCAGGGAGCACGTCGGGGGAGTCGCCGCCGTAGCGCAGGCGCCATCGCCTGGGTTCGCGTCTTTGGTGCCCGCCTCGATCGTGTCCACCCAGAACTCGATGACGGGCGCGGTTGCCGTGTCAGCGGGGGTGGCGCCCTCGGCCGAACCCGCGCCCAGCGGCAGCGCGACGCTCAGCGCCACAGTTGCTGCGGCGAGGCTGGCGATCAAGCGGAGCCGTCTGCGCAAGGCCTTCGTTGGACGATGCCGCCGTCCGTCCCCGTCCGCGGGCCCGGCTCCCCGGTGGTCGCCGCGGGCAGTCGGCCGAAGGCTGCCATTTGACATAAGTCTCATCACGTTCTCAGTAACGATTCTCATCATCCCTCTATTCCTTTTGTCCGCGGCGCTCCGTCGTCAACGAACCGGCCAGGCGCCGAACCGCCCCTGGCTCTCGGATCAGCGGACTCGACCGGACGAGTTCCCGCGTGCGGGTCCCCGGGAACTGCGCCGCCGGCCTCCGGCAGCGACATGGATGGGCCGCCTTGCTCCTGCCCCGTCCCCACGGCATCGCCCAGGGCGCCCAAGGAACACGGGTTGGCGTCTGACGCAAACCCGTGTTCCTGACGAGTTATCCACAGGTTCGGCCCCCACCCGCCGAACGGGACTCGTGTCGGCGTCGCGGACCACGATCATCAGAACCGTCGGCCTGCCAGTGTTGGTGACGGCGCAGGTGAACCGGACGGGGCGGCCCCCGTCGAAGCCGTCGTCGCGCGCCGACACCCGCCCGCGGCCGGTGTTCGCCCTGCTCCGAGAGTCGACTTTCTCCCATCAGGGGGCCGTGGAGCAGACTGAGAACCTGCGCGGATCGCGGAAAGGGGACAGTCCCCTTTCCGCG
>JAISCU010000169.1 GCA_031265345.1 Bifidobacteriaceae bacterium
CAGCCCTTGAGGCGCAGGAAGGCCGCCGCGACATCCTCGCCGTAATTCCCCAACGCGCGCCGCGGGTCCAATGCCATAAGGACACCCTGGCCCCGATCGTGGGTCCGGACTCCTCAGAAACAATATGCCTGTGGACAGCCGAATTCATCCCACGTATTTCATCCCGAAGCGGTCAGGGCACACCCTCGAACACGTCCCCGGGGTTGCGCAGCAGAGCGAAGCGCGACAGCGGCCACAGCCGGACCTTGGCCACGCCCACGACATCATCGAGAGACACTGCGCCGAGCAACTTGTCGGCCTGGTGGTACCGGGAGTCCCCCGACTCAGGGCGGTTGTCGCCCATCACCCACAGCGCGCCCTCCGGCACCCGAACCGAGAACACCATGGCGGAGGGATCGGCCCCCGGCATGATGTAGGTCTCACCCAAGGCCACACCGTTGACCGTCACCGGACTGCCCGGTCCGTCACAGGCGACCTGGTCGCCGCCCAGGCCTATGACCCGCTTGATCACGAACTCCTCGGAGCTGGCGGGGGCCAGACCGAGCGCTTGGGCGAACCCCGCTAGCCAGGCGCCCAGGCCGGTCTCGTCGGGCAGGGCCGTCTGTTGGTTGGACCAGCCGCCGGGGTCGTGGAAGACCACGATGTCGCCGCGATGGACTTTGAACGGACCCGGCGCCAGCTTGGACACGACCACTCGGTCGTCGGCCTGAAGGGTCGGCTCCATCGACTGGGACGGAATGTAGAACGACTGTATGACGAAGGTTTTCAGCACGAAGGAGGCCACCAGCGTGGCCAGCAGCGTGAAACCGATGTCGACCCAGAACGGGCGGTAGACGAGAGGGGCCGGTCCCGGGCGCCCGGCACCATGACGGGGCCCGCCCCGCAGTATCGTCATTCTTCGAGCCTAGCCGCGCGAACGTCAGGGCAGATTGATGTCCGGCTTAGCGAGTTCCTCGATGTTGACGTCCTTGAACGTCACCACCCTGACGGAGCGCACGAACCGGGCCGACCGGTAGACGTCCCAGACCCAGGCGTCGGCCATCTTGACTTCGAAGAAGACCTCGCCTCCGGCGGACCTGACCTGCAGGTCGACCTGGTTGGCCAGGTAGAAGCGTCGCTCCGTCTCGACCACGTAGCCGAACAGGGTGACCACATCGCGGTATTCGCGGTAAAGCGACAACTCGGCATCGGCCTCGTAGGATTCGAGGTCCTCGGCGCTCAACGGCCACCTCCATCGGGTGGCGGGACGGCAGCAAACACCTGACCAGGGTTCCGCAACAACGAGAAGCGGTCAAGCGGCCAGGTGCGCACCTGCGCCACGCCGACCACCCCGTCGAGCGCGACCGCCCCGCCGAGCGGCTGGTCCATATGGGCGCGGGAGTCGGCGGAGTGGTCGCGGTTGTCGCCCATCACCCAGATGGCGTCGGGAGGCACCACGACCGAGAATTTGGCGGACGATGGCGCCGCCCCGGCAGCGATGTACGTCTCGTCCAGCGCCACACCGTTGACAGTCACAGGGCTCCCGTCACCGTCGCAAGCAACCCGGTCACCCGCCAACCCGATCACCCGCTTGATCAGGAAGTCCTTCGAATCGGCCGGGGCCAGGCCGATCGCCTCAGCCACGGACCTGATCGCGCCCCACAGGCCGCCTGGGGACGGCACCGGCTCGCCCTGGGTGACCCAGCCGCCGGGGTTCTCGAACACCACCACGTCGCCGCGATGGACGTCCAGCACGCCCGGCGCCAGTTTTGTCACCAGCACCCGGTCGAGCCGCTCCAGGGTGGGCTCCATCGACTCGGACGGGATATAGAAGGACTGGATCAGGAAGGTCTTGAGCAGGAATGACAGGATCACCGCCGAGACGACCACGAAAGCGGCGTCCTTCAAGAAGCGGACCAGCAGCCGTTCGGGTTTCTTGGTCTTGCGGTGTTCCGGCAGACGATGCCGCCCGCCCGTGTCTTTGCCGTCACCGTCCGGGTTCTCGCCGGGCGCCTCGCCGCCGCTGACCTGCGTGCCGGCGCCGACCTGCGTGCCGGCGCCGAGAGCGGCGGGGCGAGCCGGGAAGGCGGCATCGTGCGCCATATCCGCCGCGCCTCGGGGCGAGGCCTGGCTCGCGCCAACCACGCTGGGGGCCGCGTGACGGGCGGCCCTGCGATTGCCAGTATCCGCCTGCGGCGGCGCGGGTGCGCCACCAGACCGGCGCACGGGGGGCTGGGCGGGGTCCGTCACCGTGCCCGGCCCTTCGCCATTGCTACCAAGGTCGTCCGACACCCCTCTAGCCTCTCACGTCCGGGCCGTCTTGGCTGGGCAAAGCCCACGATTGACGATGCTCGGGCGAGGGACCGTGCCGCCGCAACGCCGCCAAGTGGGCCGGGGAGCCATAGCCCTTGTTGGCCTCCCAACCATAATCGGGCCAGGCCTGGGCTAATTCGTCCATCCGTGCGTCGCGGGCCACTTTGGCGAGCACCGACGCGGCAGCGACGGAGGCGCAGCGCAGGTCGGCCTTGACCTTCATGTGGACCCGCCAGGGCGCCTCGGGCTCAGCGGCGAACAGATCGGCGGCCGGGCTCAACCAGTTGTGTTTGCCGTCCAGGATGATCGTCTCGGGCCCCGGCGCGGGCCTCAGCGCGGGCCCGTGGGCAGGCCCGTCCCCCGGTGCGTCTGCGAGCCATTGCCCAAGCCCGGCCAACGCCCGGCGGCCCGCCAGGTGCAAAGCGCCGACGATGCCGTGCTGGTCGACTTCTGGTGCGCTGGCCCACCCGAGCGACCGCCCTATTCCCCATTCGGCCAGGCGCGGAACCAGGTGCAGACGCTGGGCTCGGGTGAGTAGTTTGGAATCTGCCAGGCCGGTCGGCGGCGGCGGCGTCTCAGCGTCGACCGCGACTACCCCCACGCAGACCGGCCCGGCCAGGGCGCCGCGTCCTACTTCATCCATGCCTCCGACGGACGCGGCGCCCTGCCCGATCAAGGAGTGTTCGGTCTCCAGCGTGGGCAAGGCGGGCATCGGGGATCGGGCCGCTGTCTTCGGATCGGCTACCGGCGAGCGCAGGACCGCCAGCCTCAGGACTGGGCCGGCCTGGCTTCGCGGCGCTCGCGGATCTTGGCGGCCTTGCCGCGCCGTCCGCGCAGGTAATAGAGCTTGGCCCGGCGCACATCGCCCAGGGAGACCACTTCGATCTGGTCGATCACCGGCGAATGGAGCGGGAACGTGCGCTCGACTCCCACGCCGAACGAGATCTTGCGGACTTTGAAAGTGGCCCTGATCCCCTCTCCGGCGCGGGCGATGACCACGCCTTTGAAAATCTGGACCCGGGAACGCGCCCCTTCGACGACCTTCACATGGACTTTCACAGTGTCACCGGGCCGGAACTGGGGGAGGTCCTGCTTCAGGGACGGCTGGTCGACTGGGTCTAGGCGATGCATGGCAACTGCGCTTCCTCGCTTGTCGCCGCGGGCCGCAAGCGGAATCGGGCAGCCCAAGCGGCTGCGGTTCGACTTGAGATTGAGCCGGTGCCACACCCCTTGATCTCGACCCCCTGCGGCAGGCGAGCAGGCGCGACGCACCGAACCGACATTGTGCCATATTCGGTGGCGGCGGCCAAACGGGCGGCCCGGATTGGCCGGGGCGGCCTGGCGACTTGGGGCGGCGCGCGACGCGGCCCGGGGCCGGCCCGAGTCCGGCCCGAGTCCGGCCCGAGACAAGGCCGGGCGGGGGGGCAGACCCGACCGGGACGTCGCTGCCCCCTTATCCTTGATGTCACGCGTTTGTCCAGCGATCATTGATAAACGTATCTTTCCCATCTTTCTGAAGACCGGACGGCGAGCCTCATACAACGGCCCCGCAAGATCGTCTAGAGACCCGTGGCCGGGTTCGCCCTGGGCGGCTTCGATTCAGTCGACCGCTGCGGCCTCTCGCCGACCGAGAGCCCCGCGAACGGCGCGCTCAGTTGCGCTTCCCTTCGACGGCCCCCGCGACGCGCGGGCTCGGTCGAAGCTTGGCCGGGGTTTGGGACAACGACTTCCTCCGTCGCCCAGTCGGGGTACGCCAGTCGGCTGCACCCACCAACCGCCTCGACCACCGTTCAGCCGCCTAGCTGCAAAGACACCAGGGCCTGTGGGACTTGCCCAGAATTCTCGGATCACGGCTTTCGTTTCAGCGCAAATGGTTGGCAAAGTGAACCCCCGAGTTCGGGGACAGGCCGCAGCGGCACCGTCGCCCGTCCTGCGGCCAAAAGGCCTCACGACCAACCAAGACAAGGGGAAAAGGCAATGAAGCTAAAGAGTGGGCTGCGCGTCCTGTGGCGGAACCAGAAAGAGATCCAGATCGGGGCCGATCCACAACTCGCGCGGACCTTCCAGATCGAGCATCCTCGCGAGTTCGACGTCCTGCGCATGCTGGAGACCGACTGCACCGCCGCGCAGCTGAGGCGGGAGCTGGCCAACTTCGGGGGCCGCCGCGAGCGAGTCGACCAGTTGCTCGCGGAACTGCGCGACGCGGGTCTGTTGACCGCCCACGGTCGCGGCCAGACGGCGGAGATGCAGGTGCCGCCCGCCAGCCGCGAGCTGTTGGCGCCGGAGGCCGAGTCGCGGGCACTGGTCGAAGGCGACGGCTGGAAGACTCTGGCCCGGCGCTCGAACCAACGGGTCAGCGTCTACGGCCTGGGCCGCACGGGCGCCCACATCGCGCTCTGTCTGGCCGCCAGCGGAGTTGGCACGCTTCAACTCCACGACCCGGAGCCGGTGCGCCCGCGCGACCGCGGCCAGATCTACGACCGCGACGACGTGGGCCAGCCCCGCGCGGAGATACTGGCCGAGATCGTGAACCGGCACGGTTTCGACTGCGAGGCGCGTTTCCGGGGTCGTTTCGCGAAGCCCGATGCCGCCGTCCTGGTCGGCTACGAAGTGGCAGACCCGACCAGAGCGGCCTTTCTGGCCTCGCACGGGATAGACCATCTGTCGGTGGTGATCAGCGAATTGAGCATCACCTGCGGGCCGTGGGTGCCGAGGGGCGCCGGTCCGTGCCTCCGCTGCCAGCGCCTCTGGGCGGCCGACGACGATCCCTGCTGGCCGGGCCTGGCGACCCAGCGTTTCGTGCGGTCGGTCGTGGCCAGCCGCGGCGAGGATTCGAATCTGGCGGCCGCCATGGGCGGCCTGGCCTCGGCACAGGTGCTGCAGGCGTTGGGCGGCCACCTGCCGGACACGGTGGGCCACACGGCGACCATGGCCCTGCCTTCCTACCACCTGGACTGGAGCGAGCTGAAAGTCCACCCGAAATGCAATTCCCACAACCTGCGACCGCGGCGCCCGGTCGCCTGGAACCCGCCCCCGGTCCTGCCGCTGCCCCCGGTCTGAGTGGCCTCGCGGCGCGTTGCCGCGCGGGTTCCGCTTGGATTGGACGATGCCGCCCGGCGCCTGGGCGCTCCAACCGGGCGCCGCTGCCAGGCGCTCGGGAGCCGCCTGGGCGACGGCTGACGCCCGCGCCGGCCAGTCGGGAGCCGCCCAGGCGCGCTGACGACGTGGAGCGGCATCGTCACTGTCAGGTCGGGGGCGGGTCGGCCGCGATGACGGCCAGGACGTCGCCGCCGTACTGCTCGATCTTGAGGGGGCCGATCCCAGGGATGGCCGCCAACGCTTTGGCGTCGCGCGGCCGTCGGCTCGCGAGCGCCCGCAAGGTCAGATCGGTCAGGATCGTGAAGGCGGACCTCGCTTGGGTCTTGGCCAGACCCGCGCGCCACTCCCGCAACCGTTCGAACAGTTCCAGATCGGCCGTGCCCAAGTCGTCCTTGGCGGGCACGTCAAGGCCCCGCGCCTTCTTGGCCGATTCCTCGGCAGTCGGCCACAGCCCATTCAGGAACTGCGAGAAACGGCGGTTGGCGTTGCCGCCAGCGGTCCTTGACTTGGCATAGGAGAGCTGCAGGTGGCGCTTCGCGCGGGTGATGCCGACATACAGCAGCCGCCGTTCCTCGGCCACTTCGTCAGGGGTGTCCGCCAGGGAGATCGGGAGCAGGCCGTCGGCCAGGCCGACCAAGAAGACCGCTTCCCACTCCAGCCCTTTGGCGGAGTGCAGGGTGGCCAAGGTGACGCCGTTGGCGCTGGGGGCGTGGCCGATCTCGGCCCGCGCGTTGATCAGCTCGACCACCTGGGCCAAGTCCTCGGCGCCGCTGTCCACCAACTCGCGGGCCAGGATCGCCAGCGCGTCCAGGGACTCCCAGCGCTCCCGCACGGCGCCTCGTTCGCGCGGCGGATCGGGCGACCAGCCCATCCGACCGAGCACACCCTCCACCCGGACCACCGTCGAGTCGGCGGAGTCGACCCTCGTCTCCGCGCGAAGCGCCGCCAGGGCTTGGCGAACTTCCCGGCGGGCGAAGAAGCGTTCTCCGCCGCGCACCTGGTACGGGACCCCCAACGAGGCCAAAGCGTTCTCCAGCGGCTCCGACTGCGAATTGATCCGGTACAGCACCGCGATCTGATCAGCGGTCACGCCTCCGGCCACCAGCTGCTCGATCCGAGCGGCCACACCGCCGGCCTCGTCGTCATCGTCCGCGAATGATCGGAAGGCGACCGCCGGGCCCGA
>JAISCU010000187.1 GCA_031265345.1 Bifidobacteriaceae bacterium
CTGCGCGGCGGGAACCTGTTCGCGAAGGTGTCCTCCTGGGGCGGGCTGGTCGGCACGATTCTGCCCGCCCTGCTGCTGGTTGTTCTGGCCATCATGTGGTTGGCGGGCGGTCACCCTTCCGAGACGCCCTTGGCCGCCCGCGACGCGATCCCGCCGTACACCGGGATCGCTTCCATTGTGCTGGTCGTGTCCAACGTGCTGGCCTTCGCCGGCATGGAGGTCAACGCCGTCCACGCTGGTCAGATGCGTGATCCCCGGCGCGGGTACACCAAGGCGATCTGGCTGTCCTTCGCCTTGATCCTGCTGGTGTGCATCCCGCCCACTGTGGCCATCGCCGTGGCCGTCCCGCACGATCAACTCGGCCTCACCAACGGCGTCAACTTGGCGTTCCAGGTGTTCTTCGACCAGCTCCACCTGGGCTGGGCCACTTATGTGCTGTCCGGCGCCATCGCCCTGGGCGCGGCCGCGTCGGTGATCTCATGGGTGGCTGGGCCCTCTACTGGACTGCTGGCCGCCGCCCGCACCGGACTGCTGCCGCCATGGCTGCAGAAGCGCAACGCGCACGGCGTGCAGGACGGGATCCTGGCCCTGCAGGGCCTGATCGTGTCAGCGCTCGCCTTGATCTTCGTCCTGGTGCCCGATGTCTCGAACGCCTTCATCGCGCTGGTCGACATGGCCGCGGCATTGTACCTCATTATGTATTTGCTGATGTTCGCCTCGGCCCTGATCCTGCGCCGCTCGCAACCGAACGCTGATCGCGGCTACCGGGTGCCGCTGATGGGTCTGGTCGCCGGAGTCGGCTTCGTGGCCTGCCTGGTCGCCCTGGTGATGGCGTTCATCCCGCCAGCCGGGCATTCGGCGGTGGCACCCGGCGCCTACCCTTGGCTGGTGGCCCTGGTGGTGCTGGTCCTGGGCGCGCCGCCCCTGCTGTTCTACCAGTTCAAGCGGCCTTCCTGGGACCGGCGTTCTGGTTCTGCTCCCAGGCCTGGCTTCGATTCCGGCTCTGGCACCTGAGTGCGAGCAGCCTCAAGTCGGGGACTCGCTGACTCGTGAACGCGGGGCAGGGTCTCGGTGGGGCCTTAGCTGAAAGGGTTGATGACTCTGGCCCCCATGGGCGCGAAGTGCGCAGTGTTGCGGGTCACGACGGTCATGCCACGCACTATGGCGGTGGCGGCTATGAAGGCGTCGCGATAATCACGGGGGTCCGGCACATGAAGCTGGCCTGCGCAAATGCCTACTTCGGCGTCGACGGGAACGATCCTCGTGGCGAATTGTCCCATCACGCGGGTGTTGAACCAATCGCCCAGAATGCCGCCCTGAACGGCGTCACGATGCTTGACACGGGCGACCCACGTAGCCAATTCCGACACGGTGATCGCCGACAGGTAGACGGAGTCCAGGTCGGTCTCCTGCTCCCAGGACTTGACGCCCGGATTGCGCAGCGAAACGCGTTTGCGCAGTTCGGATACCACGTTGGTGTCGACGAGCAGCGTCACTCGTTCAACTCCGGGTCCGGGACCTGCGGGAACCAGGTGGCCTCGTCAGGCTCGCCCCAGGCGGATTCGTCAACCTCGGCGTCCAGTTCGAGAGCGTTGAACAGCGAAGACGGCGGGGTTGTACGGGGGCCCAGGCTGCGAGCAGTCGCCGAATCCATCACCACCAGTGACTCTTCGCCGCGCCAGGTGACGGTGACGCGGCCAAACTTGCGAGCGGCCCGCGCGATGGCACCTGGGAACCGATTGAAGTCTCGCGCTGTGTACTCTCGTTTCAGTTCGGTCGTCAATCTTCCTCCGAGTGTCGTTACGTACCGACAATGCTACCTCGCATCGCCCCGAAGCGGGTGCCTCGTGGTCCACGCTTCGGCGAAGGTGCCCATCAAGGAAGGCCGGGCTCCAGCTCGATTACCTCGACCAGCCCCTCGAGTCCCGCGAAATTGCCGCGACCACGCGTCACCAAGGCGCAGCCATTGGCAAGGGCGACTGCGGCAACCATGAGGTCGATGGGCCTTGCTCGGGTGAGGCGACGTCCGCGACCGACCACGGCTTGGCAGACGCTTCGATACGCGAGCGCGGCGGAATCGTCGAACGGCAGCCCTGGGCCGTAGCTCGTGCGAGCGTCCGCCGCCTGAGCCGCCGCGCCCGCCCACGCGGAGGCGTCGGTGGCGAACTCGCCCTCGAACAACTCGGCGTAGCAGAAGGCGGCGGTGAGGGGAGTGTCGTACCGGTGTGCTTCCGCGAACGAGTCGTCTGGGGGGTCGATCAGGGCGTTGGTGTCCAGGATGAGCTTCATGAGCGGTCGTGGCACGATGTCGCACGAATCGTGACAAGAGCGTCCCTGCGCGCCGGACTTGTCGCCCTGACGCCCGCGATGGTCATGGCCGCCACCCGGCTGGACGGCCAGGAGCGGCGGGGCGCGGAACCCGACCAGGCGGCATCGTCCACCTGAAGCGATGCTGGGACAATGGCTGCCATGCCCAAACCGGCCCCGCGGACCACCAAGATCGCCGCCACGGTCCGCCGCGCCGCGAAATGGTGGGGGGACACCCGCGCCGGGCGAACCCTGGAACGGTACTCGCGGGCGAACGGCTCGCTGCTGGCCGGCGGGATCGCCTATTCGGCGCTGTTCTCGCTGGTCGCGGTCCTGACCATCGCGTTGACGACCTTCGCGGCCGTGCTGGGCGGCGACCCGGAGCTCGACAAACAGGTCGAGGCGCAACTCTCGTCCTGGTTCCCCGGCGTGCTCAAGACCGGCGGTCAGGGCCTGGTGGCGCCGAGTTCGTGGATCAAGTCCGGCGCGCTGTCTGTGACATCGCTAGTGGCGGCCCTGGTGCTGGTGTGGTCGGCCCTGGCGGCCATGAGCGCGGTGCAGACCGGCGTGCGCGCCATGTTCGAGCTCGGCCCCAAGCAGGGCGGCGCGGCCTGGACCCGCCGTTTGTGGGCTCTGGTCGGGTTCGCCGGGCTGGGCGCGGGGCTCCTGGCGAGTTCGGTGGTGAGTGTGGGCGCGGCGTCGGCGGGGGAATGGGCGGCCCACGCGCTGCACGCCGAGGGCGCGGCGGTCGCCATCCGCTGGGCTGGTTACGCCGTCTCCCTGGTGGTCGATGCCGCCTGCGTCGGCCTGGTCTTCACCGTCGTGGCAGGCGCCCGCCCGTCTCGGCGCGACCTGATGATCGGCTCCCTTGCCGCGGCCGCCGCGATGGGCGTGCTCAAGCACTTGGGCACACGGGTGGTGGCGCACGCGACCGCGAACGCCCTGCTCGCGTCCGCCACGACGGTGGTGACGCTGCTGGTCTGGGTCAACCTGATGGCCCGCGTGGTGCTGTACGCGGCGGCCTGGACCGCCGCTGCGCCTTCGGTGTCATGTGCCGCTCGCTCGTCCGAGTGACCATTCCGGGGTCGACTTGTGGTTGGCCGGGTGCCGGTGGTCCGGCGTGGGTCAACAGCAGGTGTCTCAGCGCAGTCGAAAGTCCGGCGCGACGACTCGCTACCTGGCCCGGCACACGTCATGACGCTGCCTGAGGCGATCTCGCGGATCGGCCCCGGACAGCCGGAGCTGCAAAGTGCGATTACCGGCGGTGATGCTTTGGCATATGCTCGGACATATGCCATATGATGCGGGCAGTGTCCGGCCAGGCGGCGCGCGAGAAGTGAGTCTGTTCCGCAACGGTCGCAACCAGGCGTTGCGAGTGCCGCGTGGACTGGAATTGCCCGGTGACACCGCGTTGATCTACCAAGACGGCGGTCGTCTGATCGTCGAGCCCCGCCCCGATTCGACGTTGCGCGCGCTGCTCGCGGGTTGGACGGACCTGGACGAGGACCTCGCGCCCATCGAGGATGAGCCCGCGCCCTTGGATGAGGAGATCCTCTAGCCATGGAGGGCCGATCTGCGACCGCGATCTTCATGCTTGACACCACCGCCGTGTCGCAGGCGCTCAGGAACCCTCAAGGGGCGGTCGCGGCACGGTTCGGCGAGACCCTGCCGGGACAGGTCGTGACCAGCGCGATAGCCGTCGGCGAATTGCGCCATATCGTGGCCAAGGCCGGGGCAAGGGCGCTCGAGGTGCGCCTCGATCAATTCTTGGACTACGTTCCCATAATGTCCGTCGGCGCGTCGGTGGCGGCGACCTACGGGAGCGTGCGGGCGCAGCTGGCCGAAAAAGGTTCCCTGATCGGCGCGAATGACCTCTGCATCGCGGCCCATGCCCTCGACCTCGGCGTGGCGGTCGTGACTGACAACACTCGGGAATTCGCTCGCGTGCCTGGCCTGATGGTCGAGAACTGGCAACGCTGACGCGTCGCCGCCAGCGATCACCCTCGTCTAGATAACGGTCGAAAGAACGATCATAAAGCGGTATTGTGGTCGCGGGAACGACCACAATTAAGGAGGTGCCACGTGGGTTCACGGCCGCCCAGCCATGCGGTCCGGGCCGCTGCGAACGAGATCGGCCAACAACTCGTCGTCTGGCGCAAGCTGCTCGGGCTCACCGCCGGCCAGGTAGCCGATCGCGCCGGTATCGCGCGAGGTACCCTACAGCGACTGGAGCATGGCGACCTTGGCGTGGGGCTGGGCGCTGTGCTGTCCGCCGCATCCGGTCTGGGCCTGCTGGAGCGCATAGTGGACGCGACTGACCCCTATGAGACCGACCTGGGGCGCGCCCGGGCAGACCAAGCATTGCCTCAAAGGGTGCGGCGATGACCCAAATTCAGGTCCATCTGGCCGACCTTCCGGGCGGTGCCGGGCGGCGCGACATGCGGGTCGGCACGATCTACGCCAATACCCGGCGCGGTCGGCTGACCAGCGTTTTCAGTTACGACCCGGCCTATGTCGTGGAAAGTGGGGCGTATGCCATCGACCCGGCCATCCCGCTCGGCGCGGGTTCGTGGCCGTCGCGCGGATCGTTGCCGCAGGCGGTTCTCGACGCGGCTCCTGACCGGTGGGGGCGGATGCTGGTCGCCAAGCGTGAGGCGGCGCTGGCGCGGGAGTCGGGTCGCGCACCGCGATCCCTGAACGATGCCGACTTCCTCCTCGGCGTCGCGGACCTGACGCGGCAGGGGGCGTTGCGGTTCGCGCTGACACCAGGCGGAGAGTTCCACCACCCCGTCCCCGAGGTGCCCAAACTGGTGGAGTTGCCAGCCCTGCTCCAAGCGGCGGACGAGGCGGCCCGCGACGGTGACGAGACCGGCGAAGCGGTCCGAACCCTTCTGGACGCGGGAAGCGCTTCGCTCGGCGGCGCCCGGCCGAAGGCGGCGGTGCGCGACGGCGAGCGCCTGACGATCGCGAAGTTCCCGCACGCGGGCGACCGATGGGACGTCATGGCATGGGAGGCTGTGGCCCTGGGATTGGCTCGCGCCGCTGGAATCGCGGTGGCGGCGACTCGCTTGGTCCAAGTCGCAGGCCGGGCGGTGCTGCTTTCGGAGCGGTTTGACCGCCGCGGCGCGTCGCGCGTCGGCTACATCAGCGCTCTCACCGCGACGGGGTTGAACGGTGCCGCTCAGGCGGATTACCTGGACGTCGTCAACGCGCTCGCTCAGGTGAGCGCCGATCCGTCGCGGGACTTAGCGGACTTGTGGCGCCGTATCGCGCTGTCGGTCGCCATCCACAACACTGACGACCACCTGCGCAACCTGGGTCTACTGCGGGTGAGGGGCGGATGGCGGTTATCGCCAGCGTTCGATCTGAATCCGAACCCCGTTGGTGCGACCGCGCGCGTCACGCCGCTCGGCGGAGCCACGGGCGCTGATGACACTGCCGCGACCCTGCTTGCCTATGCCGAGGCGTTCGGGCTCACGGCGGGGCAGGCGCGTCAAGAGGCCGCCAGAGTGGCCTGCGCGGTCAGTCGATGGAGTTCCCTCGCCGAGGGCGCAGGTGTCAGCAAGCCAGAGCAGGAACGCTTCCGTGGTGTGTTCGAGTCCGGAACTGCGGCCCTCGCGAGCCTTTGACGTTGTCGTGCGCGGGAATCGGCACGGGTTCCACTTCTGATCCAAGCTGCCCACTCCCGCAAGAAACGCCGGTCTGGCTGTTGCGCCTCGGGCCGGAATCAAGCTGCCATGAGGGGACCGGGCAGGCGATCCAGACCCAGTGGGCATCGGCTATGGCTGTCATGCGCTGGACGTTGGCGGCGGAACGATCCGGGGCGCGGCAGTAGCCGCCGCGCCCCAGATCAGGCGGCCCCGCGCCGCGACGGCGCGACCCGCGTGCTTCGGGATTTCGCCCACACCCCCGCCGGCACGCAGGCTCCGAAGCCGCCCTCAGGCAGCTTCTCGATGGCCGCGCCGCCCATCGTAGCGGGCATTAGTCCGAATGTCCAGACAACCGGTCTTGATGAGACTTCGCGGTCCGAGGCGCGGCCGCACGCGGCGGTTCTGCGGTCGGTGCACGGGGCGGCGGTATTCGAAACGGGCCGGAAACCCCGGCCTCGGTCGAGTGTCCACAAGCCCCCAAGACTTCGCACCTGGCCGCGGCCGAATTCCGCGTGGGACAAGAGACAAATGCCCTGGATGTCGCCTGAGACATCCAGGAAGAAAGCCGAATTCCCTGGATGTCGTGTGCGAAGTCCAGGGGATTTGTCTTTCTGGCGAGCCTGATTCTCGCGAGAGTCAGTGGATTTGTCTTTCTGGGATCGGGTCCATTCTGGGGCGAGGTTCTGACCTGGGGTTTCGTGGTCCCGTGACGCGGGCGCCGTCCGCAAAAAGACAAATCCACTGGACATCGATTTCGAAGTGTCCGGCAGAAAGCCGAATTCCCTGGATGTCGTGATCGAACGCCAGGGGATTTGTCTTTTCGGCCCGCCATTGGCGGTTGCTATTCCCGCAGTCCGGCCGCCGCCACACGGCCGTGCCGCCGAACCGCCAGAACGCCTACCCGAACCGCCCGTGCACGTAGTCCGCCGTCCGCTGATCGCGCGGCTGGCCGAACATCGCCTCGGTGTCGCCATGCTCCACGATCACGCCGGGCGTCCCCTGGGCGGCCAGGAAGAAGGCGCACTGCTGGGAGACCCGCTGGGCCTGCTGCATATTGTGGGTCACGATCACGATCGTGACCTCTTTCCGCAACTCGCCCATGGTCTCCTCGATCACGCGCGTCGAAGTGGGATCCAGCGCCGAACAGGGTTCGTCCATCAGCAGCACTTTCGGTTTCACCGCCAACGAGCGGGCGATGCACAGGCGCTGCTGTTGCCCGCCGGACAGGCTCCCACCGGGCTGGCGAAGCCGATCCTTGACCTCGGCCCACAGCCCCGAACGGGTCAGCGAGGTCTCGACTATCTGGTCCTGGCGGTCCCGTGAGGCCCGACGACCAGTCAGGCGCAATCCAGCGAGCACGTTGTCATACACGCTCATGGCCGGGAACGGGTTGGGCCGCTGGAACACCATGCCGACGGCCTTGCGCGCGTCCTGGATCTTGTGCCCGCGGTCGTAGATGTCGCTTCCGTCCAACAGCACCGCCCCCGCCAGCGCCGCGCCGGTCACCAACTCGTGCATCCGGTTGAGGGTGCGCAGGAAGGTCGATTTGCCGCACCCGGACGGCCCGATCAACGCCGTGACCTGCCCGGGCGGCATGGTCAGCGACACTCGCTCGAGCACCTTGTGCGCCCCGAACCAGGCCGAGACCTCCCGCGCCTCGATCATCGAGAGCGGCTGGCTCGGGCCGGGGAACTGCTCGGCGTAGTCCAACAGGCCGGGCAATGGGGCAAGCGCCAGGTTTTCAACAGTGTCCGATGCCGCGCCCCCGGTAACCGCCGCCACCACCGGTTCCAGCAGCGCGGTTTGGGCGGCGTCCCGGCTCGGTGCGGGCCGCGCGGGGCCAACTGTGATCATTGGAGTCCTCGATTCGTCAAGTCAGAGCAGATTCGGTAGAGCGTTCATGATGAAGTCGGCGCAGGTCACGCCGAGGGTGAGAAGCACCGGGAGCCCGATCAACCAGGCTTGCCACCGGCCCCAAGAGCGCCACAGCCACCACACGCCGAAGGCGGCGGCGACGCAGAAGACGGCGATGAAGAAGGCGACGAACCAGGCGTTCGAGTCCTGGCCCATGGCGCGCTCGGCCACTGGCAGGGCCGCGTAAGCCATCACCCTGGTGGAGGCGGGACGCGGCGGACTGATCAATTCGGCGTCGACGTGCAGCACCCCGTCCGGGAACAGCGCCAGCCCGTCGCCGGTCATCAGTTCGAGGCGTCCCTGGCCAGGCCGCAGCGGCTCCGGCAGCGGGTCGCCAGCGCGCCGCAAGGCGAACACCCGGTAGGTGGCCGGTCCCTGGCCGGTGGTGACGGTGATCGTGTCGCCCGGCACCAGGCGCCCGAGTTCACGGAAGGGTCCGCCATAGGTGGCCTGGCGTCCCAGGATCACGGCTGTGCCGGGCTGTCCGGGCACGGCCGAATCGCGCCGGTGCCCCGCCCCGCCCCGCAACACCTGCGCGTCCGAGCCTTCCAGCACCACTTCGGAAACCCCTGCGGCCGGAATGGAGAGCAACGCCACGGGCGTGCCGGGCGCGACCATTTCCTCGTGCAGGTCCAGCTGGCCGGTCGGCGCTTCGGCTTTGGCCAGCGATGAACGCAAAGCGTCATAGGCCAACGCCTGGGCCCGCTGGTGCTGGAATCCGGAGAACACGGCCGCATGCGCCACGAACGCCATCAGCAGAGCCGAAACGGCGGTGATGGCGGCGCCGATCCACCAACGCGCGTCGCGGGGAGCGAGTTCTCGCCGCAGCGCAACGGGCAAGCGGGACCGACTCAGACGGGGTCGGCCCGCAGGCCTGGCGGCAGCGGTCACGGAGGGAATGACGGTCACAGAGGCGTCTCCGCTCCGCCGGGCCGTTCGCGCATCAGGCGGACAATGCGTCGGGCGACCAACGCCAAGGCGATCAGGATCAAGACGACCACCAACCACCACACCCACGCCGGAAGGCCGCTCTCGGCGGGCGGGTCCGGCGCCACGCCGACCAGCACCTCGGCACTGGTGATCAGATTGCCGCACCAGCCCGTGAATTGGGCCATGTGGGTGCCGGGCGGCGCGTCGTCGGGAACTGCGAAGACGGCCTGGACCTGACCGGCGGCATCGGCGGTGAAATTCCCCAACAGACGCGGCTGGGAGAAGAGCACCAACTGGACCTGCTCGCCGGGGCTGTAGCCGGTGGCGGTCGCGGTGACCTTGTTGCCCGGAAGGTAGAGGCCCTGGTCAACGGTGGCGGCGCTGGCGTCTTCGGCGGGAGCGGGCGGCAAGGGCGGCTCGGTCTGCGCGCAGGGGTCGCCGTCGCCCCCGGAGCCGTCGTCCGAATCGCCGCCGGAGCCCGGCGAGCTTCCGCCCGAGGATCCGCCTCCGGGATTGGAGCCGCCCCCGCCGCCCGTGGTGGAAGCGGGCGGCCCCGGCGTCCATGCCGTGGAGCTGGGGGTGGGCGATGCCGTGGGACTGGCGGTCGCCGATGCCGTGGGGCTGGCCGGGCGCGGCACCGTCACCCGCACGTCCGAGGCTCCCGACGAGTCGTCGCTGGACGCGGCCCAGCCCTGGGCCGGACCGAGCCAGGCGACGGTGACCCAAGCCGCCGTCGCCAGCAGGACAATCACCCGCCCCCTCCTAGGCCCGGCGAGACCGCGGTGGCCGCGGAACCGGGACTGGCCCCACCCGGTGATCGAGGCGATCAAGCGCACGGTCCGCCGCCCTGGGCCGCTCATCGGGTTCCCCGCATGGCGCCCGCGTGGGAGCCAGCCCCAGCCTCCGCCCGGATCTGGTCCGCGTAGGCCGCCAGATCGGTGGCCAACCGGAGGCGCGCCCGCCGCCGCTGCCAGACCACGAACCAGGTGCCGAAGCCGGCCAAGGCGACCACGCCCAGGCCGGACCAGGGGATGGCCCAAGTGCGGGCCGACCCGGTCACCGGCTCCAGGTCCAGGGAAACCGACCCGACGTCGCCGTCGCCGGGCAAAGGGGTGACCGTGACCTGGGCGGACAGGAAGAACAGCGGCGGCACGCGGGGCAGCGCGGCGGTGACGTGGCCGGTGCCTCCGGGCAGCAGGTTCTCCACCGGGTCGATCGTGAACGTGCCCAGGCCAATCCCGAACGGCCCGGACAGTTCCACCCGCGGCTCGCCGGACAGGCGGACGTTGCCGGTGTTGGTGATGTCGAATCCGACCGTGGCGCTGCCGCGTCCCACCGGATTCCACGAGCCGTCATAGGAGGCGGTCACGCCCGTCACGCCGACGGCGGCTTCGAGCGGGCCATCGACGCGCAGGTAGACGCGGGCGCCGACGCGTTGTTCCATCAGCACCAGCGTGCCGGAATCGTCGGTGGTCTCTTGCTCGAAGGACGCCACCACCCCGGCCGAATGGTCGCCGGGCGTGGCGTCGAAGGGGACGGCGATGGCGAACGGCAGGGCACGGCTCTCGCCTGCCGCCAGGGTGACGCGCACGCCCAGGTCGTGGGCGCAGGTCTCCTCGGCTTGGTCGTCGGTGTCGGGGCATTCGGACGGGCCGGAGTCCACGGCGGTCCATGAGCCCAAGTCGGTCGAGGCCTGTTCCGCCCCGATCAGGGTGTATTGGGCGGTGTCGTAGTCGGTCGTGGCGTCGGCCGCGTAGACCCGGAACGCGGCTGCCCGGTCGGAGTAGTTGGTGACCGCGATCCAGTCTTCGATGGTGGTGCCGGGCGCGACCTGGAAGTCGAAGGCGTTGCGCCCGTCCGGCCCGGTCTGGTTCGAGGGCCGCACGCCCCAGGTCACGTCCGCCTCGGGGTCGTCTTCAGCCCACGCGGACGATGCCGCGCCAAGACCCCCGAGCGCCAGCGCGGCCAGCGCCGTGGCCGTGATCCGCCGCGCCCGTCCGCCGGTCGCGATCATGGGCCGGGCCTTCGGGCCGCTGGTTCGGAACATTTCGGTTGTCTTCTTCCTTAAATCGTGTCGGCGTTCTTCTTCGTTGCGAACACGGGTTGGTGCCAGGCACCAACCCGTGTTCGGGGCCGGTGCCGCCGTCAATCAGAACGGGGGACAGGCCCCCGTTCTGCTTGCGGCGGGACTGCCAGAACAGGGGCCTGTTCCCTGTTCCGCTATCGATCGGGCCGGCGGCACCTTGCCCTGGTGGGGTCACTGGTCGGGTGCTAGATGAGGGTCAGGGTCAGAGTGGACTTGAAACTGCCGCCCTCAGCGTTGACGTCGGCGGGGACGTCAAGCGTCAACGCGGCATCGACCGTGGTGGTGACGTCTTGTTCGTCGGAAGCCGAGCCGGTCGCCAAAGCCTGGTCGACGGACAGGCCGCCGCCCACGCCGGGCGCGACCACTGCCCCCGCGGTGCCGGCGCCGGAGACCTTGGCCGGGGTCCAACCGAGGTTGGCCGAGGAGATCGGGTCTTGGCCGGTGGCGGCGAAGTCCGAGGCTTTGCCGTTGAGCGTCCAGGCGTCGGCCGTCGAGTCGCGGCGGTCGTCGTTCACGGTGACGTTGCCGAGCGCGCCGGTGGCCGTCCAGATCTGGCCGGGCTCACGGGTGGCGGGGCCGGTCAGGGTGGTCGCGCCGGGCTTGACCGTGATCTTCAGGCCGGTGGGCGGTGTGGGCGGAGAGGTGATCGGCGGCAGTTCGAAGTTGATGTCGGATTCGGAGCTGTCATACGAGGCTGGCGCGGGTGGCGCGCCCAGGACTTGCCAGGCGCCGCCCGGCTGGACCTCGATGGTGACGGAGTAGTACGGGTCGAAGCCTTCGCCGTAACCGTAGCTGTCCTCGCAGGTGTGGCGCAGTTCGACCGTGCCGCCCTGGGGGGCCACGGCGGTCCAAGGGAAAGTGACCGACGCATGGGGGCTGATGATGTAGCTGCCGGTGCGGTAGATGTGGGTGTCGCCGTCATCGAGGCCGCTGATCGACGGCGCCATGGCGGTGTCTCCCGCGAGCATCGCCCAGGCGGCGACCAATCCGGGGACGCGCACGCCGTCGATGTAGGGGATGAGCTCGGACGAGTAGCGGTAGCCTGCCGGGCAGACTTGGCCCGCGTCAGTGGACGCGGATTCCAGCCAGCCGGTCTTGTTGGCGGCGTCGATCTGCCCTGAGGCGGGCGTGACTTGGAGGCTTCCCAGCCTCAGGGGGTCGTCGGCCGCGGCCGCGGGCTGCGCCATGACGATCAGCGCCGCCGCCGTCATGGCGCCGGTGGCGAGGGTGGCCAGGGATTTCCTGGCGCTGGTTCGAAACATTCTGGTTGTCTTCTTTCCTTGGTGGGGTCCGCGTTCTTCGCTCCGAACACGGGTTGGTGCCAGGCACCAACCCGTGTTCGGACTGGTGTCGCCGCGGGTCAGGGCCGTTTCGCCGTGACCCGCGGCTGATTGGCCGGAACGGCTGGACGGGGTGCTAGATGAGGGTCAGGGTCAGGGTCGACTTGAAGGCGCCGTCGTCGGCATCAGCCGGGACGTCGAGCTTCAGGGCGGCGTTGAC
>JAISCU010000300.1 GCA_031265345.1 Bifidobacteriaceae bacterium
GTCTCGACGGGCTGTCGCCTTCCAGTGAACTAGCCGACGGGGATCGCCGGACTGGTAGTCGCGCACGGCCGCCGGCTCGGTCACGCGCTCCGCGCCCGCCTGCGTGCGGACCTGCGGGAGATCGGATTCCGCGTCCGGCAATTGCACCGTGACCTCGACCAAGGCCGGGGCCACCAACAACTCGGCGGGCGGAGCGCTGTAATAGGAGGCGGCCACCAGGCCCAGCGGCCCCGGCAGCGTGATCCGCGCCGGGCCGATCGGATAGGCCCCGCGCCCTGGGGCGACGAAGGTGTAGCCGAGGGCCGTGCCGTCACGGTTGGGGGTCACGTCCGCCTCGACCCACGGGGTGTGGTCCACCACGCAGGCGGGCGGCGGGACTGGGCCGCTGCCGGGAACGGGCGCGAGCTCAACCTCGACGGAGGTGCCCGGCGCCAGGGTGCCAGACGTGATGGTGCGCACAAAGGTGGCCGGAGGCCGGGCCAGCCGGGCCACGAGCCCACTCAGGACGAGTGCCACGAACAGCGTCACCCCGGCCTCGAGGGCGTCCGAGCGGCCGAAGACCACGGCTGTGGCGACGAACAGGCCTCCGGCCAGACCCAGGCAGATGCCCCGGCCAGTCAGTTCGACGCGCCGCCTGGGACGCCCCGAGCCAGGCATCACTGCCCAGCGGCCACGGGCACCGGCACGGTGGCGACGCAGTCCCGGATGATGGCGTTCGCCTGGGTCATCGCCTCCGCTCCGCGGGCCGGGGCCACCGGCATGACCCGGTGCGCCAGCACCGGCTCGGCCAGGGTCTGGATGTCGTCCGGGATCACATAGCCCCGGCCCTGCACGGTGGCCAGCGCCTTGGCCGCGGTCAGCAGATGGACTGCCGCGCGGGGCGAGGCCCCCAGGGCCAGAGCCGGGCTGTGCCGGGTGGCGCGCGTCAAGGCGACGGCGTAGCGGCTGACGACATCTGCCACGTAGGTGCGGCGGCAGGCGTCGATCATGCGGTTGATGGAGCCCAAGGAGACCACCGGCCGCAACGCCGTGATCGGCTCGTCCAGGTCGCGCGCCCGCACCATGGCGTGCTCCGCCTCCTCGTCCGGATAGCCCATCGTGACGCGGGCCATGAAACGGTCGCGTTGGGCCTCCAGCAGCGAATGGGTGCCTTCCATGTCGATGGGGTTCTGGGTGGCGACCACATGGAACGGCTCGTCCAGCCGGTAGGTCGAGCCCTCGACCGTGACCTGCCCCTCCTCCATGCATTCGAGCAGGGCCGACTGAGTGCGGGGGCTGGCGCGGTTGATCTCGTCCGCGATCACGATGTTCGCGAAGACCGGCCCCGGCTCGAACTCGAACTCGCGGGTCGCCTGGTTGAAGATGGGCGACCCGGTGACGTCCGAGGGCAGCAGGTCCGGCGTGAACTGGATGCGCTTGACGCTCGCGCCGATCGACGCCGCCAGAGCCTTCGCCAACATCGTCTTGCCGACACCGGGCACGTCCTCGATCAGGACATGTCCATGGGCCAGGAACATGGTCACGACGAGCTCGATGGCTTGATTCTTGCCCGCTATGACGCGTTCCATGTTGGCGGCGATGGCCTGGGCGCCCTGCGCGACCGTCTGCGCGGTCAACGGCTCGAGCGCGGGCGGCGCGGCCGCCGCGTGGCGTCGCGTCAATGGGGCCGCCTGGCTGCGTGGCACGGCGGGAAGTTGGGTGGGGTCCATTTTGCTCCTTCGGCACTGGCTATCCAAGCCTAAGCCGCGAACCGGCGCGAGGCGAGTCGGCGGGGCAAGGCGGACCCGGCCGAGCGGCATCGTGCGCCTATGAGGAGCCCCGCCGCCGCGCCTCCCGCGATTCCGGGCGAAAGACGCCTAACGTGGATCGGGTGAGGCCTGCCTTGTTCGCATTAACCGGTCGCAAACGCCAATCCGAGGCGGCGGAAGCCCCTGCCAGCGGGCCGCGCGCCGTCACGGCCGGCGACTTGCGCGCAGCCCAACTCGGCCAGGTGTTCGCCGCCTGGGACGAGGAGTTGAGCCGGCTGGGCGGGACGAGCGCGGAAGTGGACATAGCCGCGCTCGGCAACACCGTCCTGGACCTGACCTTGGCGCACCCGTCCGGGATCGCCCAACTGTACGCCGGGCGGACCACCGAGCTGCGGTCGCTGATCCGGGACCGCGTCTCCTACCGCGAAGCCTCCACGGCCGCCGAGAACCTCAAGGCCAAAGCCGACCAACATGCGGCGACCTACGGGCTGCCGCCAACACATCTGGGCCTGGGCATTGCCCTGTGGACCCAGACCGACGCCAAGACCGGGGCCGCCACCGCACGGCGGGTGCCGGTCATGCTGCGGCCGATCGTGCTGGTCCAAGGCAAGCACGGCATGGAACTGGAGCTCGAGCCCGCGCTGACGATCAATCCCGAGTTGACGCGGGTGCTCGCGGACCTCGGCATCCCGCTGGACCCTGCGGCGATGGCGCGCGACGCGATGGCGGGCATGTCGTTCAACCCGGCGCCGGTCTTCGACGCCATCAGCGCTATGGGCCAAGCCGTGTTCGAGGATTTCCGGGTCAAGAACAAGTTGATCGTGGGCGTGTTCGAGCACCCCGGCAAGGTCCTGGCCACCGATCTGGCCGAAGCCCGTCCGCTGGCGATGAATCATCCACTGTTGACGGCCCTGGCTGGCGACCTCGAGGCGCGTTCGCAGCTGTCGCGCCAAGTGGTGCCGCCGCTGGTCGGCTACGACCGCCCGCCCGATCACGAGCGCGGCGTGGGCGATCTGGACGTGGCGCAGCTCCACGTCCTCGACGTGGTGGCCGCCGGGACTTCGGCGCTGGTCGACGCGCCGGCCGGAGCGCCGGTCGCGGCCACCGTGGCGGCCATCGTGGCCGATGCCGTCGGCTCGGGTCGGTCCGTCCTGTACGTCTCCGGCGTTGCGGCCGAGAAGCGAGCCGTCGCGAAGATGCTACGGGCGTTCGGCCTGGGCGAATGCCTGCTCGACTTGGAGCCGAGCCCGGATTGGCGGGACAAGTCGTTGGTCCAGTTGGTCTCGGGGTTGCAGGTGACCGCGCCACCGGTGGACGCGGCTGGGATCGGGCAGATCAGGACCGCGCTGGCGGAGCGGTCCGCCCAGATCACCAGCTACTTGGCGGCTCTTCACGACCCGCTGCCCGAGCTCGGCGTCAGCCCGGCCGACGCTCTGCAGGCGCTGGCCCAGATCACCGAGGAGTCGCCGGACACCCGGACCACCTGCCAGTTGGGCCATTCTGGCGTTCTGTCCCTGGTCGGAGACGCGCGGACCCACGCGAAGACGTCCCTGCGCCGCGCTACCGAACTGGGGATGTTCAAGCTGACCCCGGACGTGACGGCCTGGCTGGGCGCCAAAGTGTTCGACCCTGAGACCACCGCCGCCATGCTGGCGGCTCTGGACCGGCTGCGGAACGGCTCCCTGGCCGGGACGGTGGCCGCCATGCGGGATGTGGTTGGCCGCACCGGGCTCAAGGAATCGACCTCGCTGTCCGGTTGGGGCGAGCAGTTGAACATGCTCCGAGGCGTGCGCGAGGCCCTCGACCAGTTCATACCCGAGATCTTCGAACGGTCGCCCGGTGACATGGTGGCTGCCACGGCAACCCCGGAATGGCGCAACGCCCACGACCAGGAGATGTCCGCTGGGATGCGGCGGCGGCTGCGCCGCCAAGCCCGCGACCTGGTCCGGCCGGGCCTGCAGGTCGAAGATCTCCACGCCGCGTTGGTCCAGGTCGAAGCCCAGCGCAACATCTGGATGAGCTGGTCCCCGAGCGTGCCCTGGCCCAAACTGCCCGTCGGGATGCACCAGATCGAGGCCGAATTCTCGGCTGTGGCGGCGGACGTCGCCGCGCTCGACGCGGCTCTGGCGGATGGGCACCAGCCGTTGGCGGAGCTCTCATTCGATGAACTGACCGAGTTGCTCTCCCGGTTGCACATCGACCGCGACTCGCTCGATTTCCTGCCTGAGCTGAACTACCTGACCGTGTCGCTGCTCGATTTCGGTCTGGGACCGCTGGTCGACGATCTGCTGGCGCGCGGCGCCGGTCCCGAATTGGGCGCGACCGGCGCCGAGGCCGAGGCGTTGACCGAAGCCGTTGTCCGCGAGATCGACTTCGCCTGGTGGTCGGCCGTGCTGTCGCACGCCCTGGAGGACCATCCGTCGCTGTCCTCGATGAGCGGCGACACGCTGACCGCGCTGGTCGATTCGTACCGCGAACTCGACATAGCCCACACCGCCACCAAGCCGCTTCCGATCCGGGCGGCCTGCGTGACCTGGCGGGAACGCGCGGCTGAAGCCTATCCGGCGCAGTTGTTCAAGCTGTCGCACCTGGACGCCGGGACCTCCTTGCGCCGCGCCCTGGCGCTCGCGCCCGACGTCGGGTTCGCCGCCCGGCCCTGCATCCTGGCCGGACCGGTGATGGTGCCGCAGGCGATCCCGCTCACCGAACTGGGCGGTCCGCCCATCGACCTGGTCATAATCGATGGCGCCGACACCATGACGCCCGCCCAGGCGGCCTCCGCCTTGGCGCGCGGCAAGCAGGCCGTGGTGATCGGCGACGCCGCCCGCGCCACCGGTTCGACCCTCACCGGCGCGGCTGGAGACTTCCTGCCCCGTGTGCCGCTGCCGTCCGTCGCGAACGCCCGCGACCCCAGGGTCACCGAGTTGCTCGAGTCGCAAGGCTGCCTGACGCTGGGCCCGGCCCTGCCGAGCCGCGACCACGAGCCGCGCGTGGCTTGGACCCACATCGGCGCCAACGGCCAGTTGGCGAGCGGAGCCGCGCGAGTGGACCGGGTCGACGCTCCGCCCGCCGAGGTCGAGGCCGCCGTGGCGTTGATCGAGGCCCACCTGGCGCGCTGGCCGTCCGAGTCCCTGGCCCTGTTCGCGGCCACCCCCGAGCACGCCGCACGGGTGCGGTCGGCGCTGGAGCACACCGCCAAGGGCGGCAACCAGGTGCTGACCAGAGCTTTGGCGCAGACCGGGCCGGAACCGCTGGTGATAGCCGCCGCCGATGCCGCTGTCGGAGTCAGCCGGGACGCTGTGATCTTCGCTCCCGGCCTGGCCAGGTCGCCCCGAGGCGCCGTCATGTACGAGTTCGGCCAACTGGCGGGAGATCCGGGGGCGGTCGCGCTCACCGACATCCTGCTGGCGGGACGGCGACGCCTGACCGTGGTGAGCTCGTTGTCCTCGGCGGACCTGGATGACGACCGGCTGAAGGGCGCCGGGCCGCAGTTGTTCAAGGAGGTGCTGGCCACCGCCGCGCACCCTAGAGCGCTGCCGCTGTCCGGGCCACAGGTCTCCGACGCGCTGTTCGCGGACCTCGCCCGGCGCGTCGAACGTCGAGGCACCCATGTCACCGCCAATTACGGCCCCGAGCACGGCCCCTGGATCAAGCTGGCCGTCCGGCCCGATCCGGGACCGGCCCGCGAACTGGTGGCCGTCATGACCGACGACCCGGTGTTCATGGCCGAGCCCTCCTTGCGCACCAAGATCCGCTTCTGGCCTGCGGTCCTGGAGACCGCCGGGTGGCGGGTGCGCTACTCCTGGACGGCCCCGGTCTTCATGGAGCCGGAGTCCGAGGCCCGCCAGATCACCAAGCTCGCCTTCGCCGATGCCGACCCGGTGTGAGGCCGGCGCGGGGCCGGGATCGGCACCGCGTGAGGCCGTTGCGGCCCCGGCGTGAGACCGGGCTGGGCGCGCTTTCAGCCGAGGGCGCAGCGGTGGTATTGGCCATGATTAATCCGACATGACTAGAATCGGTGCATGAGCAATCCAGCCTTCACCCGCTCGCCGTATTTCAACGGCAAGCAAACCACCGTCGCTCCGAACAATTCTTATGGCCAAACCGGTCAGTACGGCCAGTACGACCAATATGGCCAGTACGGCCAGTACGGCCAGACCAACGCCTACGGCGCCCAGGCACCGCAACTGAACGCGATGTACGCCGCGCCTTCGGCCAGCCCCGTCCAGACCGGCCGCATGACCTATGACGACGTGCTGATCAAGTCGGTCGGCATGCTGGCCGTGCTGCTCGTCAGCGCCGTGGTCGGCTGGCTGTTCACCCCGGCCTTCCCGCACCTGTGTTGGGTTGGAATGATCACGGGCTTCGTTCTGTGCCTGGTCAACTCCTTCAAGCGTGAACCCAGTCCCGTCCTGATCACGCTTTACGCCGCCGCCGAAGGCCTCTTCTTGGGCGGACTTTCGATGTTGTTCGAAGCGATCTGGCCCGGGATCATTATCCAGGCCGTGCTCGCCACCTTCGCCGTGTTCGGCATCACCTTGGCACTGTTCGCGTCCGGCAAGGTGCGGGCGAGCGGCAGAGCGGCGCGGATCGTGCTGGTCGCGCTGTTAGCCTACCTGGTGTACGCCCTGGTCAACTTCTTCATGGTGCTCGCCGGCGCCACCCATTCGATGTTCGGCCTGGACACCGACATCGAGGTCTTCGGCGTCCCGCTCGGCCTGATCCTCGGCCCGATCGTCATCCTGCTGGGCGCCTACTGCCTGGTGTTGTCCTTCGACTTCATCAAGCGCGGCGTCGAGGGGGGCATCCCGGCGCGGTACGCCTGGCAAGCGGCCTTCGGACTGCTGGTCGACCTGGTGTTCCTCTATTTCCACATCCTCCGGGTGTTGGCCATCTTGCGCAACTGATCGCCTGAAGGTCGCTCTGTGGGGGCGGCGTGTCCGCTTGGACGCGCCGCCCCTCTTGTTTGCCCGCGGCCAGCGCGGCGTGCGCATCGCGCCCACTCGCTGGTCGTCCCGCCGACTCTCGGCCAGTTCGCCAACGTCACGATCACAGCCGTTGCCTGATGCCGCTCAGTCGTCTTTCCCGGCTGACTAGGATCAGGGAATGGTCTCAGGCAGAATCGGCGGTTCCGACGGCCGCGTTGGGGGAATCAGCGGCGCGGCGCTCGAGTCCTTCGACCACCGCGCCTGGACGTGGAGGGCCGCTCGCAGGTCAATTGGCGCTCCGGTACCGCCTCGCATTGGATGGCTTCAGTCACCTGCACCATCGAGAAGCCGAGACCGCTAGATGTGGCGGGAACTCGGACGGTCGCTGAGGATAGGCCTGGACCTCGCGCGGGAGGCAGGCGATTCGGATTGGCCCCGCACCCGGTTCGGTACGCGCGGCACCGTTCACGAGTGGTCCTCACTCGAGGACGGACTCGACCGAGCAATGGGGCCGGAACAGGAATGGATCGACGCGGCCGTCTACGGGCTGCCCTGGCGGGTCCATTCGGAGTTCGCGGAAGAACAGCTGAGCGCGGTCGCCATGGCCCACTATCGGGGCTTGGCGCGCGAGCGCCCGTTCAAGAGGTACGAAGGCTTCGATAACGCCCTCCTGGCTCTGTCCGCCGAAGAACTCTTCGCCGAATTGGCCTCGCGCATCGCCGCCGCCTATGGGCCGCCGTCCGAAATCGATGGCCTACAGCGTTGGGCGTGGAACACCGCCTGCGTACGGATCGCGCTGGAGCGCGGCACGCCGCAAGCCCTGGCGGACGTCTACCTGTGGCTCAGGCCGGGAGGAGGCTAGCGGTCCATCCGACGGGGACCCGACCCCAGTTGGACGATGCCGCCGGGGCATCAGACGGCCGGACGGCATCGTGCGTAGTGGTCGGCTCCGGGACCGTGAAAGCTGCGAGGGAGGCGGCCAGGGCGGCCAACTCGGCGGGCGTGGCGGCGCCCCGGACGGTGAATCCCGGTGTCATAACGGCTCGTTCCCGTGTTTCTTGGGCGTCGCGGCGACGCGTTTGGTGCGCAGGGCGCGCAAGGCGGCGGTGACTTGGAAGCGGGTCTGGTGCGGTTGGATGACGGCGTCGAGGTAACCCCGTTTAGCGGCCTCGTACGGGCCGACCAGGGCGTCCTCGTACTCGGCGACCAACCGGGCGCGCTCGTCCGCCTCCCGGCCCTCCGCGGACGCCGCCGCCAGCGCCCGGCGATGCAGGATGTTCACAGCCCCCTCCGCGCCCATCACCGCGATCTGAGCGGACGGCCACGCCAGGTTGATGTCCGCCCCGAGCTTCTTCGAGCCCATCACGATATAGGCGCCGCCGTAGGCCTTGCGGGTGATGACCGTCACCAACGGCACCGTGGCCTCGGCGTAGGCGTAGATCAGCTTCGCGCCACGCCGGATGATCCCGCCCCACTCCTGGTCCGTGCCGGGCAGGAATCCCGGCACGTCCACGAACGTCAGGATCGGGATGCCGAAGGCGTCGCAGGTGCGCACGAACCGGGCGGCCTTCTCCGAGGCGGCTATGTCCAGAGTCCCCGCCATCGCCGACGGCTGGTTCGCGACCACCCCGACCGAGCGCCCCTCCACGCGGCCCAGGGCGGTGATCACGTTCGGTGCGTGGGCGGCCTGCAGCTCCAAGTAGTCGCCGTAATCCAGGACGGCCTCCAGCACCGCGTGCATGTCGTAGGGATGGTTGTCCTGGTCCGGGATCAGGCCGTCAAGCGCGACGTCGCTGGCCGTGGGCGCCGGGTCGAGCGCGGGCGGCTGGCCGGGCGGGGCGTAGCAGGGCGGGTCGGTCAGGTTGTTCGGCGGCAGATATGACAGCAACGACTTGACGAAATCGATCGCGTCGTGCTCGTCCTCGCCCGCGTAGTGCGCCACCCCGGACCTGGCGGTGTGGGTGTCCGCGCCGCCCAGCTCCTCGAAGGAGACGTCCTCGCCCAGGACCGTCTTGATCACGTCCGGACCGGTGATGAACATGTGGCTGGTGCCCCTCGCCATCACGATGAAATCCGTCAACGCCGGGCTGTACACCGCTCCCCCGGCGGATGGCCCCAGGATCAACGAGATCTGCGGAACCACCCCGGACGCCGCCACGTTGCGCCGGAACATCTCCGCGAACTGCGTCAACCCGGCAACGCCCTCCTGGATCCGCGCCCCGCCGCCGTCGCTGATCCCGATGATCGGCACACCCAGCTTCAAACCCATGTCCTGCACTTTGGCGATCTTCTGCCCGTGCGCCTCGCCCAGAGACCCGCCGAAGACCGTGAAGTCCTGCGCGAACACGCACACCTGGCGCCCGTCGACCGTGCCGTAACCAGTCACCACCCCGTCGCCGGGGATCTTCTTGGCGCCCATCCCGAACGCCTGCGACTGGTGCTCGACCAGGGCGTCCAACTCAACGAACGACCCCTCGTCCAACAGGTACGCGATCCGCTCGCGGGCGGTCAGCTTGCCGCGCTGGTGCTGCTTCGCCTGAGCCTGCAGTTCAGGGGCTCTGACAGCGGCGTCCACCCGCTCGGCATGTGCCCTCAACTGCGCGCCGGTGCGGCCAGCGCGGGGAACGGTGGCGATCTGGGACGGGATGGTCGCGGTCAAGCTGATACCTCGGGTCGGGTGCGGGTTTGTCGCTTCGAGCCTAAGCGGCTTCGGCCCCACACGCGCGTTCGTCGGGACGCCACAGGATTCCTTGTAGGGGTCCCACAAGGCGTGGGTTTCGTCCTTGGCCGCGCCCGATCTCCTAGACTTGGTTTGTGGACACGCGAAGGGCTCATCGCAGGGCGGGGTCTCCGCCCGCCACGATTATGTCCGATGCCGCGCTCACAGGTCCGCTCCCAACCGCATCTGGCCGCGTTTCCCCGGCTGGCAGTCTTGCCGATCCGCCCCCCACCGCTCCGCGCGCAACGGGCCCAGACCCGCTACCGAGCGCGGGTGAGTCCGACACAGCCGCCACCTGGGGCGACACCGACCACGTCACCGACTCCGAGTTCCTAGACGCGGTGCCCCCGCACTGGTGACTGGCATTAGCTGAGTTCAGGACGGACGGTCCCCCAGGCAAAACGCACTCAGCGCGGAATCCGCAGCCCTCGTCTCGGAAGACAAGTCATACGTGTTGGCCGCAGTCCAATCCAGTAACAACGGCAACGTAACGCCCCCTGGGTCGGTCCCCGCAAATCATCAAGGCTGTCGGGAGCGAAGGTCGGCAGTGTCACGGGTTCGGGACCAGGACTGCGGTGATGACCGCCCAGGAACTGGCGCCGCCGATCAGCGCGGCCTCGTCAGGGGTCACCGCCACCAGCAGCAGACCGTCTTGGTCGTCTGCCGAGACAGGAGTGAGGGCCGATCCGAGGCCACCCCCGGTAGCGACCGCACGGCCAGGGACTTCGAGGATGAGGGCCGACTCGGCCAGCCGCTGCGCAGGGGCGATCGAGCCGGACGCGCCGCCTCCCGGCGAGGCCATCACGTCGATCCGGTCCCCGGCTGAGAGCATGGCCGCCAGTCCCGCATCGCTGAGGCGCACGGCCACCGCTACCTGACCGGATGGCAGATCGGCCAGCGGACGGCCCTCGCCCAGCAACGATTGATCGAGCACCAGGCCGGCAGGCAGATCGGCCTGCGGCAACGCGCCGACTGAAGCGTCGAGGCTGGTGAGCGCTCCGTCAGGCGACACGTTCGCGGGAACGTTGGCGAGTCGCAGGTCGGCTGGCGTCAGTTGCACGCCAGCTTTCACATCGCGGGCCAAGACGACCACCCGCTCGCCTCCACCGGCCGCGCTGACGATGCCGGGCAGGGCGATCCGGACCAGCACCGCCGCGAACAGCGCCCAGATTGCCCAGCGCGACCGCCAGACCAGGGCGCGCACGGTTCGGCGTTCCGGAAGGGTGACCATCCGCCGAGGTTAGCGGAGCCACGAGCCGCTATCCCCGCATAATCAGCTTGCCCTGTGGATCATCAGTGAACGGCGGCGGGCACCTTGGCGCTGTCCTTCGAGGCCGGGGCACTAGACGACTTGTCCGAAGCCTTGGAATCCGAGCTCGGCTTCGCCGCCTCGGACGATTCACGCGCCTGTTTGGGGCCAGCGCCCGTCAGGGCACCCTTCGAGGCATTACGAGAATCGGTCCGGTAGAAACCGGAGCCCTTGAAGACGATCCCCACCGAGTTCAGGACCTTGCGCAGCGCGCCGTCACAGCGCGGGCAGTCGGTCAGCGCCGGATCAGTGAAGCTCTGGCGCTGGTCGAAACGATGGCCACAACTCTTGCAGGCGTACGTGTAAGTCGGCATTTCAGGCTCTCCGTGGTTAGCACTCTGGTTCTCCGAGTGCTAACAGTACTACGTCTCGGCTTATTCCCCGCAACCGTGCCAGCGTTGGACCAGACCAGGCGTGCCCTTCGGAACGCGATCGACCTGGAGGAACTACAGTCGTAAACCCCTATTGTTCGCGGGACGCCCTGGTGAGGTATTCGCGGCCTTCTGGGGTGACACGGTAGCTCTGCGTGGTCGACCTCGGGCTGCCCGGCTCGGTCATGGCCAACAGGCCCGCACGGACCAGCGGGGTGATGTTCCGGCGATAATTCCCGTAGATGTCGAGGATGCCCGCTGCCGCCAGGAGTTCCCCACGGCCCAGTTGGCCCGCCTCAAGGGCAGCGGATAGGATGGTCACGGCGTTCTTGCTCAGCCGCGGTGACGCATCCTCACGCACATCCTCACGCACATCCTCATGTCTCGCTTGCGCGCCTCGCGTTGTCCCGGGACGCGGAGAGATGACTGGTTGATGGTTGGCGATGTGGATCACCACACGGAGCCTTCCCGGCAACTCCACGAATTCGGGGGCGGGAAGGCCACCCTCGGCTAGCGCCTTGACCACTCCTTTCAAGCCGGTTCCCCACTCCTCCATGAGGTTCATCTCGCTGAAAACCCTGGCCAAGACTGGATTGCGGATCTCGGAGACGCCATTGACGATGTCCGAAACCGTGAGGCCAGGCATCAGGCCACCGGGGTTGTCCACTTCGATTCGGTCGTCCATGAAAGCCACCCGGATCGGAGAATGAGCGCCCGAATACGAGGCGTGCGCGACAGCATTGACGATGATCTCACGCAGGGGCGACACCGGGATGGAATACACGTCGTTGCGGCGAATGCCGCCGAATTCAGCCGTCTTGAAGGCGTGCTTGGTGAGGAAAGCCATCGCTTCATCGACGATCCGCGGCAGATGTGCGTGCACCTCGATCTGGTCGAACATGTCCAGTCGTTCCGGCCCTCGGAATCTGGCGCACTGTGCCCACGCGAACGGAAAGATCTCCTCGCGGAACTTGCCAGCAATCAGGACGCCGCCGTTCGTCGGGACGAGGCGACCCTGGTCGGTTGTGATGAGAGACAACGTGCGCAGGGCCGAATCGTTCATTTCACGCTTCAGCATTTTCGACAGGGCGCCGATGTCCAGATCATCGACGGTCATGGTGGGAACCGGCAGTTTGTCGAAGAACTCGCCCCTCCTACCGCGCTCCAACTCTGCGATCAAAGCGGGATCGGCTTTCCTGTTGCTGGCGCCGAGCCGAACGTACACCCCGCCGCGAGCGCCCTCGGCCCTGATGTAATGGGGGCGACGGCCGCTCACGGAGACGTCCACGACCAGAACGGTCCTCCCGTCCACAGTCGACAATTCGATGCCGGGCACCAAACGTGGCTCGATCCAGTCCGCGATCAGATTTGCCAGCCGCTCCTCTTCCCTCAGCGGATCGGGGACTCCCACCACCCGCAGACCGTCATCAACGCCGATGACAACGTGCCCGCCAGCCGAGTTGGCGAACGCCACAATCGACCGCATGATCTTGGCAGGCGAAGAGATGTCCTGCTTGTACTCTCGGGTCTTGCACTCACGGACAGCCATCGTTCCGTCGTTTGCCAAAGATAGATCAACAGGCACAGGAATCTCCTTCAGAAGCAAAGAATCGGCACGATGCTCATACCTGC
>JAISCU010000336.1 GCA_031265345.1 Bifidobacteriaceae bacterium
GGAGTCTCACAGTCGGCGGTGTCCTATGCGCTCAATGACAAACCGGGTGTCTCGGCGGAGACACGGGCACGCATCTTGACTGTCGCGAACGAGCTCTCCTGGCGACCGTCGCGAACGGCTCGCTCGTTGGCCGGAAGGCGCGCGGGCGCGGTCGGCATGGTGTTCAACCGCCCACCGCAGTTGTTGGGTTTGGAGCCGTACTACATGGAGTTCATCTCCGGTGTGCTCGAAGTGCTGGCGGCGAGGGACTTCTTCCTGGTCACGAAGGTGGCCGCCACCTTGGACGAGGAGCTCGCGACCTACCGCGCGTGGGCGTCCAGCAGCGAAGTCGACGGCGTTCTGTTGACGGACCTGGTCGAGGGCGACCCTCGCCCGGATCTGGTGCGGCAACTACGCTTGCCGAACGTCGTTGTGGGACCGCAGCCGGATGATCAATCCCTGGCTCGGTGGACGGCGGACGCGGACGCCATCCGCGAAGTGGTGCGCTACCTCGCCGCTATCGGCCACCGGGACATCGCCCGGATCGCAGGCGCCGCCTCGTACTTGCATATCGGTGTCCGCACCAAGGCGATGAAGGAGGAGATGGCCGCATTGGGCCTCGATCCGCCGGTCATCCTGAACACCGACCTCGGCCGCGAACAGGGCTTGCAGGCCACCCGCCGCCTGCTGTCCCAGCCGGATCGGCCAACGGCCATCATCTACGACAATGACGTCATGGCCGCCGTCGGCCTGAGCGTGGCGGCCGAGATGGGAGTCGAGGTGCCAGGCGACGTGTCGATGGTGGCGTGGGACAATTCGCTGCTCAGCCAGTTGTCCCGTCCGCCGCTCACTTCGACGTCGGTCGAGGTCCGGCGCTATTCCATGAGCGTGGTCAGCGCGCTGCTGGAGTTGATCGATGGCGACGAGCCGGAGTCGGGCCAGTTCGACGGGTTGGGGTTGACCGTGCGTGCCTCGACCGCTCGGCCCAGGGGCGCGTCCCAGATCCCCGCGCCGTCGGCCTGAATACGGGTTGCACGATGCCGCTCGGTTGGCCGGCCATCAGGGGACGGTTCCTCGACTAGTCACGGAACCGTCCCCCGAATAGTCGGGGGACGGATGTGGCGCGGTTGGACGACTGGAGAGTGTCGTCACCAGATTTCGGTCATGGGCGATGCCGCGCGGTCGGCGCGTATGTGGAGGCCTGCCGAAGGATCTCTCAACTGCGTCTTGCCCTGTGAATCCAAGGCCTCGAACTCGTAGACATTGTTGCGAGTTTCTGTCCAGGCCCCCGCGACAGTGATCGAGGCTGCAATCATCTTCATCGTGGAGATCCCTTTCTGCTAGATCGAATGCCCCTGACTGTAGGGCAAGGATTGACACGAGGGGTCTGCTGCGAGCAGGCAGCTTCGTCCGGGAAATGGGTTGACCAGCGTTGGTCAAGTCCCGTAGAGTCGAACTGTGACAACTCTGACCAAGACTGTGAGCGTTTACGACGCGAAGACTCACCTGTCGCGCCTGCTGGTCGAGGTCGAGGCCGGTACGGAAGTGGCGATCACACGTAATGGACGGGCTGTCGCCAGACTCGTGGCGGCGAGCGCGAGTCCTCGGAAGCCGGGTCGATGGGCGGGTTCAGGCTTCGTCGCCCCAGACGGATGGGATGAGTTCACGCCCGAGGACGCCGAGGCCTGGTTCGGCTGATGCGGGTGCTTCTCGACACGAACGTGCTGATCTGGTGGCTGATCGACGACCGTCGTCTGTCCGCGACGCATCGGGCGATCATCGAGGACGCGGACAACGAGGTCTTCGTGTCCGCCGTCTCCGCCGTCGAGGTGGCCATCAAGGCGGCCATCGGCAAGCTGCCGGACTTGCCCGAGCCGCTGACGGAGGCGGTGCCCGGGGAGGGCTTCAGGGAACTGCGGTTCTCGTTGGCCCACGCTGGAGCGGTTCGGACGCTGCCGCTGCACCACGCCGACCCTTTCGACCGCATGCTGATCGCCCAAGCCTTGGTCGAGGACCTGACGGTGCTCACGTCAGACGCTGCCTTCGCCGCTTACGGCGTGGCCTTGGCGTGACCTGAGGTTTGAGGGGCGCCTGGATGGCTCGGACTGGGCGCGCTCAGCCTTGTCCTGATGTCCTGGCGTAACCCGAGTTGGGGACTGTCCCCAACTCTGGTTCGACGTGGATCACGTGGCCGGGGAGCGCGTGCGGGTCGAGCCGGACGAAGGGACGGGCACCCCACTCGTAGGTCTCCCCGGACAGCAGGTCGTGGGCGCGGAAGGCGGGCCCGGCGGCATCGTCCAAATTGTGGGCCAGGCCGAGGGCCGCCAAGTCCAACTGGATGAACGACTCGCGGACGCTCGACGGGTCCAGGCTCAGGACCACCAGCACGGTGTCCGCCTGGCCGGTGGGGGAGTGCTCGGCAGCCAACCGCCGCGAATAGGCGACCACCGCGTCATCGGAAGTGGGATGGACGGTGACGTTGCGGAGGTGGCGCAGCGCGGGGTGAGAAGCCCGGATAGCGTTCAGCTTCCCCAACAGCCCCGACATGAAGACCGCCCGGGGGGAGGCGAAGTCGCGCTCCTTGTACTCGTACTTCTCGTTGTCGAGCTGTTCCTCGCTGCCCGGCCGGGCGACATCCTCGGCGAGCTCGTAGCCCGAATAGATGCCCCAAGTGGGAGCGTAGGTGGCGGCCAGGATCGCGCGGATCTTGAAGGCGTTCAACCCGCCCTTCTGCATATAGGGCGTGAGGATGTCGTGGGTCGTCGGCCAGATCGCCGGGCGCAGGAAGGAGCCCTCCGGCCCCGCCAGCTCGGTCAAGTAGGAAAGCACTTCGGACTTGGTGTTGCGCCAAGCGAAGTAGGTGTAGGACTGGTGGAACCCGACCAGCGCTAGGGTCCGCATCATGGGCGGACGCGTGAAGGCCTCCGCCAGCGCCACGACGTCCGGCGCCTCCAGGGCCAGCTGCGCCAACAGCCGCTCCCAGAACGGCAACGGCTTGGTGTGCGGGTTGTCCACCCGCAGGATGGTCACGCCATGGGCTATCCACAGCCGCACGACCCTCAGGATCTCCTGGTAGATGCCCTCCGGGTCGTTGTCGAAATTGAGCGGATAGATGTCCTGGTACTTCTTGGGCGGGTTCTCCGCATACGCGATGGTGCCGTCCGGCAGGTGCGTGAACCACTCGGGGTGCTCGGTGACCCAGGGATGGTCGGGCGAGCATTGCAGCGCCAGGTCCAGCGCCACCTCCATGCCGTGCTCGCGCGCGCGCTCCACCAGGTAGTCGAAATCCTCGAAAGTGCCCAGGTCGGGATGGATCGCGTCATGCCCGCCCGCCGCCGACCCGATCGCGTAGGGCGACCCAGGATCGCCCGGCAGCGCCTTCAGAGCGTTGTTGCGGCCCTTCCGGAAGGTCTCGCCGATCGGGTGGACGGGGGTCAGGTAGAGCACGTCGAAGCCCATGGCGGCGACACGTCCGATGCCGTCCGCGCAGGTCCGCAAGGTTCCGGAGACCCAGCCTCGGGCCGGGGAGAAGTACGCGCCAACCGAGCGCGGGAAGAGCTCGTACCAGTTGCCGACCAGGGCGCGCTCGCGTTGGACCCGCAAGCCGTAGGCGGCCGATTTGGTGACATGGTCGCGCAGGGGGTCGGCCTCCATGAGGGCCGCCACGGTTCCCTCGGTCGCCGCGGCCAGGCGTTCTTGCGGATTGAGGCCCCGGTCGCAGAGGCGGGCGGCGGCGGTCTCGAGGACGGCTTTGGGCTCGGCTGCGAGCCCGCGCCGCCCGGCCGCCCGCTTCATCACGCGCGCGCCCTCCGCGAAGACCGTCTCGACATCCTGGCCGACCGGCACTTTGATGAGCGCGTCGTGACGCCAGGACGAGTACGGATCGGCCCAGGCCTCGACCCGGAACGACCACTCCCCAGTCCGGTCCGGCACCAGTCTGCCCTCGAAGCGGGCGAGCCCGTGGTTGACCTCGGCCATGCGGACGGACGAATGGTCCCGACCGTCGGGCGAGATCAGGACGGCGGTCGCGCCCACGGAGTCGTGCCCCTCCTTGAAGACCGTGGCCGTGATCGGCACGGCTTCGCCGGGGACGGCGCGAGCGGGCCAGCGGCCGCCCTCGGCCACCGGGCCAACGTCTACCACGGGGATGCGGCCGATCCCGGCGAAGGGGGTGGCGCGGGGCCGCTTGGCGAGCGGCCCGACGGGTCGCGGCGAGCCCGCGGGCGGCATCGGCGGCGGTATTGGTTCGGGTGTCGCTTCGGATGTCGGTCGCCCAGTCGGTTGCGGCGTTGGCCGGGGCTTCGGGTGGGGTTTTGGCCGCGACGCGCGCGGCGGCGTCTGCTGGGTGGCCTTGGGTTCGCTCGGGCGCATAATTAATACCGTACGGGATCACGGCGGCCCGGCGCCTCCGTGCTCGCGGGGCAAGCGACCTACGTCCCTTGCCAAAATGGGAGTAGGCTCCAGCGGGTGAGACTGATACGACGCTTCACTGTCCGCACCGTCCTACCCGAATCCATTTCCGCGCTGGACCAGTTGGCGACCAATCTGGGCTGGTCCTGGCACGCGCCCACGCGCGACCTGTTCGAATCCATCGCGCCGGAGATCTGGCGCTCGGTCCACGGGGACCCGGTCCAGCTGCTGGGCGCGCTCGAACCGGAGCGGCTGGCGGAGCTGGCGGGCCAGCAGAGCTTTGTCGACAAGGTCCAGGCGGCGGCGGCGGACCTGGCCCGCTACATGGTCGAGCCGCGCTGGTACCAGGGCCTGGGGGACGAGGCTCCCAAGTCGATCGCCTACTTCTCGCCCGAATTCGGCATCACAGCGGTGCTGCCGCAGTATTCCGGCGGGCTCGGAATCCTGGCGGGCGACCACCTCAAGTCCGCCTCCGACCTGGGCGTGCCGATCATCGGCGTGGGCCTGTTCTACCAGGCCGGCTACTTCAAGCAGGCGCTGACCCGCGACGGCTGGCAGTCGGAGACCTACCCGGTGCTGGACCCGGACGGGCTCCCGCTGTCCCTGCTGCGGGAGGCGGACGGCAGCCCGGTGGTGGTGTCGCTGCCCCTGCCGGGCGGCCGCACCCTGGGAGCGCACATCCTCAAGGCCCAGGTGGGCCGCGTGCCGCTGCTGCTGCTCGATTCGAACATCCCCTCCAACGACGATGCCGCGCGCACCGTCACCGACCGCCTCTACGGCGGCGGCGGCGAGCACCGGCTCCTCCAAGAGCTGCTGCTCGGCATGGGCGGAGTGAAAGCCCTGCGGGTCTACTCCCGGCTCACCGGGGCCGGCGCCCCCGAGGTCTTCCACACCAACGAGGGCCACGCCGGGTTCCTCGGGGTGGAACGGATCAAGGAGTACGTGGCGGCTGGTCTGACCTTCGAGGAGGGCGTGGAGGCGGCTCGCGGATCGACCGTCTTCACCACGCACACCCCGGTGCCCGCCGGGATCGACCGGTTCGACGCCTCGCTGGTGGCCAAGTACTTCAGCGGCGACCTGGCTGTCCCCGGCGTGGAAGTGGACAAGGTCCTGGCGCTGGGCGCGGAGACGTACGAGGGCGGCAATCCCGGCGTCTTCAACATGGCGGTCATGGGCCTGCGCCTGGGCGGCCGCGCCAACGGCGTCTCGGTGCTGCACGGCGAGGTGTCACGGGACATGTTCGCGGGCCTGTGGCCGGGCTTCGACCACGACGAGGTGCCGATCACCTCGGTCACGAACGGGGTCCATTCCCCGACCTGGCTGGACCGGACCTACGGCGAACTGGAGTCGTTGCACATCTCCGAGGGGCCGGACGCCCAGGGCTCGGAGGGCTGGGAAGACACTGAACTGGTGTCGGACCAAGCGCTCTGGGACTTGCGCCGGGCCTCGCGTGCCCGTCTAGTGGACGAGGCCCGCCGCCGCCTGCGCGCCTCCTACTTGAAGCGCGGCTCCTCCCCGGCCGAGCTGGGCTGGATCGACTCGGCCCTCTCGCCGGACGTGCTCACCATCGGGTTTGCCCGGCGCGTGCCCACTTACAAGCGCCTCACCTTGATGCTGCGCGACCCGGAACGGCTGAAGGCGTTGCTGACGGACAAGGACCGGCCGGTCCAACTGGTGATCGCGGGCAAGTCGCACCCGGCCGACGAGCAGGGCAAGTCGCTGATCCAGGACCTGGTCCGTTTCACGGACGATCCAGACGTGCGCGGGCGGATCGTCTTCCTGCCGAACTACGACATGGACATGGCCCAGACGCTGTTCCCGGGCTGTGACGTGTGGCTCAACAACCCGCTGCGGCCGTTGGAGGCTTGCGGGACCTCGGGCATGAAGGCCGCGATCAACGGCGCGCTCAACCTGTCGATCCTGGACGGCTGGTGGGACGAGTGGTTCGACGGCGGCAACGGCTGGGCCATCCCGACCGCCGACGGCGTGGACAACCCGTCCCGCCGCGACGACCTCGAGGCGGCGGCCCTCTACGACCTGATCGAGTTGCAGGTGGCGCCCCGCTTCTACGCCAAGGACTCGCGCGGGCTGCCGGTGACTTGGCTGGAGAT
>JAISCU010000364.1 GCA_031265345.1 Bifidobacteriaceae bacterium
CATGAATCCCCGCTTGTTCGGACGGGCTCTGGAGGAGGCGTTCGCTGGAGATGAGTTCCAAGTGATGATCGTGGCCAACAAGTTCCAAACCGGCTTCGACCAGCCGCTCCTGGTCGCCATGTACGTGGATAAGAAGCTGTCGGGAATCAACGCTGTGCAAACGCTTTCCCGCCTCAACCGGGTGATCCCCGGGAAAGCCAACACCTATGTGCTGGATTTTGTAAATGCCCCGGATACAATCCAAGCCGCCTTCCAGGTCTACTACGAGGATGCTGTGCTGTACCGACCCTCGGATCCCGACATCGTTCACGACATGCTGGCCAAGATCCAGGCCGCAGCGATCATCGACACCGCCGAGATCGATCCAGTAGTTGAGGAAATTCAGAAGCAAGGCAGCCACATCAAGCTGTACAGTCTGGTCAAGAGATCGCGCGACCGCTTCTACGATCGGCTGCGCGCCGCGCGCTCCAACGACGACACGGTGGAGAAACAGGCACTCGTCGACTTTCGAGCCACGCTGGATAAGTTTGTGCGTGCTTACGACTTTCTGTCCCAGATCATCAACTACGAGTCAGCGAATATTGAGAAATGGTCGATTTTCGTGAAGGTGTATCGGGGTGCGATCCGCGATGACGAACCTCGTGATGAAATCGACACGCCAGATCTCGTGATGACTCACTATAGGCTGATCAGAACCAGTCACGGCGCGGTCAAGCTTTCGACCGGCACACCAGGGCGCCTGTCCGGGGTTACTGCCGTCGGCTCTGGCGGTGTCCGGGTCACTAAGTACGGACTCCTGGACGACGTGCTCAAGCGGATCAACGCCCTGTTCGCCGGGTCGGATCTCGACGAAGTGGACCGTGCCAACGCCTTCTTGTCCATCTCCAACCACGCGATCAACTCCTCGCGCCTCCAGGCCGAAGCGATGGCGAACTCCGAATCCGACTTTGCATCCTCTCCCAGCATCATCGAAGAGTTGGAGGACATTCCATACCGCGCCGACCTCGGGCATCACGCCGCACTCAAGTTCCTCGTCACCACCGGCAAGTATCGACAGTTGGCCGAAACCCTCCTGTCCCAAGGCCTCTATGAAGCCCTCCGCCGTGCCGCACAGGCGGAACAGTCCGACGAATGAAGCTCGGCCGGTCCGGCCATTGAGGGTCTGTGCGTGGTACGCAGGGAGGGTATGACGTGGGCTACGGTGACCTGACGTGCGTCGTGTCCTCGCCACAGGCGCCCAGCGTCGATGCTCGAATAGGTAGCCGCCGCGGGAATGAGCGTGGCGGCATCGTCCTGGAGGAGCTGATAAGCGAGGGCGGTTGCCTGGCACAGGTAACCGGGTCGATGGCAGGCGTCGGCAAACACGTGCCGGCAGCGGGTCAACCAGTCCACCGCCTCGGCAGGAGTCAGAAGTCGAGTCTGCTCGACCGCCAACACCTCAGCGGCGCCTGGCCCACCCGGCCATGCGCCATCGTCGGCCTGAGCGTTGTCATACAACAACCGTTCGCGCGAGTGAACCTGAATACGCGACACCACCGGCAGGGCTTCCGAGCGAGTTGCGTCCCTCCCTCGCTCGACCGACTCCTGCTTGCGAACGATTGGCGCGTGGAGTCACATGAACGAGGACCTCCGGCGGGAGTCCCCCGATCAGACGGGCCGGTCGCCGACGAACCTGACCTACATGCGCAGGATCGCGAGACGGCGGCCGGAGGGCCAGATTTCGCAGCAGCTTGCGACGAAAGCGCCATGGGGTCACATCATGGTTCCGCTGGATCAGCCGCTCGAACCTCGGCCGTGGCTCATCGCGTGGCCGCCGCGTCGAGCGCCCGCCGGATCCGAGCGGCCGACGCGAGCAGCCCGCTATCTCCTAGCCCTTCGTCCGTCGTCTTGAACTCGACCGATCCGAAATGGCGTCCGTCGGCGTGGGCCTCTCTCCTGATCGCAGCGACGGTGGCGGAGCACTGCGACTTGGCTGTGGCGTCCCCGAACAGCCCGTGGATTGGCTCGGACGGCAGCCAGCGCGCGCCTAGCTCCGCGTCCGCCTTCCCAGACTCCGCCGCGATGTAGCCAGCGGCTCAACGGGCAACCGACCGCGTCAGGCAATCGTCCTCGGTGGCCTCCACGACGGCAGTCGCGACCTGGTAGCAGTAACGTGCGAGGAACGGGACCAGCGTCGCTGCCGCCGCAGGGTTCGGGTGAACCCCTTCCAGCACCACGTTCAGCCCAGCCGGGAGCGCCCACTTGGCCTGGGCGTACGTCACCAGGATCGCGGCCTCGGAATGGAATAGCGACGGCAGCTCCAGCGGATGGAAGCTCTCGCCGGCGGCTTCGCCGCGCCGCACCGACTTTGGTACCAGGGCTTCCTATGTACCGTCGCGGAGCTGCCTCTTTCGAGCCGGAGTGCGGTTCTGGGTCGCACCGGTCGGCGCACGCGACGGCCGCGCCGAGCCGGAGTTTCGCGTCGCCGGCGCGGCCGGGTATCCGGACGGCGAGGAGCAGCGCGTCCGTGGCCTGGACGGCCCAGCACCACTGCCCGTCCGGGTGGGCGTGGACGTCGCGGGCGGCCTGGAGCTGCCTGACGGCGTGCGCTCTATCCCGACGCCGGGATAGAGCGCATCAGTTCCGTCAGCTACGTGTCTACCGCCGACCCAGGGCCACCAGGACAAGCTGGGAGGCTCCCGCCACAGTCCAAGATTGAGAGCCGCTGGTGCAAGTCACGTTCTCGGAGTCCGCCGACCTGATCGAGGTTCTCAATCTCACCGAGGCTGGAGCCAACGCTCGCGAAGCCATCGACAACTCGCTACTGGACGACACAAGGCAGCGCCTCCAGGACGCCGGAGTGGCGATCAGAGATGGCCAGCTACCACGCCTGTCGTCTTGGTGCGGAACGTGCGGGACATGCGACGTGGCCGCGCTGTGCCGGAGAAAGGGCCAGCCATGACCGACATCGAACCAGCATGGGCTGCGTCGCCCAAGGCGGCGCCGTTCTGATGCCACGGAAGCTTGGGACTACGGGCGAATCCGAGCTTGAGCCCTGGCCTGTACGAGCGCCTGCTTGATCTCCTCGTACACGGTCGTCGAAGTCTGTGGAGCCGTCTCAACCGATACCGCGAGGCCATACCTGGTTGGCTGGTCGGACACCTGTGCGTCTTTGCGGCATTGGATGCGAAGTGGCAGCGAGGCCGAACCCGGAGCGACGGTCTTGACCCCCTCGAACACTTCGTGTTGGCAGGTTCCGCGACGGACGCTCTGCCAGTCGGCGTCCCGTCTTTTCCCGCCTGTTTGGTGATCGTCCAGGCCATGAAAATACGCCTTGCTCACCCGATAGCGATTCAGGCTGCCCACGGTCGGCGTTTGGGTGGCCAAAGTAACGGTCAGCCTGTGCCAGTCGGCTTTGGCGCGCATCGACGGTGGCATCGGGATGGTGAAGATGGCCTCTTCGTCCTGTCTGATCCACCCCCAGCCCAGGAGAACGGCACGGCTGGAGGAGGCGGCCCCGGAGCGCACCCGGTCGTAGACTCCATAGCCAAGGATGTTTGCAAGGTCGGCGCGTTCTTTCCGCTTGCCGACGTCCATGAACCGCTGGACTTCCGAGCCCAGGGAGCCCCATCCGGCGGCGTGAACCAACAGGGCCCGAACCAGGATGGGATGGAAACTCTGGTCGGGAAAGGCGAACTCCGCCTCGTCCTGTGACCCTCGCTCAAGGATGTCGAACAGGCGGCTTGCTTCGCGGCTCATCAAAGCCGTGGCGTTGCTGGTTCCAGACAGGAACCGCTGCCCGTCGGTGCCTCCACCCGACAAGGGCGCGGCCACTCGGTGTCCTGGCCCAGTGAGTGCGGTGTTGGCGGCGCGTAGACCGATGGCGTCTCCAGGGCGCGCGGACACCGGTCTCACGAATACGCCACGCCCGCCTGGATGCAGAAGGTCGGGTTTGATGGATCGTTGCACGCCGGGGCCGGTCGCGCTGTAAAGGGCCGGGTAGCCGCGCTTGTTCGGATCGACAACCGTGTCGGGGAGGGCGATGGCGTCCAGTGAGTCATCGTGAGTGGCCCCGACCGTGAGGACATTCAGCGCGTCCGCGGGGGGCAGGAGACCTCGCGCGCGGCTCGCATCAAGGTAGGCCTTCATAGCCTCGGCGCGCATTGTGTCCCCGCCGTCCATGAACGCAGTGGCCACGTCTAGAGATGGGTAGTTCCCGGCGCTGACGATGATGAGCAAGTTGTATTCGACGGCGAGCCAATCCAGCAGTCTGCCGACCGGGCTCACCCGGCGCACGAATGCCCTGGCTGGTACACCTATCGAGACGTTGATGATGCGAACGCTTGAGGCAGCAGCAGGATGGTCGCCTTCCCCTTCGACGATTCGGCGGATGGCCCGGTGGAGGAGATCAGGTAGGAGGACAGACTGTTGGATCGTCTCTCTGCGATCATGGGCGAGGCCGTCTGATGCCGCAGGGCGCAGGACAGGTCGAACGTACAAGGGGCGGGACAGTGGCTCCTCGCCTGTTCCCAGGTCTCCTCGCACGATCAAGGAGGCCATGGCCGTTCCGTGACGCCGGAGGGCGAGCGGATAATCGTCCCCGTACCCGTCCGGGTCATCGACGATGAGGCGGTCGGTCAGCAGCTCGTGGTTCACCAGCGGCAACCCGTCCAGCAGAGCTATCCGAGGCAGTTCCTCGCTCGGCTTCGGGACAGTCGTGCCTTCTTCGCTGAAGGAGTCACCGCCAAGGTCGTCGAGCGCCATCGGCCTGTGCGGAGAGGCGAACATCACTTGCTCCGCCACCAGGAAGCTGATCGTTTCGGCTCCGTTCTCCAACGCCGTGGCGATGACATGTCGTGGCATCGAAGCCAGCACCGCGTGGTACTTGATCTCTGGGATGTCGCAGCGGGCAACGACACTCGCCCCCAACTCCGTGAGCATGGCCGTCAACCCCTGCTCCGCCTGCTGACGCTTGTGCGTGTCGCCCCAGTACCACAACTCGATCTCGACATCGACAGGGCCACCGGATTGACTCACGACCGCGAGGTCTTCGGCCCAACTCTCCAGGAGACCGCTCTCCCGAATGCGGTCCTGCACACCCCACCGCCGCAGATCGACAAGCTGGCCGAAGAGGTTCTTGAACGGTGCCAACCCGAGCGGGAACGTGGTCATCTTGTCCTTGCGCCAATCTTGGAATAGGCGCACGAGTTCCCCGGCGGCCGCAGCGTTGGAAGCGACCACGTTGAGCGAGTGGCTGACCAGGAGATCGTCCGCCCGCGCGCCGGCTTTGACCATGTGGAAGTCCTCGTCGGGCTCCATGTCCTCGTCGACATACTCCGACAGGAACTCGAGACCGGGCAGGTTCTCGATGGCTCGATGCAAGTCCTTGACGGTGCCCGCCAGGTCAAACACCAAGACCAGCTCCGGGTCGATCTCCTTCCCCTCGGCAGGCTCGACCGCGAAACCACCCGATCCGAACGCGCCAGTCAGGAGTGTGAACTTCGGGCCGAGACGCTCTCCTTGGCGAGCGCTGCTCGGTCCGACAACCTTCGGTGGTGTTCGCGGTTTCTCTTTCGTCCGCTCGGCCATTGTTGGCGCGTCGAGGGCTAGAAACGGTCGCTCATCGCTGTCCGCCACGGTCACTCACCCGCTTGTGTCCGCCAGTGGTCGAGCCGATCTTGGACGATTTGGCGCGTATTGGCGTCTGGTCCGGCCAGCACCGCACGTCGCCGGATGTCCAGCGCGAACTCCTCAAGCCCTGCGAAGCTTGCGTCGCTGAGCTTGTCTGCCAGCGTCCTCGGGGCGAACCCAAGCGTGCCTCCGAACCGCCGCGCAAGCTTGGACAAGAACTCGGTGGCCTGTTCTCGGGTCGGAGGGTCGAGGTTGACTCTGACCTGGAACCTGCGCCACGCGGCGCGATCCAGCAACTCCCCGTGGTTCGTCGCCGCCACGAGGATGACGTGTGGAGGCAGTTTGTCGATTTGGAGAAGAAGGGTGGACACGACCCGCTTGATTTCGCCGGTTTCATTCGCGTCCCCGCGCTCCTTGGCAATGGTGTCAAGTTCGTCGAAGAAGAGAACACAGCGGCGGGTTCGCACGAAGCTGAACGCCTCATCCAGGCGTGATGCCGTCTCCCCAAGGAACGAGGAGACGATGCCCTCGTAACGGATGACGTAGAACGGGAGCATTAGTTCCGCCGCTATGGCCTCCGCCGCGCTCGTCTTGCCGTTGCCTGGAGGACCACAGAGCACGAGGCGGTTGCGAGGTTCAAGTCCGTAGCTGCGGAGCAACTCCGACCGTTGCTGCTCTTCGACGACCTCGCTCAGGACTCGCCTGGCGTGCGGCTTCAGCACTAGGTCGTCCAGGTGCTTGTCTGGCACGACCTCAAGCACGAGGTCGCGCACAGCCGACGCGTGGTCGCCACGAACAGCCCGAGAGCGCTCACCTGTAGTCGTGATGATCTCGGACAGGCGATCAGCGAGCAGGTGATGCTGGTTGGCTCGCTCTTCCGCGATGAGAGACTCGACGAGCGCCTTGAAGCGCTCGCGGTCGCCGTGGCGCTCAGCGTCCACGAGGTCAAGTACGAGGTCGGCCCGTGCCATGGCGATCACCTCCGGTCGATCGTCAGCCTATTCATGTTTGGTCAGAACAGTAACGAGGCGCTCTGACACTTCGCCGGGCCGACCGCCGCGCTCATCGAACCAGGCCCGCAGCAGGCCCGCCGGGACCGCAGCGGGAACGGTCACACCCATTCTGGTCACCCCCACATCAACTCCAGCCATGGTACCGCCGCCCCTGAACCGGCCCGCGGGAGAGTGGGACGATGCCGGTCCCCACTTCCCAGCGCGGCTCGTCTGCCCGCTGGGATAGTTGGGGACTGCACTGGCCTTGTGGCGTGTGGTGTGGCGTCGAGTGGAGAGGGAAGACTCCCCGGGGGAGGACCGCAGCCAGGCGGGCGTTGCTTCCGGTGTCCTGGGAGCGGAACCGTGGCGCTGGTGGCATCAACTCTGGAAGTGTCGTCGCATTTCGGCGACCGCTTCATCGCCGGTCACGTCGCGGCGGGCCACACGCTCTATCAACTCTCGCGACCAAGCATCCGTGACTTCGTGCCCTGCTACGGCCAGCGCGGCGTCGGCGAACGCGATGGCTTCAGTTGCGTCGGCACCGGCCAACTTAGCGGCGCTGAGCGCACGAGCCATGACCCATCCCCTTCCACCTCAGCCTCCGTTCATATCAATCGCGCCCAACGCCTGTCGGGGCACTCAAGGCCCGTGTTCGTGCGGCACAGTTCCGCGCTGTGCGCGCAGCCAATGTGGAGGTCATCGAACTGTACTGGTCCATCGGGCAAGACATCGCTGAGCGCCAGGGACGGCTGGGTTGGGGGTCGACGGTGATCCCGCAGTTGGCCGAGGACCTGCGGTGAGAGTTTCCCAACCAGACGGGCTGGTCGCCCCGGAACCTCCAGTACATGAAGGCGATGGCGCAAGCATGGGCCGGGGAGCCTGGGTATGTGCCACAGGTTGTGGCGCAAATGCCCTGGGGCCATGTCCGCACGCTGCTGGACAACCTGCCGGACGCCGAAGAACGTGACTGGTACGACAGTCTTGCCAGCGCCGCGACGGCGGACCATCTCCTTCACCTCCCTGTCCAGCAGCGTCCGCCTTTCCACGCCCTGTGTTAGTCGGGCGACGATCCGTCGATTGACTTCCCGGAATGTGAACCTCGACATCAATGCGGGCAGGTCCATGGTGGAGGCCTGGCCTTCTATGCCCAACGCCTCTGCCGCCCTGTCGGCCAGCGTGGCGTAGACGTTGGCGAACCGGAGGTCGTTCGCCCAGGTGCTGAAGTCTCGCTGGATGCTGCGGTACTCATTCGGCGTGTCCGACGCGAACCGCTCCCACGCGCGAGCAAACAGCCACAACACGAAGTTATCGACCGTGGGCTTGTCGCTGTGATAGCCGTAGATGCGCCTCGTGCCACCCCAATGGAAGTCAGCGAGCCCCAGTCTCGTGATCTCGTCAATCCACGTGGACTCTCCGTCAGCGTTCTCCGTCAGCAGGTGCCGCCAGGTCACGTCAAACGAGTGATCGTCGCTGCCGATCAGGACGGCGATTATCATCGCCTTGAGCCACGGCAGACAGCACGGCCTTCGCCTGGCTTTCCACGCCATCTACGACACCTCCTACGACATCTACGACAGGACTTGGCGTTAATGTCGTAGAAGTGGCGGGGAAGGGGAAGGTGACCGTCACCTCGGTGAAGGTCACCTCGAAGACCGGGAGCGGCCTGCCCGCCTCCTGAGAAGCCGTCTCGATCTTCTCGATACCACGGCCCCAGGCCTCGACCCAGTTCAGGTCAGCATCAGTGTCAATCTGCAGCACGTCCGCCCCTCTCAGAAAGGGTCCTCGGTGTAGTGACGATTCTCCACGACAGTGGAGGCCGCGCTAACCAACCGGTCAGCAAGATCCTCCGCGCTGGACGCCGTGACCTGGACACTACCGAAAGTCTGTCCACCCACCGTGCCGACGATGGCGTCATGGTGCGGCACCCGGCCACTGGGCACGAGTCCCAGGCCTTAGTCCCGCAAATCGCCAGCGGTGAACAACTCCGCCCGTGCTGCCTTGCGACATTTCTCCCCAAGCACGCGCTCCACAGGCCACGGGACCCCGCCCAGCCACAGTGACAGGCCGTAGTACCCGAACAGTTCGAAGTTCCGAGTAGCATCCGCCACGAGCGCACCGCGGTCGAACAGCGCGCCATCAAGGCAGGTGCTGAACAGCGCACGCACGAGCACCGCCTCATCCGCAAGGCGAACCTCATCCCGGACGAACCGGTGACGGACCACGACCCGAGCCCAAAGGATGCCCGGATCGTCAGATGGTTGGCAGACCAGCACCGATGAACGGTTTGGTCGCACCGGGCACGGTAGCAAGCCACCCACGCACCAGCGCCTCGACCAGTTTGCTGCGGTTCGTGTCCAGCCGGTCCACCTGCTCGTCCAGAGACGCGACCACTGTGTCCGGGAGCTTCACACTCACCCACTGCGGGGGGTCCCCGCCCCGGTAGGCACTGGAGTGAATAACGTACTTGTCGAACTCGTCCGGGTCGTCCTCGAACAACCGGTCCAGTTCCTCGGCGCTGATCTGCGGCAGGTTACTGCGTTTGCGCACCATACCCGTGTGCCTCCTTTCGGCTTGCCCTTCTGATTGAGATGATCCTGATCGCCCTGCCTCTGACCGTCCACACCGCTCGCCACAGCTTGCCGTCCAGCAGCGCGGTCAGCGCCCAACGCGGCTCCCCGACCGGGTCCAGTTGCTCCGGCAGACGGGCCGGGCTATCCCACAGTGCCTTGGCTTCCTCGAAGTCGATACCGTCTTCGCCTGATTCGACGCGCTCTTGTTCGGATCCCACCCGAACACCATCCCAGGGTGGAATCCACCTGCCGAACTCTCAGACCTACCGCCCACCGATTCCACCCGGCAACCGCCCAGCAACCTTGGCGTTACGCAGATAGGGGACCTCCACCACCGGCACCACCCCAGCCATCTCCTCGAACGGGGTCCCATAACAGACCACGGTCTCGGGGCGCACGATGCGGACCATCTCGCGGTACCCGCGCATGAACCCCTCCTGCAGGTCACGGACCCCCACCGTGGAGATCGCCACCACCGATCCCTCCTCCAAGCCGTCAAAACAGAAATCGAAACTCGCTCCATCGGACCACGACGCCGTCGGGATCACTGTCAACCCCTCACGCTGCCACAGAGCCCCACACCACCGATTCCGATACGTATTCACAATCTGCTCCACCACCGGGCGATCCGTGAACAACGAAAAGTCCGGGCTCAACACCTGCTTGTACGCACGCAACCGGTCCACCTGTACCTCAGGTCGGTTCCACACCTGATCGAACCGCTCATCATCCTCGAAAAAGTGAACGGTCAACGCGCCCGCTTCGGCATCGCCATCGTCGATCGACGTGAACCGGACCAGCGCCAACGTTTCCAGATCCACGTCCTGTGCCGCGATCAACGGCATGTCATACCGGCCCTCCACCGGCAAACCCTGCCCGAAATACCACTCCAACGGCCGCGACCGCACCTCACCCGCATCCATCACCACACCCTACGGCCTTGCCAACCCGCTCTCCAACACCCGAAGGACCCTCACCCACCAACCGCAGCACCCTCAAAGGACCAGTTCACCTGGGTTCTTGGATGTCCCAGAGACCATCCAATCCACTCTCGCGGCGATCCTGGGGCAATTCGACCGGGCGACGATCAGTCACCCACACGGCGCTTCCAGTACCCAGGTTTTCGGCTGTTGCGAGCGTAGGCGACGATGACGATCTCGGTATCGGTATCGGTAGCGAAGTAGACGATGTCGTAGGGATACTTCGCGGCACTGCGCGCACGGACGACCACGTCGTCTCGATCCCAATCAGGGTGCCTAGGCCACGACTCAGGCGAATCCGTCACCGAGCGTCTGGCCTCGCGGGTCCGGTCCGGGAACCGCTGTCCGACTCAGCGCTCGTTCCGCTCGTACCAGCGAGCGGCGGCCCGAAGCTCAGCGCGGGCCTCGGGATGCTCACGCTGGCGGAGCCTCACCTGTCCATGTCCGCAAGCTCGACAGACAGCAGCCGATAAGTCTCATCAGCGTCAACGAGCGCGACCTCGCCACTCAGAACCTGATCGACCCGCGAACTGATCTCATCGCGCCACGCGGCTCGCACCGCTGACTGGCGCGCGCCGTCGTCTGCGTGGAGGCTCTGTTCGAGGCGGTCAGCTACCAGCGCGCGCTGGTCAAGGTCATCGACAGCCAAGATCGTCGCGACAGC
>JAISCU010000381.1 GCA_031265345.1 Bifidobacteriaceae bacterium
GTGCTCCGTGAAAACGATGATCTTGCGCGGGCTGCCGGTGCCGTCACCCTGCAGGACCTGCTGTTCAAGGATCGACCGGAGTTCGACCCACTTCTTGTCCTCGTCCAGGGCGGCCACCCGGCGAGCCGTCCTGATCAGATCCTCCAAGACGGCGATCTCGGCGCGGAGTTCCTCGACGGTCCGGGCGGCGGTCGCGAGGTCCACCACCAGGTCGATCTCGGTCTCGAACCGGCCCTGCTCGTCCTCGGACGCCTCGTCGAAGGCGTCGTCGAAGGCGCGGGCGTCGAGGTCCGGGACGGCTGGGGCGGTGTAGGCGCCGCGCTCGGTCTGGACCAGCCGGTCGCGGAGCCTGTCCTGGCGGCGCTCCAACGAGCGGAGGATCGCCTCCGGCGACGAGGCCAGGCGGCGTTGCAGGACCGTCAACGCGAACCCGATGTTCCGGCCGCGGCGTTTGTCGCCCCCGGAAGCGATCTGGTCGGCCCTGCCGAACTCGGTGCGCACGTAGCCGGTGACCTCGTCGTAAAGCTGCCGCTCGGCATCGGACAACTCATACATGACCGTGTACGCGCGGCGCTCCGGGAACAGCGGCTTGCCCTCGAAGGTGAGCAGGTCTTCCTTGACCATGCGGCGCATCAGGCCGGACGTGTCGGTGCGGTGGACGCCCGCCCGGTACTGGCCTTCGAACCGGTCCTCGTCCAGCAGGGACATGAACAACTGGAAGGAATCCTCGTTGCCGGCGTGCGGCGTGGCCGTCATCAGCAGGAAGTTCTGGGCGGTCCGGGAAAGGAGGCGGCCCAGTTTGAAGCGCCCGGTCTCGTGTGTTTCGCCGCCCCAATAGTGGGCCGACATGCGGTGGGCCTCGTCCACCACGGCGACATCCCACGTGACGTCCGCCAGGTGCTCCAGCAGGTCCTCGCGGCGCGATAACTGGTCCATCCGGCAGATCAGGTAGGGGTGTTCGGCGAAGGGATTCCGGCCGGCGCCCTCGTCCACCATGGCCTGGGAGAACACCTCAAACCTGACGCCGAACTTCGACGAGAGCTCGTCGCGCCACTGGTCCACCAGGCCGCCCGGCGCCACGACCAACGCCCGGTCGCAATCCGAGCGGAGGATCAGCTCCTTGAGGTAGAGACCCGCCATGATGGTCTTGCCGGCACCCGGGTCGTCCGCGAGAAGGTAGCGGAGCGGGACCTTCGGGAGCAGTTCCTCGTAGACCGCCCTGATCTGATGCGGCAGGGGTTCCACGTCCGAGGAATTGACTGCCGCCATCGGATCGGTGAGGGCGGCGTGCTTGATCCTCAAGGCCTCCGCTGCGAGGCGGAACTCGTCTGGATCCCCGTCGAAGGCCGGACCGGACTCTGAGTCTGAGACGATTTCCAGTTGGGCGGCCTTGTCTCGGGTCAGGACCGCCTCGCCAAGCCTGCCGTCCTCGTCTCGGTACAGCACTTCCGCGAGGCCGCCGCCAACCAGTGTGACTGCTGCGATGGTGGACACCCCGCCGGGCGCCAGCCAGCGCACACGGAGTCCCGGCTTCAGCGATTCAAGCATCACGTCGCCGGCCATGAGCCTCCTTCCCTTCACCAGGCAGAATAGAGCAGCTTACCGCTTGCCGCCCGCGAAGACGATGCCGACCCTGCCTGAGGCCGAGCGCCCCTGGGAGACTTGTCTCCATGGAATTGCTAAACAACCCCGCATTCTGGGCGGTCGTCGGTTCCGTTGTTGGTGCTGCGCTCCAAGCCTTGCCCGAGCGGATGAGGCAAAGAGAAGATCGGCGCAAAGCCGATCTGCAGATCCGTCGCGAGATTGACGTGGAAGCACTGGACGCTGCAGACGGTCTGATCGCGGCGTACCGCAGGCTGACTCGGCTGGCGGTGCCAGTTGACCAAGGTCGCTCCGTGACTGAAGAAGAGGACGCCAACCAATTGGAGGCGATGAGAGAGATCCTCGCGGCGTTCGGACGTCTTCGCTTGATCTCGATGCGCGTCATCGTCCTAGGATCGGCCGCAGTCGGTTTCGTGGTCGAAGCTATCCGGCAAGAGATGCGCGAAATGCATGACCGCATGGTGGACGAACGGATCATCAACGCCGAGGACTTTAACTCGACCATGGATAGAGTGACCGAACTGTATGGAGAGTTGATGCTCGCGGCCAAGGCGGATGTCGGAACCGAACGGCCAAGTCGCGTCCGGGCATGGTGGCACCGGAGGGCGTCACGTGGGACTGACGGGGCTTCGGAGGACAAGGCGATGCCGGCTGAGTAGGAGCTGTCTAGAGATCCCGAGCCGGCTGAGCTCGTCCGGTGGTTCCGCAGTGGCCGCGTGCAGGTCTGAGAGCGCAGTGACGACATGAGCGGCGCCCCTCCTCATGTGGACGTACCTTCCGCTACAGAGTCAGACTGTAACTGGCTCCTGCGGACACGGAAGCAACGGCGGTCGATTTCGGGAGACCGTGAAGATGCGCCATCATTGCCTTCAGGCGGGCTGCGTGCTGACGTTGGCTGGAGCTTGAAGTCTGGTCGCCGAGGGGTGAGGGGCCGGTGACGTCCAAGTGTTCGCGGTAGGCAGCGACAGCCATGGCGACCTCGTCCCAACGGCGGGCAGCTCGCTGGTCGCCGGGCCGAGGCCCGAGGGCGGCGAGCCACGGCTCACGGTTGGCTGCGGCACGGTCCGTGAGTTCTCGTGCGCGCGAGCGGATGCGGTTCTCGAGTTCGGTCAACGCGCGGCGCATGTCGTCACGCATCGGTCCAACGGCTTGCGGGACCAGGCCGAGCACGCGGGGGCGCCGCCGGATCGGTCGGTGCCGGTTCTGTGGAGCGTCGTTGACGGCATCGACCCGCCTGCATACTTCTCGGGCCGGGTCGTCGGCCTGGCTCAGCGGGCGGGCGGCGATGAGCCTGGGCAGCACCGATTCGGGATTGTGCCCGATAGCCTCCAAACGGTCGAGACTGGCACACAGAGGGCTGAACATCTCTGAGGCGAGCGCTTGACGGACATGGTCTTCGGCCAGGCCGCAGCGGTTGACCAGCGCCGCCCACCGTTCCCGCGTCGCTGCCGTTCGGACGGTCTGATGCATCGCCACGAGATGGTCGATCCGGTTCCAGCGCTCGTGCTCGTCCACCGCCGCCTGGTGGGCGGACGACTCGGCGCTTTGGCTGCGGAACACAGAAACGAGCACATCGCGGGCGCTTGGAGCCTGGCCCGGCTGGACCGGCATGTCGGCGGTGTCGTCCGGGTGGTCTGTGGCGACCCACAGCCGGTTCGAGGTGCGTCCGCGAGTCGCCGCCACGTACAGGTTCTCCCTCGCGGTCTTCGAGGTCACTACTGCGTGGGCGGTGTCTGCGGTGACGCCCTGCGACCTGTGCGCCGTCACCGCGTAACCGAGGTCAAGATCCGCTGCTGCGTAGGCGGCGGGCAGAACCACGGACGCCCCTGCCCTGTAGCCGGCCCGGCGCACCGTCACTGAGCGGTCATCGTGGACCCTGGTGACGACCCAACGGTCCCCGTTCCGCACCCATCCTGTCTTGCCTGCCACCAGTCGGCGGTCGTTCCGCCGGGTGATCACCAGATCGCCCCGCGACGCGATGACGTCGCCGGCCAACGTGACTGCGTCCGCGACGTCGACATCACCGGATGCGACACGGTCGAACCGGGCGCGGTCGTTCAATTCGGACACGGTCCCGTGGTCGTCGGCGATCAGAACCGAATGCAGGCCAGCAGCCAAGTCCGCCATCCACGCCTGGTAGGCGGCCTCGATCATTGAGTCCAGGGTGCCGGCCGTGACCCGCCCGTGGGTCTCGTATTCGTCTATCACGTCGGATTCGCCACGCCGGAGCCGAAGCGAGGCGAACTTCTCCCATTCGTTGGCAAACCGGTGGACGTCGGTCAACTTGGGCGCGTCGGCCCGGTCGTGGACCAATAGGTTGAACGCGCCGCCCGCGTCCACCGCCGACAGTTGCGCCCAGTCCCCGGTCAGCAGCAGTTTCGCGCCTGCCCCTGCGGCGCAACTGGCGATCCGGTCGAGCGTGAACGTGCCCGCCAGCGACGCCTCATCAACGATCACCAACTGCCCTTCGAGGAACGCGGCACCCTTGTGGTCGTGGTCAGCCAGCCACTTGGCCGTGTTCTCAGTTCCTATGCCCAGATCGTCCGCCAGCACTGCGGCCGCAGTGGCCGATGGCACCAACCCGATCACGCTGCCAAGGCCGTGCCCGGCCTCCCCCGCTGCCCGCAGTGCCGCGAGGGCCGTGGTCTTGCCCGCCCCGGCGGGGCCCACCAGCACGTCGACCACCCGTCCTGACGCCGTCACGGACGCCAACGCCTCAGCCTGGTCATCGCTGAGCGCCAGACCGTCTTGTTCTCGCCGCGATGCGGCGGCCTCGACGGCGCCAATGTCTACCACCGGCCCGTCTAGCCGCCGAGACAACTCAAGCAGGTGTTCCTCAGCCTGGATCAACGCCTCGGACGTATACAGCGTGCCGTGGTGCGGCCGGAACCTGGTGGACCCGTCCGCGCGAGTGAACTCGGCGGGCACGGCCACGTCTGGGGGCGTCAGCCGGACCGACCGGCGTTCGGCGGCGTCGCAGATCATCACGGTCACCTGTTCCCGGTCGGCGGCGCTCGCGAACCGCCACCCCATCGTTTGGCGGGCGGCTTCGGCCCACAGGTTCCAGCGCCGCCAAGTCGACCGCCGCTCGCCCACGCTCGTCAACACCGTCTGTCCGATGCCGTCGACTAAGTCGAGCAGAACATCATCCGCCCGCAGCACCGATTGGCGCGGACCGCCGGCCAGGCGTCCGGCCCAGGTTCCGGCGTCCCTCCCGAGCACCCAGGCGGCACGCTGTCGCCGCCGCTCGGTCAGGTCGGCCAGCGACCGGATCTGTTTGTCCGGTCGGGTCTCCAGCGTGGCCTGCTGGCGCAGTTTCAGGATCATTCGATTGGACGGCTGACGGCCATGTTTGGCCGCGTATTCCTCCACCAAGCGTCCGGCCCGGACGTCGATGCCGCGCGCCCTGGTAGAGAACTCGGCGATCAGCGCCTCGTCCACACCAGCGATGTCCCATGACGGATTGCGGTGCCGCCCCCGGATTCGGGTGTCCCAGCCGACGCCGAACATGCGGCTGAGTCGATCCATCAGGACGGCCTGATGGCATTCGGACAACGCCACGGTCGCGGCGTGCAACGGACGCCCATCCAATGATCGCCAACCGTGGTCGGCGGTCGCTTGGACGCGGTTCGCGATCACCATGTGGGTGTGGAGATGCGGATCGCCGGCGCGCGAGTCGTAGTGGTCGAAGGCCGCCGCGACGAGCCCGGTCACGTCGGCTTGGACCACCGAGCCGTCTCGGCTGGCCGCTCCGACCCTGGTGCACGCCACTTGGCGCTCCATGAATTCCAGGACCTCGCCGACGGCGGCATGGTGGGCGTCAGCGATCAAGGCTTGGGTGCCCGCGTCGGCCACTGCCCACAGAGTGGACACGCTCTTAGGGACCGAGAACGTGAAGTCGTAGCCCGCGCACGCATGGCGGGCGGGGCGTTCGGCTTCTTCTTGTTCGATGGCCGCTATCCGCGCGGCGCGCTCGCCTCTTTGCAGGTGGCGGCCGAGCGCTCCGACCCGCTTCTGCACCCGCTCGCGTTTCGACTCGTACCGAGGGAACGCCCGCCCGAGCGCCGATCCCGAGACCGGATCACGCCCCTGCCCGATCAAGAGTTCAAGATGGCGTTCGGTGACTTGATCGCCGGCGCCGAGTTCCCCGGCGCCAAGCTTGGTGACGGCGCTGCCCGCCCAACGGCCGGGCGGTGTCCCGGTCTGCGCATAATATCGAGTCAGCGGTGTGGCCAGATCGCGGTCGCCGTCCCCCACTACGACCGTCTTGAGCAGGTACCGGTACCCGTCTCCGGCACTCATCAACCGCATCGAAACGGTCACGGTTTCTGTGCCCCCGTGCGCGGGCTGCGTGAGGCGGGACGCGGGCGGCGCAGAGCGGATGCACGACCGGCGTCGCCTACTGCAAGAAGCGTGGTCATGGAAATGGGCGACGGCGGACGACAGGTCGGAGCCGAGAGTTGCGGCGCCTGCACGCGGAATCGGACCGTGGTGCATGTGCGTGCGTGCCCATGCTGCGATGCACGGGCACGGTGACGAATGCAGCCGGAGAACGCGCGGTGGCGCGACGTCAATGTAGTCCCAGCGAGTTGCCGCGGCCGTGGTGTAACGCTCGTGGTGGTGCCGATGACGACGGGTTCCCCCACCGCCGCGGCGCCCTTTTCCCCCGCGCTTCGGGCAGGCCCATCAGCGCGGCGAACGCTTCCCCGTAGGCTTCGTCGCCGAGCGTCCCGCCGCCTGCTTCCACCGCGGCGTAGGTGCCGGAATCCGCACCCGTGAGCCGTGCCGCGTCGGCGAGTGTGAGCCCGGCTCGGGTTCTGGCGGCCCGCAGCATCCAGCCGACGGTGGTCATGCCGCCCGCCTCGAATCCGACTGGGACGCCGCCCATGCACGCACCTCGTCCGGGTCGAACCGAAGGTGCCTGCCGATCCTGATCCCTTCCGGTGCCGGCGACCCCGCCGAACGCCACCGGTACAACGTCGCCAGAGGCACCCCCAAGAACTCGGCAGCCTCCTGCGGGGTCCACAACCGGTCGTGGCGGCTGGCGGTTGTTTCCATGTTCACATACCCTCCCTGGGGGTTCGATGAAACATCACAGCAAGATAGGCCTTGCGCGATCCAACAACACTAGCTAATGTGGGATGAGAGCGCAAGGAGTGATATGCTGTGATGCATGAGCGAACGGAAGCGTGCGCCGAAGTCGGCCACGTGGGAGGACCGGCTGTCCGCCGAGGTCGGGCTGAACATCGCCGTGGCGCGGGAGGACGCCGGGATGACCGCGCAGGAGCTGTCCGACATCCTGACCGCCGGAGGGGTCCGGCTCGGCAGGCCCGCGATCAGCCAGATCGAGAACGGGCAGAGGGCCGTGTCCCTGGCCGAGGCCCTCGCCATCGCGGCCGTCCTCGGGGTCGCTCCGGCGGACCTGATCTTCGACCCGTCGCCAGACCCGGTGGAGGCGTTGCCGGGGGAGACCCGGATGACCGGAGCGGAGGCAGCCGACTGGGTGCGCGGGGACCTGCGAGTCCCAGAATTGGGACAGTCAAGAGCGGACTGGCTGGCGGACGCCGCCGAGGCGAAGGCCGCCTCCCTGCTGGTGAACCGGTGGTCGCTGCTGTCGAGGACCGAACGGCAGCTGTTCATGCACCACCGGGCCGTCGAGCGGGCGCAAGCCCGGCTGCTCGGCGCAGCGGACTCCATCGACCGGCTCAACGCGCAGCAATCCCTCAACGCCGCCACCGCAGCGGCGATCCAGGCCGCCAAGAGCTTCGACCTGATCCAGGGCGCGACCGCGGCCAGCGAGGGCGCCGGGCCGGACGCCGGGGCCGAACCGGAGACCCTGGAACTGGTCAACCGCTACAAGGCGATGGACATGCCCAACCTCGACGTCACGCCCAGAGCGCTGAGCCAGGCCTGGGCCAACGGGCCCGAACGAGCCGACCAGAACTGACCGCAGCGCCCCGCCTCAAGGCTCCCGCTGCGCGGCCGGTCGGACACGCTTCCCGCCAGCCGCTGTTTCTACGTCTCCTGTGCGCCGCCGCCGGGCCTGTCGCCAGGCCAGGCTGGTGGCTCCTCGGCGGACTCGCTCGCTACGGTGCTGGCTGCGGTGCCACGGGACAGATGACCAAATCGGTCCGGCCACAGGCACCTGCGCCGCCGCCGACGCCGGTAGCGCCGCGCCCGGAGAGGCTGGCTCCGTGAGGCCTCCGCTCGCCGTCAACACGTGGGGACGCATATCGCGGACCCGTGAGACGCCCGGACGCTGGGTGGCATCGGCGCGGTTCCGGACCGCGACCGGCGACACGGTACGGGTCCGGCGGTGGGGCCCGACCGGGGCGCAGGCCGAGAGGGCGCTGATCAAGGCGCTCAGGGAGACTGTGGCGACAGCGGGCGACGATCTGTCGCCGCG
>JAISCU010000410.1 GCA_031265345.1 Bifidobacteriaceae bacterium
ACGGGGATGATGTCGAGGTCGTTGTCCAAAGCCATATACAAGTTGGCCAACGTCTGCGCCTCGATGCCTTGCGCGGCATCGACCAACAGGACCGCCCCCTCGCAAGCCGCCAACGACCGCGAGACCTCATAGGAGAAATCCACATGGCCGGGCGTGTCGATCATGTTGAGGGTGTACTCCTGACCGCCCACCGTCCACGGCATCCGCACGGCCTGCGACTTGATCGTGATGCCGCGCTCGCGCTCGATGTCCATGCGGTCGAGGTACTGGTCGCGCATGGCGCGCTGGTCCACCACCCCGGTCTTGACCAGCATCCTGTCCGCCAGGGTCGACTTGCCGTGGTCGATGTGCGCGATGATGCAGAAGTTGCGGATCAACTGGGCATCGAGGCTGGACACAATGCGCAATGATACGGGACGGCGGGCGGCTCACATCCCGCGGCGCGGTCCCTCAGCGGGCGGCCAGCGAACCGAGCGATTCCGCTATCGAGGCGGTGCCGTCCCACTGGAAGGTGTGCCGGTCGTGGCCGGTCAACAGCACCGTCGGCGTGCCCTGCAGGCCGATGTCGATGGCCGCCTGCGTGTCCCGTGCGACGGTCGTCAGGAACGCGTTGTCCGCGAACGTCCTGGCCACGACCGGCTCGATGCCGATGCTGTGCGCCAGGTTCTCCAGTTCGGCCTCGGACAAACCCGAACTGCCCTCGGCCGGCTGGTCCGCGAACAAGGTCGAGTTGAACTGGCCGAACTTGTCCGGCGCGCCCGCCGCCACGGCGTAGGCCGCCGCCGCCGCCCTGGTCGAGTACAGGCTCCCGTTGGACAACCGGTCAAGGATCGCCACCGGGTGCATCACCAGTGCGGCAATGTCACGGTCCACGAGCTCCTGGATCTCGGCGCCGTTGTCATGCTCGAACCGGCGGCAGTACGGGCACATGTAGTCGACGAACACGTCGATCTGGGTTGGTGGCCTCATCGATTCGTCGTCGATGCTGGCCAGAGCCTTTCCGTCAGGCCCAACAACGATTCCTGGAATTGCGATCACAGTGCATGCCTCCTATTGCGTCTCGGCTGGCCCGCCGTGCGGCGGGTCCCTTCCGGGCCTCGAACGAGGATTCGCCTGGAGCGCTCCCCCGCGCGCGACCTGCCAGCCAGGTTAGCGGCTGGGCGCTCGCCCGGGCCCCATGCCCTTCGCCGATCCCAACATCCGAGAGCCTGGTAAGATATGCGGTTGGCTGTCGCCTCGGGTCATGCGGCTGCCGTGATTGCTCCCGATTCATAAGGAAGACACCAAACGTGGCAAACATCAAGTCGCAGATCAAGCGCAACCGCACCAACGAGAAGCGGCGCCTGCGCAATAAGGCCGTCAAGTCCGAGTTGAAGACCTACGTCCGGCGCACCCGCGAGGCCATCGCTGAAGGCAGCAAGGACAAGGCCGCCGATGCCCTGCGCGTGGCTTCGCGCAAGCTGGACAAGGCCGTCTCCAAGGGCGTGATCCACAAGAACCAGGCCGCCAACCGCAAGTCGGCCCTGGCCGTGCAGGTGAACGCCATGCAGTGAGCGCTCGCGCCCACCACCAATTCTGACCGCCTCCGGGACCCTCGATCCCGGGGGCGGTTTGCTGTCCCCACCCCATCCTCCAACCAAAGCCCGGGAAGACTCTCACGACGCACGATGCCGCCGGGCGGTCTCTCAGCTTTCGGCGAGCCGCCGTCCCGCCGGTTTCATTCCTGGCCGCGCTCCCCACTGCCGCTGCGCCCGGATAGCCTCGCCGCCGAGACCACCGTCGGGTGCGCTCGCCGCAGGATGTGTTCCGGCGTGCCCGCGAACACGGATCGGCCCCTGTCCGCGGGGACGGTACCTTTTCATGCTCAAACTCGGGTTCTCCACGGGCGAAACAGCAGGTGAATCCCTGTGGATAACGGGTCCGTCCCCATTGCGTGCCCAAGGGCCGCAGACTTCCCTTCACGTCGATAGAAAGACTTCCCCGCCGCCCGATGCCGCCCGGTGGGCTATCCGCGCCCCGGCGGCCCTGGCTCTGGCCGGGCCGGGCGGCGATTCGGGCGCGGTCCCCCGACCCGGGGAGCCTGCGGACGGCTCGCTGTTCGGGCTGGCCCCGGGACCGGTCCCGGACGGACATAACGGTTGTTCTCTGCGCGCATTTCATTTCTGGCCATTGTTATCCGCAGCCGACGGGCGTATGATAGATAGATGGACGCGCGGAACGAGTTCGGGAAGGCCGGTGAACAGGCTCTCCGCGCCCCGCTCCCCGGCGCTGCCCCGGCCGGCCCGGCCGCGGGCGTCCCGGCGCGGTACGAGGACGCCGCGCGGCTCGAAGACCCGTCCACCGACGGGGCGGGCACGTCGATCCGAGGACTGCTGGACACGGCCGAGGACGAGTTGATGGGCAGCGCGGGAACGTCGATCCAGGGACTGCTGGACGCTGCGCAGGAGGAGACCCGCCTGGCGCGGACCCACCAGGCCAGGGCCGCGCGCCTGGCCGCGCAGGCCGCCCGG
>JAISCU010000032.1 GCA_031265345.1 Bifidobacteriaceae bacterium
GTGACGTTCAGATCGAAACCGTCCTCGTGGATGATGACGTCGCGGTCCAAGACTCCCTCTACACGGCCGGCAGGCGGGGCGTCGGTTTGACCGTGATGGTCGAGAAGATCGTCGGCGCCGCCGCGGAACAAGGGATGTCGCTCGCCGAAGTGGCGGAAATCGGCCGCGGCGTTGTCGCTAAGGGTCGTTCCATGGGGCTCGCCCTGACGCCGGTGACCACGCCGGCGGCGGGCAAACCGATGTTCGAGCTGGGAGAAGACCAGATTGAGTTCGGTGTTGGCATCCACGGCGAACCGGGGCGGGTGCGCCGCATGCATGCGCCGGCCGCGGAGTTGGCTGAGGCCCTGGCCGCGCCGATTGTCGAAGACCTGCCGTTCAAGTCCGGCGATGAGGTAATAGTCATGGTCAACGGCATGGGAGCGACGCCGTTGATCGAGCTGTACCTGATGAATGCCGAACTGGTGAGGATCTTGGCCGGCCGGGGTATCACCCCGGCGCGGATGCTGGTGGGCAACTACATGACCTCGCTCGACATGTCGGGTGTCTCTTTCACCCTCTTGCGCGCCACGCCGCAGCGTCTCGCCTTGTGGGATGCGCCGGTGGTGACACCGGGTATGCGCTGGGGCGCCTGATGGGTCAGGCTGTCACGGTGGAAGCCGTCGGAGCCTGGATGCACGCCTTTCGGATAGCCATCGAGACCGAGGCGACGTTCCTGACCGAACTCGATTCCGCGATCGGCGATGGCGACCACGGCTTCAACATGGAACGTGGAATGGAGGCCGTGGACGCCGCCCTGAGCGCTGCATTGGCGGACGGTTCGGTGGCCGCGATCGGGCCGGCGTTCCAAAAGGTGGGCATGACACTGGTTTCCAAGGTTGGAGGCGCGTCGGGTCCGCTGTACGGGACAATGTTCCTGCGGATGGCAACCGGACTGTCCACGGTGGCCGAACTGAGCGCCGAGGGCTTGACCGACGCGTTCGCCCGCGGCCTGGAGGGGTTGCGTGCCCGCGGCAAGGCGGTCTCAGGTGACAAGACCATGATTGATGCCCTGACTCCTGCGGTTGATGCGATGCGCTCCGAGTTGGCGGCCGGCGGGACGCTGTCGCCCGTGCTCGTGGCCGCCGCGGCCGCCGCCGCCGCGGGAGCCACGGCCACCATTCCGATGCTCGCCCGCAGGGGCCGGGCCTCGTACCTTGGCGAACGGTCTGTGGGCCACCAGGATCCCGGCGCTACGTCCATGGCTCTGCTGATCGACTCGGGCGCGCAGACACTGAGCGCATGACCGCGATAGTTGTCGTCAGTCACTCGCGCCAGCTCGCCGAAGCCGCGGTCGGGCTGGCCCGGGCAATGGCGCCGGCGGCCGTGGTGCCGCTGGTGGTCGCTGCCGGCACGTCCGATGGCGGCCTTGGCACCGACCCGCTGGCGGTAGCCGACGCCATCACAGGCGTTGACGGCCCGGATGGGGTCGTGGTTCTGGCCGATCTTGGCTCGGCCCTGCTTTCCGCCGACATGGCTTTGGAGTTGCTCGGCCCCGAGGTTGCCCAGCGCGTCACGGTGACTTCAGCAGCGTTGGTCGAAGGCCTGATCGCGGCTGCGGTGACGGCTGGTGGCGGCGCTTCGCGAGCCGAGGTGGCGCGCGAAGCCGAGGCCGGTTTGGTCGCCAAGCAGACCCACGTGAGGGGGGAAATCCCCGGCGGTGCCGGCGTCCAAGGCGAGGTCAATGCGCCGGACAGGGCCGGTTCGCCGCCGGCCGGGGCGGTGGCGGCCATAGTCGCTGTCGTCAACGAGCACGGAATCCATGCTCGGCCCGCGGCTCTGTTTGTGGCCGAGGCCCGGTCGTGGGATGCCGACGTCAGGCTGCGCAACGTAACCACCGGATCCGGCTGGGCGTCAGGCACTTCGCTTGCGTCGGTCACCACGCTCGGCGCGGTCAAAGGGCACCAGATAGAGCTCCAGGCCACTGGTCCAGACGCCCGCCAAGCGGTATACGCACTGGTGGCGTTAGCCGAGGCCGGCTTCGGAGAGAGCCCGGGCAGCGTCGCCGCCGTGGTCGATGCGCCGCCGCCGGTCCGGGCGGCTGGCGGTCCCCGCGCAGCCGCGCCCGGCTATGCGGTGGGTCCGGCCCGGCATCTGCAGACGGCGGCGATTTCGGTTCCTGCGCACGAACCAGGACCGCCGGCCCGGCACCGGGCCCGCTTGGCCGCGGCGATCGAGGCCGTGGTGGGCGAACTCGAACAGGCCCGGGTAGCGTCACTACGCGGTGCCGGAGCCGGGGATGCCGCGATTTTCGACGCTCACATCCTGATGCTGCGCGATCCTGATATCCAATCCAAGGCGGAAGCTCTGATCGATTCGGGCCAGGGGGCGTGCGCGGCTTGGTCTGGGGCGATGGCTTCCGTCCGGTCCCAGTTTGAGTCGCTGGCCGATCCATACCTGCGGGCCCGGGCTGTGGATGTGCGAGGGTTGAGCGATCGGGTGGCGCGCCATCTGCTTGGACTGGGACCGGCGACGGTGAGCGGCCAGGGGATCTTGGTGGCCAAGGATCTCGATCCCGGCGAGGCGGCGGGACTCGACCAGAACAAGGTGACCGGCATCGTCCTGGCGGAAGGATCGCCGACGTCCCACGCGGCGATCCTGGCCCGTTCCCTTGGCATCGCGATGGTTACTGGGGCCGGACCAGGCGCGCTCCGGATCGCTGAGGGAACCCCGCTGGCGTTGGACGGTTCAGCCGGGATGCTCGCCGTCAACCCAGATGACGCGACTG
>JAISCU010000069.1 GCA_031265345.1 Bifidobacteriaceae bacterium
TGACCAAGAAGCAACGCGACCTCTACGAGGCGCTCGACGCCAAGCCCCCCGCCTGACGCCAGGCCGCCGCCGGCACGGCCGGCCGGCCATGTCACAACCCGGTCGGGAAATCAGGTCGATTGTGACGGAGGCGCCGGATTGGCGAACGCTCAATCCGGGCGCGGCGCTCTGGCCGAGCTGGACCGTCAACTTGGCCGGATCTGCAGGACCCGCGCCGTCTACGTGGACAAATTGAGCCAGGTCGACCGTCCGCGCACCGCCGCCACGCTCCACCTGCGGCGCCGGGTCCGCGAAAGTCAGCAAGTGCTGCCCGGCCGACTCCACCACCACGTCGACCCACAACCGCGACCTCTTCGCCGCCGGGTCGGAGGCGTCGCCCGTGTCGGACGCCCAGAACTCGATCCGGTCGGGCCCCGCGTGGTCGCGGTCGGCCCGGTAGCTTATGGCCCTGCCGCCTTCGACTGCCTCCACAGTGCCGTGGGCCGCCACCAGGTTGCCCGGCGTGGCCGGGTCGAGCAGGTGGGCGCCGTCGCGTCCCCGCGCCACCGCCACGAACTCGTCCAGCACGATGACCACCTCCTGGCCCGCCATCGCCTTGACCGGCTCGGGATCGGGACGCAGGTACGGCGGGCGCGAGATCGGGGGCACCGTGATCGAACCGTAGGCCGTCGCTCCCTCGGCGTCCGCCGCGTTGTTGCGCAGGCCGTAGAAGACGATCGTCGGCAATTCCTCCTGCAGGTGGACGGTGACCTCCGTCCGGCTCTTCAACGTCGCATGGGCCTCCGATGCCGGCGGCAGGAACAACTCCAGGTCGCCGGACGGCCCGGACGGGTTGTAGGCCCAACGCGCCACGTCGATGTCCACCGACGCCTTGTCGATGGTCTCCTGCGGCGGCGACACGATGTCCTTCGCCCGTGGCGGGGACACTCGGGCCGAGGGGTCGGCGGTCAAGTTGACCGCGGCCGAGTCGCGGCCGCCCGACGCGCCGCAGGCGTGGTACACCACCTGGTACTGGCCGGGCTCGTCCGGCAGGGTCACGATCAGACGGCCGCGGTCACGGTCCGCCTGGGCCGCGAGCGCGGGACTGGACAGCCCCAGCTCCTGGTCCTCGCAGAAGCGCGGCCCGGCCTGCCCGGACAGGTCGATGTCGTTGGCGAGCACCGGGATCTCGAGCACTTTCCCTGGCCGGGCGGCGGCCCGGTCGTCACGAGCCACCACGCCAGACTGGGCCGGGTCGCGCGCCGAGACGCCCACTGAGACCGAGGCTGTGGCCCGGTTCGCCGCCCAGTCCTCGACCGCGTAGGTGAAAGTGTCGGTGCCGGGCTGTTGGTCCGGCCCGGCCTTGTATTTGATGTAGTCGGGGCCGATCTCGGTGACGGTTCCGAACCGCGGCTGGGCGTCCAACCCCTGTTGCAGGGACACGCCGTCGCCGTCGAGGTCGATCCCGGTCAGCGGCACGGCGATCTTGACCTCCTCGCCTTGCGCCACCCTCGCCGTCAGGTCGGCGGGCTCGGGCGGCGCTTTGGAGCCGCCCGCCGACTGGTGCACTTCGACCGTGAAGGAGCCGAGCGCCGAACCTCCGGCCCCGTCCAGCACCGGCACGGCGATCGACACCGGCTTGGGGCACGGCGACTCCGGCGCTTGGAAGCGCACCGAGCGCCCCGAGGCGTAGACCGTCCCGCAATCGGGGCCGGGCACTATCGGCGTGGTCGTTGAGACCGTCAACTCGTCCCCATCCGGATCGATGGCCTGTTCCAGGACTGGGATGGTGACCACCCCTCCGGCCCTGACCTTCAGCGTCAACGGCGAAACCACCGGGTCCTGGTTCGCGCCCACGTCGGCGCGGACCACCCGGATCAGGCCGCGCGCGCTGGCACCTCCCGCCGAGACGGTGTAGGCGATGCTCGTGGGGTCGGCGCCGCCCTGGTCGGAGATCTCGAGATACTGGTGGCCCACCGGCACCACCTGGAGACCGGCGTCCGGCGCCAACTCGAATCCGGCCAGCACCGGCACCTCGCCGCCTTCTGCGACGTCGTTGACCAGCGGATCGATCACGGCAGGCCTCCCGTGCCGGACGTAGACGGTGTCTTGGACCGCCACCAACCTGGGCGCCCCGGCCTCCTTGACGTCGATCCGCACCGACGCCTTGGCGCTGTTCGACCCGGAGGAGACGGTCACGGGCACCAGGTAGGTGTTGGCCGCCGAAGCCCGGAACGTCAACGTGCCATCGCGGATGTGAGCCTCGGTCGTCGGGTCGGGACGCCCGTCCAGAGCGAAGACCGGAGGGCTCAGATGGGCCGTCCGCAACGAATCACGCAGGCCGACGGAGATGGCCTGGCCGACCAGTCCGTCCGCCTTGACCGGATCGACCGCGGGGACCAGCGTGCCGGGCTCGCGCAGGTCAACCGTCATCGTCGCCTGGGTGGCCGCGCCCAGCGAGTCGGCCACGGTCAGCACGACAGCGGCGTCACGCGGAGACCCGCCGTCGCCCTGGACCGTGACCGCGCCGTCCGGGCGGAACGACAAACGCAGCGCCGGGTCCGCCGTGGTCGCCGCCGTCAGGCGCATCGGGTCGCCGTCCGGGTCGGTGAAGTCTCCCAGCGCCTGGTAGGTGGCAGGCGCGCCCAACTCGGCGGCCAGCCGCGATGGTTGGTCCGGGCCCACCGGCGCCTGGTTGGCGGAACCGGACACGGTGACGGCGACGGTGGCCGAGTCGGTTTGGCCGTTCGCGTCCGAGAGGGTGTAGGTGAAGTTGGCCGATGCCGCCCGCCCGGCAGGCGTGAACTGGACGGCCCGTCCTGCCAAGACAATTTCGGCGGCGCCCTGCGACGGGTCCAGTCCATCGATCCGCTCGATGCTCAAAGCCCCGCAACTGGTGGCCGAGTCGTTGCCGAGCACCGTCAGGACGACGCTCGCCCCCGGTCGCGCGCCGTATTCGTCGTCGTGCGCCTCCGGTTTGGCGGTCTTGTCGTCGCAATCGATCGCTTGGTCCTCCGACGAGCTGTTGTCCTGGTTCGCCTCGGCGCTCGCCTTCGGGTCGATCTGGTCCCAGTTCAGGGCGTCGCGGACCTGGTCGTCCCGTGTCGGCATCCAGACGCGACCGTCCTGGACGTCGTTCAGGACCACGACCTGACGGTTGACCCGGAAGACCAGGCACGAGGCGTCCGAGACCGCCTTCAGGGACCGTCGCGCGGCCTCTTCCCCGCCGCAGACAGCCAGGTAGTTGTCGCCACCCTCGGGGGGCGCCGCCCAGGCCGCGTGGACGCAGTCGCCGATGCCGACCGGTTTGGCCGGACTCCCGGTGTTGCCCGTCGCCAGTTCGGTGATCTGGCCTTTGCCGTTCACCAGCAATAACGCTCCCGGCGCGGCCACCGCCACCGTTCCAGGGCCTGTGCCCGCTCCCGATCCGGCCACGGGTGCTTGCAGTTCGAGGGCGCTGCCGTAGCGGGACAAATCGACGGAGCCGCCCTCCCACGCCAGAGTGCCGCCCGCCAGAGCGTAGACCGCCTCGCCGATGGCTGTGACAGCGTCGAGGTGCCCCTCCGGCAACTCGATCCGGCCGAGTCCGGTCTGGCTGACCTGCCCCGATTCGAGCCGGGCTTTGACGATTGCCCCGTCCGGCCCGACCCCGAACACAGTCCCGTCCGGCACCATCACGACCCGGCTCCCGCCAATCGTCAAATCGGGCTTCTCGGCAGCGATGTCGAGGCTGGCGAGGCCCTCGAACGGTCGCAGCCAAGCCTCATTCGCACCGACCACCAGAGCGGCGCCCCCGCCCACGGCGACACTGGCGGAGTCCGAACCGGGGCGCGAGGTCGGCTCGCCCAGTTTCAGGGCAGCGGGCTCGACGACCCGGAAGTGGGCCGCCTCGAGGATCGCCACGTCCGAGCCCGCCTGCGCCACGTCGAAGTCGCCGTCCTCCCGCGTGATCGTGAAACCGCCGGTCAGCTCTTCGATCGGGGCGTTGTAGCGGGCGACTTTACGCTGACCGTCCGCCAGGTTGGTGACCCAGACCGACGAGTCCGTCAATTCGACCGCCTCCACTTGGTAACCCGGCCTGGTGACGGCCAGCGCGACCATGACCGCCGGGACAGCCGCCCAGACCAGCCCTTTGATCCACCCGTTCACTCTCAGCCCTCGCAAATCCGCAGTTCGTCGGGGCTGGTCTTCTCGTCCCGCACCAAGCGGACCTCGACGCAGACGGGTCCGTCGCCGAATTCGCGGCGCGGCACGGCCAGGCGGACATCTCCGGTCAAGTGGGCCTTGTCCGGGGTCGCCAGCAGCGTCCAGTGGTACTGGTCGCCCTCAGCAGGCGACGGGTTCACCCAGGTGAAGAACGGATCGCCCAGCGAGTCCACTGTCACGGCGCCGCCCTCCAGCGCCGGCAGCGGATCGTCCATCGCCAGCGTCGGCTCGGCGCCCGTCTCCGCACCCGGCTCCGGCGCGGCGTTCGCTTGGGGAGGCGGCGACTTCCCGAGCCACCAGGTCGCCACCGCCGCTGCCATCACCAGCACCGTCGCAACCGTGGTCGCGAGTCGTCTGGGAGGTCGCCGTCCCGGGGTGGACGATGCCGCCCGGCCGGGCCGCCGAGCACCAGTCGGTTTCCCAGGCGGTCGGCTCGCGCGCCCACGAGCTTGCGGGCCTCGGACGCTGGCGGGCGGAGCAGGAGGCGGGAGCGCTCCCCGTCGCGCTCGTGGCGAGGCCGTCGGCTCGGCGGTCGGCGGCCCCACGAGCGCCGACACCCCAGGCAACCCCTCCGGCGCAGGCGCGGGGACCGTCGGCGCGCCAGCCAGTTGAGCGGGCGTCGGCTCGAGGGCAGGCGGGGCCATGGGCGCCGCTACCGGCGTCGGCGCCGGAATCGGCGACAGCACGGCGGGCAGCCGAGTTGGTGAGCGCCCCATAGGTCCTGACAGAGCGGACAGCCGAGCTGTCGGTTGGCCTGGCGACGGGACCACCGGCGCGGGCGCAGGGGCTGGGGCCGGAGCAGCCAGTTGATCAGGCGGCGAGACCATGGGCAGCGCGGCGGGCCCATGTGCGCAGGCGGGTAGCGGCTGGGTGGGCAGCGTGACCGCAGGCAGCGCGATCGGCGCTGGAACCGCCGACAACGGGTCGGTTGGCGAGGCCGCCGGATCGGCCGACGCGGGGACCACGGGCAGTCCCACAGGCGCGGACTTCTCCGGGACCTTGCCGGGCGGCGATGGCAGAGCGACTCCGGCCAGCGCCGCCGTCAGCGCTGCGGACAACTCGGCCATGGTCTGATACCGGTCAGTTGGCCGCGGGGCCAGACCGACAGCCAGGACCTGAGCCAGTCCCCTCGGCGCGGCGTTCCCGACCATCGCCCGGACCAGCGCCGCCAACGAGTAGACATCGATTGCCGGGCTGGCGGCAACGTCTCCGGCCGCGCATTCGGGCGCCGCCCAATCGAGCTGTTCGGGTACGGGACTGTACGGAGCAGCGGCTTCCACCGCGCCGTCGAAGCCGACCAGCACAGGGCCGCAGGCCGCCAGGACCACATGGGATGGCCGGAGGCCGCCGTGGACGATCCCTCGGGCATGGATCGAACCGAGGATCTTGGCCACGGCCAGGCCGATCCGGACGGCTGGCCGCCACGGCATCCGCTCCACCCGTGCGATAGCGACGCCTTCGGCGTATTCCGTCACCAAGGCTGCCAACCCGTCGCCGAGCGTGTGATGACCGACCAGGCGGGCCATACCGGCGGCATCGTCCAACTGACGCAGGATGGCGGCCTCGTGTTCGGCCTCGGCGCTCGGCCTGAGCCGCACCAGCCGCAGGGCACCGATGGCGGAATCGTGCGCCCGGAAGACGCCGTCCGCCACCCGCTCCCCATCGATCAACCCCGGCAGAGACGGCATCGACGTCAGTTGCGCTCCTGCCACACCCGGTCCTCCCTCCAGCCAGAGCCTCAAGGCTAGAGCGCCCGGACGGCGCGGCGGGGCCAGAAAAGAAATGCCTGTGGATAAACCTCAGTAGCGGTAATAATCCGGCTTGTAGGGACCTTCCACCGGGACGCCCAGGTAGTCGGCCTGCGCGGGGGTCAACTCGGTCAGCGCCACACCCAACGCCGCCAAATGGAGCCGGGCGACCTTCTCGTCCAATGCCTTCGGCAGCCGGTGGATGCCGGGCGGATACTGGCCCGGCGATGCCTGCCACAGTTCCAGCTGCGCCAGAACTTGATTGGCGAACGAGCAGGACATCACGAAGCTGGGGTGGCCGGTGGCGTTGCCGAGGTTGAGCAGGCGGCCCTCGGACAGCACCAGCACGCTGTGGCCGTCGGCGAAGACCCACTCGTCGACCTGGTCCTTCACCCGCCGGCGCGTCACCCCTGGAAACGCCGCCAATCCCGCCATGTCGATCTCATTGTCGAAGTGCCCGATGTTCCCGACCACTGCTTTGTCCTTCATGGCCGCCATGTGTGCGGCGGTGATAACACCGCAGTCGCCGGTGGCTGTGACGAAGAAATCGCCCTCGCCCACCACCGACTCCAGGCGGGCCACCTGGAATCCGTCCATCGCGGCCTGCAGCGCGCAGATCGGATCGATCTCGGTCACAATGACGCGCGCGCCCTGGCCCCGCAAGGCCTGCGCGGCGCCCTTGCCCACATCGCCGTACCCGGCCACCACGGCCACTTTGCCGCCGATCAGGATGTCCGTCGCGCGGTCCAGGCCGTCCGGCAGGGAATGCCGGATCCCGTAGATGTTGTCGAATTTCGACTTGGTCACCGAGTCGTTGACGTCGATGACGGCGAAACCCAACCGGTCGGCATCGTACAAGGCTGTCAACCGATGCACGCCGGTGGTGGTCTCCTCGCTCGCGCCCTTCAACGATGCCGCCATCCGCGTCCACAGCCCCGGCGACTGAGCCGCCACACGCGACAAGAGCGCCTGGACTACGCGACCCTCGGCGGTTCCGACCAAAGCTTGGTAGGAGGGGGAGGCGTCTCCCAGGCCCTCGAACTCGGACCCGGCCGCCAAGAGCGTCGACGCGTCAGCGCCATCGTCCACGATCAAGTCCGGGCCAACCACGGTGTCAGCCCCCGTGCCGGGCCAGGCCAACGCCTGCCAGGTGCACCACCAGTAGGCGTCCAGCGACTCGCCCTTCCAAGCGAAGACGGCCGGGCCCTGGGGATCATCGACGCTCCCACCAGGCCCCACCACGACGGCCGCCGCCGCCTCGTCCTGGGTCGAGAAGATGTTGCAGGAGGCCCAACGCACCCGGGCGCCCAGGGCCTGAAGCGTCTCGATCAGGACGGCCGTCTGGACGGTCATGTGGAGCGACCCGGTGATCCGGGCGCCGGCCATCGGCGAAGACGGCCCGAACTCCCGGCGCAAAGCCATCAGCCCAGGCATCTGCTGCTCGGCCAGACGGAGCTGGTCACGACCCGCCGCGGCCAGCGCAAGGTCGCGGACGGCGTAGCGGCCAGGGCGGTGATCGATCTGGGGCGGCACCGGAGCGGCAATCATGGCAGGTCCTCCACGCTGACGGCCCGGCCAGCCAGCATCGACGGGATGTCGTCGCGGACCGGATAGGCCTGGCTGCACGCGCGGCACACCAGGTAACCCGGATGGTCGAACAACTTCCCCCGGCACACGGGACAACGCAGGGCTTGGCGCACCCATTCGTGCATCAGCGGGCCTCCGCCACGAGCCCGGCGATCCCGTCGCGCACCTTCTCCATGACGTCGCGGTCCTCCGCCTCGACGTTCAGCCGCAGGAGGGGCTCGGTGTTGGACGGCCGGACATTGGCCCACCAGCGCGGCAGAGCGCCCCAATGGTTGACGGTCAGCCCGTCCAGGGAATCGAGCGTGACGGTGCCGCGGGCGGCGTCCTCGGCGTAGGCGGCCTGGACCTGTTGGATCGAATGGACCGGGTCCGCGACCCTGAAATTCACCTCGCCGGAGGCGCTGTACGGGCTGTACATCTCGGCCAGGCGGCTCAGCGGCAAGTCCTGGGAGCCCAGCGCGGCCAGCACATGCATAGCGGACAGTATGCCCGAATCGGCGTAGAAGAAGTCGCGGAAGTAGAAATGGCCCGAATGCTCGGCCCCGAAGACCGCGTCGCGATCCGCCATGGCCGGCTTGATCACACTGTGGCCCACGCGGGTGCGCACAGGCTCCGCCCCCGCCGCCCGCACCAGTTCCGGCAGCACCTGGGAGGTGATGGCGTTGTGGATTACCACCGCCGCCCGCCCCGCCGCTTGCTCGCGCGCCACTTCGCGCAAGGCGATGATGACGCCCATGACCGACGGGCTGACGACTTCGCCGTGCTCGTCGACCACGAAACAGCGGTCGGCGTCGCCGTCGAAGGCCAGACCGAGGTCGGCGCCGGTCTCCTGGACTGTCCGTGTGAGGTCCGCCAGCGTGGCCGTGTCGAGCGGGTTCGCCAGGTGGTTCGGGAAGGTCCCGTCCGGCTCGAAGTACAGGGGGATCATGGTGACGGGCAGGGGCTCCAAGCCTCCGGCCGAGACCAGGACCGCGTCCGCCACGACCCCGCCCATGCCGTTGCCCGCGTCGACCACCACGGTCAGGGGCCGGATCGCGCTCAAGTTCACGGCCTCGCGCAGGAAACGGGCGAAATCCGGCAGCACGTCGAGTTGTTGGACGCTCCCCCGGCGCGCGGCCTGGTCAGGGTCGGTGTGCGCGTCCGCCCAGGTGACGATCTCTTTCAGGCCCGTCTCCAGGCCGATCGGCTTGGCCCCGGCCCGCATCAGCTTGAGTCCGTTGTCGCCGGAGGGGTTGTGCGATGCCGTCAGCATGGCTCCCGGCAGCCCCTTGGCTCCCGACGCGTAGTACATAGTGTCGGTCGACACCTGCCCGATGTCGATGACATCCAAGGAGGCCCCGGTGGCGCCTTCGATCAGCCCCTTCGCCAACTCCGGGCCGCTCACGCGCATGTCGTGGCCGACCAGCAGGGCCGGGGCCTCGCTGAAAGCGTGGGCCAGGGCCGCCCCCAGGACCCTGGCCTCCTCGGCGCCCCACTGTTCCGGTACCGCGCCGCGCAGATCGTTGGTCTTGAGGATGGTGCTGAGGGCCCGCATTCGATCAAGCATAGGTGTTGACGGCCCAGGACTGGTCCCAGGCCGGGCCGTCCGTGGCCTCAAGTCGCGACCGCGTGGGCCTTCAACCAGGCCGTGGCCGCAGCGGCAAAGCCTGCCCCTTGCGACCTGGCCAGAGACTCCAGAATACGGTCGACGCCTAGCGGCGGGTTCCTCGTCGCCGCCGCCGCGTCTCGGATCACCTGGATCGTGCGTTCCGGTCCAGCTTCCAGCAGGTCCCGCAACAGGCGGTCCGGCGTCTTGGCTTGGATACCGTGCTTGGCCAGCGCCATGACCGGGAGGTCCTTCAAACCAGCGGCGCCAAGTCGCATGAGGACATCCGTCATGGCGATGGGGACCAGAACGTTGGCATCAAGGAATACGTTGAGGGTCATCGTGCGAGGTGGTGCCTCGCGTCATCAAGGGCCCTGGCATAGTCCGCATAGGATGCCTCATAAAGGCCATCCTCGGCGCCCTGGCGGGTCAGGCCCTCCAGAGTGGCCTCTTGTGCGGCGCGACGGCGTTCCTTGAACGCACGCACGTCGGCCAGTCGGAGCGTCCGGTGTACGTTCAACTGCTCGAAGGGAATCTTCCCGTCGTCAAGCATCTTGACCAGAGTGGGCCTGGACACGCCCAACACTTCGGCGGCCTGGGTTGTGCTGAGCTTCGTCGGCACTGGAGCGACCGAGACAGCCGAACCATCAGCCAGCGCATCCACGGCTTGGGCGATGACCTGGTACACCTCGTCGGGAAGTTCGGCGCTGGCCCCGTCGGCTGTGGCCAGCACGGCCTTGCCACGATGTCCGGCCAGGAAGACCTTAAGCTGGTCAAGCAAGCCGCTGTCGCCCGGGGGGACGGTATCTTCCAGATTGACGTTTGGGTAGATCACTGACATGGCACCATTGTCCTCGGGAAACGCAAATAACGCAAGAGGCGTAACAAATGAAAACCCATGGGCTCGTCGGCGGCATCGGCGTCGCCTGGCTGCGTTGCCTGTGGCCACACCGGGACGTCAGGCGGAAACGAGGCCAAGCGCCCGACGCCACCACGCGCCTGACCTAGGGAAACGTTCGGGGACGGGCGCGCGGCATCGGGCACTGGCTGGTGGAAACGCTCGGGTTCAGGAGCGGGGCACCAGGCGAAGGTGGCCGTGGCGGGAGCCGGAGACGGCCACCGAGTCCGGGTAGCCGCCAGGCGGATTCATGCGTCCACGCTCGCGGACCGACTGGGCCAGCGCGGCCAGTTCGTCCTGGGTCCGGCCGACCGGTTCCATGTGCGGCGCCAACCGGATCACCTCCCAGCCGCGCGGCGGGAGCACCTGGTCGGCGTGGCGGGCGCAGAGGTCGTAACCGTGCGGGTCCGCGACCGCCGCGAGCGGCCCCAACACCGCCGTCGCATCCTGGTAGGTGTAGGTCAGAGTCGCCACCGGTTCTTCGGAGCAACCAACACGCTTACAGCGACGGCGAATCTCAGCCACCTTCGCAGGGTAACCCTCCATGACGGCGGCGCGGCGGTGCCACGCCGACATCGCCCAGCCAGCTTGGTCCGGCCCGCTTGGCCCAGCGCACACGAGTAGCCTGGGAGGGTGTTCCGCCGTCAGCGCCAGTCCGCCGAAGTGGCGACGCTGCCGCGGACCCTGCCGCCGCGCGATTCGGGCCGTCGCCGCGACCGGCGCGGGCACGGTCCCCGCGGTCCGCTGATGCCGCCCGGCCTGCCAGCCGCCCTGACCAGGTCCGACCGTTTCGACGAGCACACCCGCGCGGCGCTGCGACGGCTCCAAGGACGCTGGGAGCGACGCCTGGCCCGCCTCCAAGTCGCCGTCGAACCGGTGCCGCCGTCCGAGGCGCCCTCTTGGGAGCCGGGCGTGCCCCTCGCGCGGGCCTTTCCCGCCGCCGACGGCCTGCCCGACCGCGTTGTGCTCTACCGCCGCCCCATCGAGGCGCGAGCCATCGACTCGCGCGACCTGGGACTCCTGGTCCTCGACGTGTTGGTGGAGCAATTGGCCCACCTCTGGCGCATGGCGCCGGAAGAAGTCGACCCCGGTTTCGACCGCTGACCCACCGCCCGCCCTAGCGCCAAGACCTGACAGCGCGCCTGGCCGCGAAGGCACCAAGCGTGCGACACGGGAAACCGTGACCACAGTCCCGATTGACCACGCCAGCGCCGATCTGCGAGAGGTCGCTGGCGTCGCGCGCGGCGGCGAGGAGCTTGTGCTGACCGACCACCTCTTCACGATCAACCCAACCGACTTCCGCCATATCACCGGCCTTGACGTGAGGGACCTGCAATCGCCCGATCCCGTTACTCCGTCATCGCGATAATCCCCTGGGGCCGACCGCGGGGAGACTGGCTGACCTTCTCGGGGCGGTCTTATCCACAACTGGCTTCAACTCGCGGCGCGACCGATGCCATGTCTCGGAGTCTTGTGGACACTTCTGTCTCGGAGTCTTGTGGACGTTTGTGTCTCGGGAACTTGTGTGCGTTGGTGTCTCAGGGGACGGGCGGGTTTCAGCCGCAGTAG
>JAISCU010000078.1 GCA_031265345.1 Bifidobacteriaceae bacterium
GCGGGATACCCCAAGCCCGAGTGGTTGGCCGGTGATCCTGCGGTGTCAACAGGCGACCGGCCATACCGCGAAAGCATAGCGCGGCACTTACAAGTAGAACCCTTGTGGACCGGAATAGCAAAACCAAATGGCACCGTCTCAAGGATTGGACGTTTCGGTCCAACAGATGAGAAAAGCCCTCAGCGAGCCTCGCCCAACAGAGCCTCGATCCGGCCCACGCCCTCCTCCAGATCCGAGTCGCCCAGAGCGCAGGACAGACGCAGGTAGCCCGAGGGTCCGAAGGCCTCGCCGGGCACCACCGCGACCTCGGCCTCGTCCAGGATCAGAGAGGCTAGTTGCGACGAAGTCATGGGGCGCGCTCCCCTGATCGTCTTGCCGAGCACCCCGCGAACCGACGGGTAGACGTAGAACGCGCCACGCGGCATCGGGCAAAGGACCCCGTCGATCTGGCGCAGCATGCCCACCATGGCGCGCCTGCGCCGGTCGAAGGCTTCGCGCATCTGGTAGGCGACGTCGAGCGGTCCGGCGACCGCTGCCAGGGCGGCCCGCTGCGAGACGTTGGCGACGTTCGAGGTCAGGTGCGATTGCAGGTTGGTGGCGGCCTTGATGACGTCCAACGGCCCGATCATCCAGCCGACGCGCCAGCCGGTCATGGCGTAGGTCTTGGCCACGCCGTTGAGGACCACGGCCTGATCCGCCAAGTCGGGGACGGCCGTCACTATAGAGGTGAACTGGAGGTCGTCGTAGACCAGGTGCTCGTAGATCTCGTCGGTCACCACCCACACGCCGTTGTCAAGCGCCCACCTTCCGATAGCTTCCGTTTCCGATGCCGTGTAGACGGCCCCGGTGGGGTTCGACGGGGACACGAAGACCAGCAGCTTGGTCCGGTCGGTCTTGGCCTGGTCGAGTTGGTCCACCGTCACCTTGTATTCGGCTTCGGGGCCCGCGAAGACCGGCACCGGCACGCCGCCCGCCAGCTTGATCGCTTCCGGGTAGGTGGTCCAGTAGGGGGCGGGGAGCAGGGCCTCGTCGCCGGGATCGAGCATGGCGGCGAACGCCTGGTAGACGGCTTGTTTGCCGCCGTTGGTGATGAGGACCTGGTTCCATTCGACGTCGTAGGCGGAATCTCGGTGGGTCTTCGCGGCCACGGCGCGGCGCAGTTCCGGCAGCCCCGCGGCCGGTGTGTAACGATGGTTGGCGGGATTGCGGGAGGCCTCGATGGCGGCCTCGACAATGTATCCGGCGGTCGGGAAATCCGGTTCCCCGGCCCCGAACCCGATCACCGGCTTGCCTTCGGCTTTCAACGCCTTGGCTTTGGCGTCCACGGCCAGCGTGGCGGACGGTTCAATGGCGGCGATTCGTTTCGACACACGAGTGCGAGGTTCTGTCACGCTTTCAATGATGCCACGCGGCCGTGTCGCGCTCGCGGTCCAAGGGCCGCGAGCAGGCGGCGGGGTCATGGAGTACCGTTAATTGCGGCAACCGACCGCCCGGTTGGCCATCGAGGCCTTCGATCGCATACACTGGGCGGCTGGCGGTCTTGCCTAGGGCAGTGGCGCAATTGGTAGCGCACCGGTCTCCAAAACCGGCGGTTGTGGGTTCGAGTCCCGCCTGCCCTGCGGTTTCGCACGTCAGATGGGTCCGCGAGGACCCACACCACCAGCATCGACAGCACCAACGTACCGGAAGGAAATCATGGCCAAAGCCGCAGAAGCATCTGAGGTCCGGCTCGGCCTGATCGGCCGCCTGGTGCGGTTCGTCCGCCAGGTGATCGCCGAGCTCAAGAAGGTTGTCCGTCCCACCCGCCAGGAGCTGATCACGTATTGCAGCGTGGTGGTGGTGTTCGTGCTGATCGTCATGGGGTTCATCTTCGGGATCGACTACCTGATCGGCAAAGGAGTGATGGCGCTGTTCGGCTAACGGGCCGTCAACAGCACCATCGATGGAACAGAAGTAGAGGAACCTAAAGTGGTTGATCAAGCCGCTGGCGTCGAGCCTGCCGAGCTGACCGAACTGGCTGAGCCCGCGCCGCCCGCCGCGCCTGCCCCGGACGAGGGCCCGGTGGACATCACCGCCGATCTGGCGGAGTTGGCCGAATCGGTCGCAGACGCCGCCGATGCCGCCGCCCCGGAAGCTGCGGACGCCGAGCCCGCCGTCGAAGCGGTCGCGGACGCGGTCGCGGAAGACTTGGCCCGTGCCGCTGCTGAGGACGCGGCCCAGCCCCCGCCCGAAGCGGACGTGCCCCGCCCGGCCGATCAGGAACTCGCAGCCGATGAGGCCCCCGAACCGGTAACCGACCCCGCAGACGCCGAGCTTGACGCCGCGGCCCCAGACTTGGCCGATGCCGCCGCCGAACTTGACGCGGACGCCGAGCCCGGCGACGAGGCGCCCCCGGAGCCAGCGCCACCAGCCGAGCCGACCGTCAACCCGCTCGACGAATTGCGCCGCGAACTGGCCTCGCAGCCGGGCGACTGGTACGTGGTCCACTCCTACGCGGGCCAGGAGAACCGGGTCAAGCACAATCTCGAGACCCGCGTGGTCTCCCTCAACCAGGAGGACTCGGTCTTCGAGGTCCAGGTGCCGATGGAAGAGGTCACCGAGATCAAGAACTCGCAGCCCAAGGTGGTCAAGCGGGTGCGCATCCCCGGCTACGTGCTGGTGCGGATGGACCTCAACGACGCCTCCTGGGGCGCGGTCCGCCACACCCCCGGCGTCACCGGCTTCGTGGGGCACACCCACCAGCCCGTCCCGTTGACGCTCGACGAAGTGGTCTCCATGTTGGCGCCCCGGTTCGAATTGGCCGATGCCGTCGGCCCGGACGGCGCGCCAGGCCCGGCTGGCTCCGGCGCGGCTCCGGCGTCGGATTTCACGGTCGGCGAGAACGTCACCATCACCGATGGGCCGTTCGAGACTCTGGCGGCCACCATCTCCGAGGTCAACACCAAGACCGGCAAACTCAAGGTGCTGGTCTCGATCTTCGGCGGCGAGACGCCCGTCGAACTGGGCTTCAGCCAGGTGGCCAAACAGCCATAAGACTGCAAGCCGCCCGAAGGCGAAGTCGGCTGGCGTGGCCGGACGACTGCACGGCATCGGGCAAATCATGACCAAACCCCGAGGTAAGCAAAGGACCCAAAATGCCTCCTAAGAAGAAGGTCTCGGCCGTTCTGAAACTTCAGATTCAGGCCGGACAAGCCAACCCGGCGCCGCCGATCGGACCGGCGCTGGGCGCCCATGGCGTCAACATCATGGAGTTCTGCAAGGCCTACAACGCCGCCACCGAATCGCAGCGCGGCAATGTGATCCCTGTGGAACTGACGATCTACGAGGACCGTTCCTTCAGCTTCGTGCTGAAGACCCCGCCCGCGGCGGAGATGATCAAGAAGGCGGCCGGCCTGGACAAGGGCTCCGCCACGCCGCACACCGACAAGGTCGGTTCGATCACGAACGCCCAGGTGAGGGAGATCGCGCAGACCAAGATGCCGGACCTGAACGCCAACGACCTGGACGGCGCGGCCAAGATCATCGCCGGGACCGCCCGCTCGATGGGTGTGACTGTAAACGGCTGACCGGCCCTCGGACCGGTCCGGCGAACCAAGACGGTGTGGGAGGGTCGCGCTGGCCCGGACCACGACTGCACAAGCAACTGCCTACAAGCAAAGGAATGCAGATGACTAAGCGCTCCAAGGAATACAAGAAGGCCTCCCTGCTGGTGGACCGCACCGAGCGGTATTCGCCGTTGGAGGCGATCCGGCTGGCGAAGAAGGTGGCTTCGACGAAGTTCGATTCGACGGTCGAGGTCGCGTTCAGGCTAGGAGTCGATCCCCGCAAAGCCGACCAAATGGTTCGCGGCACCGTCAACCTGCCGCATGGCACCGGCAAGACCGCACGGGTCCTGGTCTTCGCCGTGGGCGAGAAAGCCAATCAAGCCATCGAGGCCGGCGCCGACGAGGTCGGCGACGACGAACTGATCGCGAAAGTGGCGGCCGGTTACACCGACTTCGATGCCGCTGTGGCGACCCCCGACCTGATGGGCAAGGTCGGTCGGCTGGGGCGGGTGCTCGGCCCGCGTGGGCTGATGCCGAATCCGAAGACCGGCACGGTCACCATGGACGTGGCCAAAGCGGTCAGCGAGATCAAGGGCGGCAAGATCGAGTTCCGGGTCGACCGGCAGGCCAACCTGCATTTCATCATCGGCAAGGCCTCCTTCTCCGACCAGGACCTGGTCGAGAACTACGCCGCCGCGCTGGACGAGGTGATCCGGTTGAAGCCGGCCACCTCGAAGGGCCGTTACCTCCTCAAGGGGACCCTGGCCACGACCATGGGACCAGGCGTGCCCATCGACATGACCAAGACCCGCAATCTGACTGCCGAAGACGCTTCTTGACCGGCGCCCCAGCCTGATCCGCGGCGGCCCGGCCATCTCTTGACTCCTCCCTTCGGGGTCCGGGCCGCCGCGACCTTGGGGCGACGCCCGGTTCCCTGGCGGGCTTTTCGCGTCGTCATCGTCTATAGTGCCCAGTAGCGCTTAGCGATCACGCTTGGCGGGGGCTCTCCTACCCGTTGCCCCTCCTGGTGCGATCACTTGACCGTCGACCCCCGGACACGCGAAAGGCACTAGGCCGGTGAATCCTCCGATTTTCGTCTTCTCTCTCCCTTGGTTCATCTTCCTGGCGGTGCTGGCGGCGCTGGGAGTGGGGCTGTACGGCATCGGCCGTCGGCTTGACGAAGCCGGCAAACGCAAACTGCTGGTGGGCGCGACGCTGGCGAACCTGGCGTGCTTCGGGCTCTACATGTTCGGCCTGGTGACCCAGAGCCACTTCCCGGCCTACGTGGTGTACGACATGCCGCTGCAACTGTGCTCGTTGGTCACTTTCTCTCTGATCCCGGCGATCGTGCTGCGGCTGAAGTGGTTGCGCGGCTTCTGCTACTTCATCGGCTGCCTGGCCGGGTTCCTGGCGCTGTTCTCGCCCGCCACCGGGATCGAGGGCGTGGGCGTGCTCACGCCGTTGTCGATCGGCTTCTTCGGCTCGCACGGGCTGAATGTGGTGATCGGGGCGCTGATTGCGGCGCTCGGGTTGTACCGGCCCAGCTACCGCGAGGCGTTCCGGACGCTCGGCTTCTTCGGGCTGTTGGTGGCGGTGATGGCGCTGGTGAACGTCGGCGTGCGGGCCACGGTGCTGGCGCAGGCCAATTACTTCTATTTCTTCGACCCGGAGGGCGCCGGCATCCTGGTCGCGTTGCACAACCTGATCGGCCTGCCGATCCTGTACTTGGCCCCGGTCGCGCCGGTGATCGTGCCGGTGCTCCTGCTCCAGGCCGCCATCTACCGGGGCGGCTCGCGCCTGGCTACGCGCCTGTCCCGGCGCCACAGTCCTCCTCAGGTTGCGTCTGCCACGACCTGACCGAGCGCCTGCCTCGCGAAGAGAGTCGTTCGGAGCCCGCCAGACGGCGGAATACCCTGCACGGTCCCTTTCTGTTTTGGCGCCCTAGCCATTACCCGGTCGCTCGCTCTTTGGGAGCAGCCACCTGGCCTGCTCAGCGGCTCCGTGATGGAGGAAAGCCGCCTCGACTTTCGCATCAGTGCTTGGTGCATCCCGCGAGACCATCGATCCGCACCTGCGAGCTCTCGGAGCGGTGGTACCAAACCCGTGCCAACAGGCGGTGACAGTCAGGTTGGCACGGGTTTGGTACGTCGCCGCCGATGCCGCTCACCCCGCTCTTCGCGTTGTCGCAGGTCACAGGCTGGGTAGTGTCGGCACCGGATTCGCCCGTGGTACCAAACCCGCGCCAACAGGCGGTTACGGTCGTGTTGGCACGGGTTTGGTACCAAATGGCGGGAACGCGCTGGTGCGGATGCTGCCGGGATGGTCCGCTTCCATGCTGAACGGCCGCCGCTCCGGCTGGCGCTGCGCGATGTCTGTCCGCGGGTCGATTCCCGCGAGCGCCCTGTCGTTGCGCCACCTCCCCAACCTAAGTCCGGCAGGGAATCGGCGTACGCGGCCCTGGGTCAGGTTCCGGCGGCGCAGGACTTCAGAACGCGCGCCACGGTGGGCTAGGGACACGGCTGGAACAGGGGCGCCGATGCCGTGGGTGGACTGACCTGCGCAAATGCGGGCGGCCGGCCAGACGGCATCGGACGGCGTGTGTCCCAATTCACCGCGGGGACGGTACCATTCGGTGCCCACTCAGCGGTTTTCCACAGTCATTTGCGCAGGTCAGGCCCTGTGGATAACGGGTCCGTCCCCGTTACGTGCTCAGCAGCCCGAAATCTGGCTGTTGTGGCCGACGTCCGTCCCCGGACTAGGCGAGGAACCGTCCCCTGACTATGGGCGATGCCGCTCACGCGTGGTGGCCGCGTCGCCGCGAGTCGGCCTTGAGCGGACTTGGGAGGTCTGGGCCGCGCCGGATGGACACCTAATGTCCGAATGTCCTGGCGTACGCGAGTTGGAGCCTGTCCCCAATGGTGGCTAGGCGCCCTGCCAGACAGTGTCGAACGGGGTGTTGCCGGACACCCGCCCCTCGATGCCGCGGGTGACCAGTGCCTTGGCCGTGCGGACGGCATCGGAAACTGAGGAACCCTTCGCCAACTCGGCGGTGATGGCAGCGGCGAAAGTGCAGCCCGCGCCGGAGACCCGTTCCTGGCCGATCTTCGGGACCGCGAACACCTCGACCGTGGGATCGCCGCTGGGGGAGCGCTGGACCAGGACGTCCACCGCGTCGGGGCCGGGAAAATCGATCCCGCCCTTGACCACCACTGCGGACGGGCCGGACGCGAGTATGCGACGACCGGCCTCGGCCAGGTCTTCGACGGTCTCCAGGCGGTCCAAGCCGGACAGCGCCTGGGCCTCGAAATTGTTCGGGGTGACCACGGTCGCCAGCGGCAGGATCTTCTCCTTGAGCGCGTTGTCGGTGTTGAGGGCCGCGCCCGGCTCCTGGCCTTTGCAGATCAGCACCGGGTCCAGCACCACATGGCGCCAGGTCTTGGAGGTCAACGCGGCCGCGACGGCGTCGATGGTGGCGGGGGTCCCCAACATGCCGATCTTGACGGTGTCGAGGTCCTGCGAAGCGTTGGCGGCCTCGAACTGGTCGGCGATCACGCCCGCGTCGATCGGCACGAAACGGTGCGACCAGTCGTTCCGAGGGTCGAACGAGACGATGCACGTGATGGTGCCCAGCCCGTAGACCCCGAGTTGCTGAAAGGTCTTGAGGTCGACTTGGATGCCGGCGCCGCCGGTGGCTTCGGACCCGGCGATGACATAGGCAAAATGCAATTTGTGCTCCTGTTCGAGCTGGTGGTGAGGAGGGTCAGCGGCGCCGCGTGGCGCGATAGTACTCGATCATCGAACGGGCCGAGCTGTCAAGCTGTGTAAGCGCGGCCTGGTCGCCGCCGAGGGCCGGGGTGATCTGGGACGCCAGGACCTTCCCCAGTTCGACGCCCCACTGGTCGAACGAGTCGATCCCCCAGACCGTGCCCTCGACGAACGTGATGTGCTCGTACAAAGCGATCAGCTGGCCCAGGGTCGAAGGGGTCAGCGCGGGCGCCATGATCGAGGTGGAGGGCCGGTTGCCGGTGAAGACGCGGGCCGGGACCAACTCTTCCGGGGTGCCTTCGGCCCGCACTTCGGCGGCGGTCTTGCCGAACGCCAGCGCCGAGGTCTGCGCGATGAAATTGGCCAGCAGCAACTCGTGGACGTCCTGGTCGCCGTCCACCAGCGGCACTTCGGGGTTCGCGAAGGCGATGAAATCGGCCGGGACCAGCTCCGTGCCCTGGTGCAACAACTGGTAGAACGCGTGCTGGCCGTTGGTGCCCGGCTCGCCCCAGAAGATCTCGCCGGTGGCGGTCGTGACAGGGGAGCCGTCCCAGCGCACCGACTTGCCGTTCGACTCCATGGTCAGTTGCTGGAGGTAGGCCGGGAAGCGGGCCAAGTGCTGGGAGTACGGCAGCACCGCATGGGCGTGGGCGTCCCAGAAATTGACGTACCAGATGTTCAGCAGGCCCATTAGGACCGGGACATTGGAGGCGAACGGCGCCGAACGGAAATGCTGGTCCAGGGCGGCGAAGCCGGCCAGGAAATCGCGGAAGACCGCCGGGCCCAGGGCCACCGCCAGCACTGTGCCGATGGCACTGTCGACCGAGTAGCGCCCGCCCACCCAGTCCCAGAAGCCGAAGGCGTACTCGGGGTTGATCCCGAAGGCTGCCACCTTGTCCTTCGCGGTGGAGACGGCGACGAAATGATGAGCCACGGCATCGGCGGCGGCTTCCGCGGACTGGAGATGACCGCGTGCCGCCAACAGCTCCAGCAGCCAGCTGCGGGCCAACCGGGCGTTGGTCAGGGTCTCCAGGGTGGTGAAGGTCTTCGACGCCACTATGAACAGGGTGGTCTCCGGGTCCAGAGCCATGAGCGTGTCGCCGATGTCCGAAGGGTCGACATTGGAGACGAAATGGGCGCTGATCGGTCCGTGGTATTGGGCCAAAGCCTGGTAGGCCATGGCGGGACCGAGGTCGGAACCGCCAATGCCGATGTTCACCACGGTGTCGAAAGCCTTGCCGGTCGCGCCGGCGAACTGCCCCGAGCGGACCGCCTCGGCGAAAGACAGGAACTTCTCTTGTTCGCGGGCCACATCGGCGCTGACGTTCTGGCCGTCCACGACCAGGGGATCGGCACTGGCCGGGCGGCGCAGAGCGGTGTGGAGCACCGACCGGTTCTCAGTGACGTTGATGCGTTGGCCGGTGAACATGGCCTCGATGCGGGCGCCCAGGCCGACCTGGTCCGCCAACTCGGTCAATAGCCGCAGGGTCTGGGCCTGGACCAGGTTCTTCGACAGGTCGACCCGCAGATCGGCGGCATGAAAGGTGAGATCGGCCGGGCGCGACGGCTGGGCGACGAACCAGGTTCGCAGGTCAGCGCCCTGATCGGCGAGTGTCTTGAGGTGTGCGCCAAGGGCGGCCCAGGCGGGTGTGGCAGTCGGGTCAATCGGGCTTGTGGTCATGGCAATCCACCATATCGCGCCGATCTGACACCGCCGTGGCCCGCGCGGGAAGAACCGGGCCGAGCCGGGGAGAATACGACGGCGGCTCGCGCCTGGGGGCCGCGGTCGGGCCGGCGCCGGGCCGCCGTTGGGTCACCGCCGGGCCGCCGTTAGGCCGCCGTTGGGTCACAGATTCATATCGATTCTGTTGCTGACGGCGAATTCGCTTGAACGTGCCCCCCACACAAGGGTTAGCATGGGCTCCAATGAGTTCGGTCGGGATTGTCCCGGCTGATCGCGTCGTAGATCGTGGCGCTCCCAGTATTGGTGCTGCGGTCGAAAATGATCAAACCGACAGATGGGATACCCAACACATGCGAACAACGCCCAAGCTTGCGGCGGTCCTGGCCATCGGCCTGACCGCGACGCTGGCCCTGGCCGCCTGCGGCTCCAAGCGTGAGGACACGAATAACAGCGGCAACGGCGGCGGTGGCGGCGATGCCTCGACCGGCTCCGACAGCCGGGTGGATGAAGCCAAGAAGCTGCTCGAGGACGCCGGAGTGTCGATTCCGGTGCGACTCTCGCTCCAGTACAACAACGACCATTACGGCGATTCGTCCGACCAAGAGTACGGCGTGGTGAAAGACCAATTGGACGCCACCGGACTGTTCGAGGTGGACCTCCAGTCGACCGAATGGGTCACTTACAACGAGCAGCGGACCAGCGATTACCCGGCTTATCAACTGGGCTGGTTCCCGGACTTCCCGGACGCCGACAACTATTTGACGCCGTTCTTCGAAAAGGAGAATTTCCTCTCCAACCATTTCGACTCGAAGGCGGTCCAGGACCTGCTGGCCCGCGAGCGGGTCGAGACCGACCCGACCGCCCGCGAGGCGCTGCTGGTGGAAGCCCAAGAGGAGGTCGCGGCCGAGCTCTCCACCATCCCGTTGCTGCAGGGCTCGCAAATCGCTGTGACCGGGCAGGACATGGCGGGCGTCGACGCCACCATGGACGCCTCCTTCCAGTTCCGCTTCTCGACCTTCGTCAAGGGCGGCGACCCGGCCGCCATAGTCAACGTGGGCACCACTGACGAGGTCACCGGCCTGGACCCGGCGGCCACCTACGACAACGGCTCCTATCTGGTCCAGACCAACGTCTTCCCGATGGTGATGTCCTTCAAGCAGGGCGATCCCAGCCCGCAGCCGGACATGGCCGAGAGCTGCGAGTTCTCCGCCGACGGCAAGCAGTTCATCTGCAAGATCCGGCCCGGCTTGAAGTGGGCCAACGGGCACACCCTGGACGCCAACGACGTCAAGTTCTCCTACGACCGCCAGAAGGCCATCGCGGATCCGAACGGCCCCTCGTCGCTCCTGGCGAACCTGGTGTCCACCGACGCGCCCGACGCGCAGACCGTGGTCTTCAACCTCGACGGCGCCAACGACGTGACGTTCGCGCAGGTGCTCGCCTCGCCGGTGGGCCCAATCGTGGACGACGAGGTGTTCAGCGCCACCGAGGTGACCGATGCCGACACCATTGTCGGCGCGAACGCCTTCGCCGGCGCCTACACGATCAACACCTTCGAGGTGAACGAATTGATCGAGTACGCCCCGAACCCGGATTACGACGGCGTCCAGGGCAAGGCCCAGAACGGCGGTGTCGTGATGAATTACTACAAGGAGTCGAACAACATGCGGCTCGATATCGAATCCGGCACCATCGATGTGGTCTGGCGCTCGCTCACCGCGACCGACTACGAGCAGCTCGAAGCCGGTGGCAGCGTCAAGGTCCTGCACGGTCCTGGCGGCGAGATCCGCTACATCGTCTTCAACCTGGAGACCATGCCCGGCGACACCGATGACCAGAAGCTCGCCATCCGCAAGGCCGTCGCGCTGTCGATCGACCGCGCCGAGCTGGCCAGCGAGGTCTACAAGGGCACCTACACGCCGCTCTGCTCCTACGTGCCGGACGGCCTGCCCGGCGCCACCGAGGCGGTTTGCGACAAGTACGGCGGGAAGTAGCACGCCTCTCGGCGCGTCTTGTCTCCTGAGTTAGCTTAACCGGCCGCCGATGCCGTGGCCCGAGTCACGGCATCGGCGGCCGTTTGCGTTTGGTTGGGTCGGGAAGCCAGCGGTTTGCGGGAACCGATGTTGGACCGGGCCATTGCCCCGTCAACGGCGGCCGAATAGTCGCCTGAACACGCTCTCGGCCACGTTCTTCCGAGGTCGCTCGATCTCGTTCGACGACCGCGGTGGTAGCCGCAGTTCGCGGTCGCACCGTTTTGTGGTTGCCGGGTCGTGGGTCGCCATCAGGACGATCGAGCCTTGCCGGGCCGATTGCCCGAGGACTCGGAAGACCAAATCGGCGTTGTCCGCATCAAGGGCGGCCATCGGTTCATCTGCTAGCACCAGCAACGGATCCTTGAGAATGAGCCGAGCCAAAGCGACTCGTTGCTGTTCGCCGCCCGAGAGCGTGTGCACCCGGGCGCTGCCCAGTCCGGTCGCGCCCACCCTTTCGAGGGCACTCTTGATGTCCTCCTGGCTTGCTGTGCGGCCACCTTGAGTGATGGGAACTCTGAGGTTGCGATCAACCGTCCATGAGTCGATCAGCCCTGAATTCTGGAAAACGAACCCGACGACGTGCCGGAAGAAGCGGCGGCGCTGGCTTCCGCTCAATCCCGATACCTTTAGCGGCGCTTTGGTGGCTAGCAGGCGGTCGAGTCGACTCCCGTTCGGATCCGCGCGCCCGCACCCCGCGTCCGGCTGCGGAGTTGGTCG
>JAISCU010000105.1 GCA_031265345.1 Bifidobacteriaceae bacterium
CAGCTATCACATTGGGCACTACGGGAAGGTTCACTGTTCTCCTAAAGATCGGATGTTTGAAGGCGGGAACTGGCCCTGTTCGCGGGCCGCGGACGGGGCTGGGAGACGGGGCGGCGGCATCGTCCGCCTAATCCCCCAAAGGCAGGCGCGGGTCGGGATCGAGCCCTGCCCAGGTCTGGCGAATCCAGGCGTGGTCGGGATGGTCGGTGATGCGCCAGGCGCGCTCGCGGCCAGGCCCGGCCATGACGTTGAGGTAGTACATGTCGTAGCCCGGCGCGGCCATGGACGGCCCGTGCCAGCCGAAAGGCACCAGCACCACGTCGCCGTCGTGGACTTCCGCCAGCACGTCGATCTCGCGGCCCGGCGACGCGCTGACCCGTTGATAGCCCATCGGGGAGCCCAGGCCCGGCACGGTCGAACGGAATTGGAAGTAGTAGATCTCCTCCAGCTGAGTCTCGACTCCAGCGAGTTCCTGGTCATGCTTGTGCGGCGGGTAGCTGGACCAGTTGCCGGCCGGCGTCACCACCTCGCAGGCGATGATCGACTCCGCCGCCAGCGTCCCCGGGGTGGCGAAGTTGCGCACTTCCCGCGAGCACGCCCCGGCGCCGCGCAGCTCCACGGGCACCGCCTGGGCCGGGATATGGGCTGGTGGCCGCTTCTTGGTGGCGGCGGCCTCGCACACGGCGACTCGGCCCGCCCCCCGGATGGCGAGCCCCTGGCCCGGACCCACATAGGCCGTGTCGGTCGGCCCGGCCCACACCGATTGGCGCCCCCGGAGCACGATGCCGTCGTCCCGGTCCGGCAGCACATCGAAGGCTCCGTCCAGGGGGACGACCACCCGCTCGACCGGTCCCGGAGGCAACGCCAGGGTGGCGCCTTCGTTCAGCTCGGCGACCTTCAGGCCGGTGTGCTCCCAGCCTTCGGTGGCCGAGTCGATGACAGTTGTCCAGCCGTCGCGGGATTCGGTCCCCTTCGGGTGATACCACGTAGCCACAGTTGCCTCCTCGCTACTCATTCTTCTCACGTCAGTATGTCTTAACATTAGGCCCTTTGTCCAGTGGGGCCGCGAATGGTCCGGGCGGCTCCGGCCACGAAGGCCCCAAGCTCGCGCTTCGGGTCCAGCCCGCGTGCCCGCTCGGCCCGGCTGCCCGTGCTCCGTGACTGGAGCGCCACTTGTTGTTACCCTAATGACCAGACGTAATAACAAAAGCCCCGTAGGGAGTCCCTCATGCAACCGACGGAAGTCGCGCCAAGTGTCACCATCGAGCGAGGATCGCCGGTGCCCCTGTACCACCAGGTGGCCAGCCAACTTCAGGCCTCGATCCAGTCCGGCCAGCTACCCGTCGGCTCGTGGCTGGAGAACGAGGTCGACCTGGCCGCGCGCCTGAACGTGTCGCGACCCACCATCCGCCAGGCGATCTCGCAGTTGGTCGATGCCGGCCTGGTGGTCCGTCAACGCGGCGTGGGCACACGCGTGGTCAGCTCCTCGATCGTCCGGCCGGTCGCCTTCACATCCTTCTACGAGGACATGGCGGCCGCTGGACTGGAGCCCCAGACCACCACGCAATCGGTCCGGCAGATCGCTCCCACCGGCGAACTGGCCGAGTTGTTCGGCGAAGACACCGATTTGATCGAGATCGTCCGCCTCCGGGGAACCGTCGGATCGCCCATCGCCCTGATGCGCAACTGGATTCCCGCCCGCTTCGACGCCGTTACGGCCGAAGCTCTGGACCAGCATGGGCTCTACGAATTGATGCGCTCCCAGGGCGCGTCCTTGAAGACCGCCACGCAGTTGATTGGCGCCCGCGCGGCCACCGCCGGGGAGGCGAAGCTCCTCGACGCCAAGACCGGACTCCCGTGCGTCACCATGAAGCGCTACGCCCATGACCATCTGGGCGAGTTGGTCGAGGTGGGCGACCACCTCTATCGCGGCGACCAGTACCATTTCACCGCGACCCTGACGGCGCCTTGACCGCGACTTCGCCCCCACCGAACAGATCGCCGGTCAGTCTTTGACGGCGCCTTCAAGCATCCCGCGGATGAAATGCCGCTGCAGGAACAGGTAGACGATCACCACCGGCAAAGCGACCATGACGGCGGCGGCCGCCAAAAGGGCTGTGTCGGTGGTGTGCTGGCCCTGGAAGAAGGCCAGTCCCTGAGGCATGGTTCGCATCTTGCCGGTCGGAGACATGATCAGCGGAATCAGGAACTCGTTCCAAGTCCACATGAACACCAGCACTGTCAATGTCACTATGGCTGGACGGGCCACAGGCAGTTGAACGGACCATAACGTCCGGAGCGGACCTGCTCCGTCAAGCTTCGCGGCCTCGGTGATCGCGGGGTTGGAAGAGCGGAAATAGGTCCGCATCCAGTAAGTGCCGAAGGCGGTCGACATGGCGACCTGGGGCATGGCCACGGCCAACAGCGTGTCTGTCAACCCCAATGCGCGCAGGTCGAAGAAGAGGGGTATCACAATAGCTTCCGCGGGAACCATGATCCCCAACAGGAAGACATAGAACAGCACTTCAGAGCCCCAGAAGCGCATTGTTCCGAGAGCGTATCCAGCGGCCAGGGACACCGTCAGGGATATGGCCAGGACTGTCAAAGTCACCATTAGGGAATTGACCAGGTATTTGTCGAATTTCGCGGCGGCCCACGCCTGGGAGAAGTTCTCCAGATGGATGCCACCGGCGTCGGCGGCCGACTCGGGGCCGAACGCGGTCGTAAATATGGTCGCGAGCGGGCCCAGAATGATGCTGGCGAAGACGATCAGCACCACGTAATTCATGGAGCGTTCGAAACGGGATATCACCTCACACCGTCCTCGCTGCCGCTCTGTCCGCCATACGGTTGACCGCGAAGTTGATCAGGAAGATGATCGCCGTCAGGGTCACGCCGATAGCAGAAGCCATACCGACCTCGTGCAACCTGAAGGCGTGGTTGTAGACCTGGTAGGACGGCACCACCGTGCTGCCGCCTGGACCTCCCGAGGTCGTCATGTACACCAGGTCGAAAGTCTTGAGCGCGGCCACGATCGTCAAAGTCAGGCCGACGGCCACCTCGCCAACCACATGCGGCAGGGTGACGGCGAAGAACTCGCGGATCGCGCCGGCCCCGTCGAGCCGGGCCGATTCGTACAGGTCCCGGTTGATCTTCGACATCCCGGACAGGAGCAGGACCGTCATCAGGCCGATCTCCACCCACGTCCCGATGAGTCCGATGGCAGGCAGCGCGAATGCGTAGGAGCCCAGCCAGTCTTGAGCCAACCCTCCGAGTCCGACCGCCCGCAAGGCTCCGTTGAGATCGCCGTTGTAGGAATAGATGCCGCGCCAGGCGGTGGCCACCACCACCATGGCCACCACCTGTGGCAGGAAGACCACAGTCCGAAAGAAGCCGAGCCCGCGAACCTTCGCCCGGTTCAGCACCGCGGCCAGCAGCAAGCCGACCACCAGCGGCACCGCGCAGTAGAAGACAATGAGGATAAGGGCGTGGACGAATCCCGCGCGGAGGGACGGATCGCCGAAGATCTCCGCGTAGTTTCTCAGGCCGACGAAGTGCCCGACGGTCAGCCCGTCCCAATCGTACAGAGACAAATGGGCCGCCCGGCCGACCGGGTAGAGCAAGAACGCCGCATACACGATCAGAGCTGGCGCCACCAGCAAGTACGGGGTGGCGGGATGGTGCGGACGCCACCCCCGCTTCACGTGGCTCTTGGCCGACCCGGAAACCACTGGGGGGCGGGAACGACTAGTGGTCATGCCCATGGACTCGTTGACGGCCGACGGGTCTGAGCGCGGCGCGCGAAGAGGCATTCCCCGAATCGCGCGTCCGCGACGTCCGGATCGGACACGCGGACAGCCCCGCGACCGCCAACGAGTTGGTAAGCATCGCCACGGGCCAGATCAGCCGGCGAAAGTTGAGTAGTCGGCCTGCAACCGGTCCAGGAACTCTTCTGCCGTCGTCTTGCCGGCCAACAGGTCCTGCAGGCCGGGCTGGAGGGTGTCCCCGCCGAAGGTCGGCGTGGCCCAGTCAAGGTACGGCAACAGGGAGCCGTTCTCCGACACCTCCGCGAACGCCGCGAAGATATCGGCCTGGACCGGTTGGTCGGCTGGAACCAGACCCTGCGCGCCCAACACCGGCAGGTTCCCGGTGTCCGCCAGGATCACCATGGCCTCGTCCGAGGTGATGTAGTCGATGAAAGCCGCGGCTGCGTCAGGATTCTTCGAGCCGGACGTGATCGCGAACGGCAAGGAGGTGCCTCCGGTCGTGGCCTGGGGCGCGCCCGCCGTGACGGGAGGCGGGGCGAAGAAGCCCGCGTTCTCACCCATCGCGTCGTTCAGCATCGCGCCGTTCCATGATCCGGCCAGCATGAACACACCGGTCCCTGCCGCGAACTGTTCGGCGACCTCGTTGTCCGCGGCGCCCGCGTAGCCGTCGTTGAAGTAGCCGCTCGCCGCCCACCCAGCCAGTTCGTTCGCGGCGGCCAGATTCTCATCGGTCTTCCAGGACGCTCCGGGATTGCCCATGCCAAGAAGGTTGATTTGATCCGGTGCGACGAACGCGCCCTGGATCGGGCCGAAGACATGCACCGCTGGCCAGCCTTCCACGTTGCCCAACATGAGCGGCACTTCTCCAGCCGTCTTGGCGGCAGCCAAAGCGGCCTCGAAATCGGCCCAAGTCTCCGGGATCCCCAGGTTCAAGGCGGCCAGCTTCTCCTTGTTGTAGAACGCTCCGACGATCTCACCCGCCTGCGCCAGACCGTAGAGGTCGCCGCTGCCGAATTGGGAGCCATCCGGCGAATAGCTCATGTTCTTCAGCACAGTCTCCGGGAAACGGTCGCGCCATCCATAGGCCTCCGCATAGGGCTCGAGCGAGAGCAATTGCCCAGCGCCGACGAATGTCCCCATGTCTGAGCGCGAATTGTTGGCTTGGACAATATCCGGAGGGTTCGGATCCGACAACGCCAGACCCAAAGTAGTGGTCAGATCGTCAAACGACTGTTCCACCCGGTTGATGGTGACATTGGGATATTTGTCCTGAAAGCCATCAACCAACTCTTGGAATTGGGAGGCTTGAGAGTCCCGGACCTCCTGGTCCCACAAAACAAGTTCCAGATCGCCCATCGACGCGACGTCTTTGTTGACGCCCGCCGCCGAGCTCGGCGCCGGTGATTTCGACGCGTCGCTCTGCGCCTCGCCGGGCGCGCACGCCGCGGCACCGATCAGGATTGCCGCGGCACCAGTGATGGCAGCCAATCGAGAGGCTGTTCGGTTAGTCGTTTTCATGTTGCCCTTTCATTGGTCGGTTTCCGACATCGGAATGCCTGGCTATGGTTGCTTCGGCACGGCGTGGGGCCTTGGCTTCGACCCCCCGGAGCGCCGAGGCCAAGAAACTGTAGTCGTCTTGGAGTCGGCGTGCGCTCGGCCCAGTCGCGCTCGGCCCAGTCGTGCTCGGCCCAGCCGCGCTGGAAATGTCGGCGACGCTTTCCCACCAGTCGGCGATGTCGCCCCAGCCGGGAGCGGCCAGCGACCCGCCGAATTCCTGAACGGAGAGCGCCGCCGCCAAGGCGCCGAAGCGCAGACGGTGCTCCAATGGCCAGTCGCGCAAAGTGGCGGCGACGAAAGCGGCGCCGAAGACATCGCCGGCGCCTGTCGGATCAATGGCGGTCACGTCGAGCGCCGGCACATGGATCAGTTCTCCGCTGGAGGCCTCGAAGGCCGTGACGCCGCGCGCGCCATCGGTCACCACGGCCAATTCGACGTGGCGGCCCAGCGCGCGGGCGGCGTCCGCCGGAGTGTTGGTGCGCGTGTAGGCCTGCGCCTCGGCCGCGTTGGGCATGAAGCAGTGGCATGATTCGATCGCTCGCAACACCTCCGGATCCCACCGCTCGGAATCATCCCATCCGACATCGGCGAAGACGAGTGTGCCGTGGCCCAAGAACGGCGCCCACCAGTCCTCGGAACCGCTTCCCAATGAAACGATCACGGCCCGCGGCGGCTCGGTTCGAGCCACCAGATCGTCGGTGCCGACCGGATGGTCGTGTCCGTGCGTGATCATGGCCCGGTCGCCTCCGTAGGCCAAGGACACGGTCACTGGTGAATGCCATTGCGGGCAGGTGCGCGAGCAGCTCAGGTCGACGCCTTCCTCACGCAGCACCTCCCAGCACCACTGGCCATAGCCGTCGCTGGAGAAGCAACTGGCCAACGAAGTGCCCAGGCCGAGTCGCGCGCAGGCGACGGCCAGATTGGCGATCCCGCCCGGCGACGTCCCCATGCCGTCGCTCCAGATCTCCTGTCCCGGAGCCGGAGGATGAGGCAGACCAGTGAAGATGATGTCGCAAAAGACGGTCCCAGCCAGCATGACATCGGCCGCGCCGGGCGCCGGCCGGTCGATCACCTTCATGTGTGCCCCTTCCGCGGTCGGCTGGCGTTGCTGATGCAGAGGTCCGCGCCGTCAACCTGCCAGCGGTGGCTGGCGAAGGCGATCCGGCCTCGTGCCAAGGTCAACTCTACATGACGCCAAATGGAATGCAATGCTCAATTTTGATTGCAGCTGCATGGTAGCCTTGCTCTCGTGTTGTCCGTCACTCGCCAAGCCGCGATTCTGCAACGTGTCCGCGACAACGGAGAGGTCTCCGTGGCCGGACTGGCGCGGCAACTCGGGGTCTCGCCATCGACCATTCGTCGCGACCTCAACGCTTTGTCCACCCACGGTGAGATCAGGCGCGTTCGCGGCGGCTCGGTCACCGAGTCGGATCCCGTGCCGTTCGATGAAGTCGCCCGCTCCGGTGGACCGGACCGTGAAGCCGTGGCCATCCGAGCAGCCGAGTTGGTTCGCGACGGCAGCGTCGTGGTGCTCGACATGGGGACCACCACCGCCCGGCTGGCGCACCACCTGCGAGGCAAGGCCATCACGGTGGTCACCGCCTCGCTCGCCGCGGTCAGGGAACTCGAGACCGCCGAGACGCTCGAAGTCGTGGTGTTGGGCGGAGTCCTGCGCCGCACCTACCATTCGTTGGTCGGCACGCTGACGACAGACGCCCTCAGCGGGCTGAGGGCGGACCTGTGCTTCCTGTCCATGTCCGGGATCGGGCCGAATGGTTCGGTGATGGACGACACGGGCATGGAAGTGCCCATCAAACGAGCAATGATCGCGGCGGCCGACAAGACCATCGCCCTGGCCACCAAAGCCAAGTTCCCCGGAACCGGCATGGTCAAAGTGGCGGGGATCGGCGACATCGACGTGCTGGTGACCAACCGAGGCGCGGATCCGGCCACCTTGGCCACGCTGCGCGAAGGAGGGACAGAGGTGATCGAGACATGAAACTGGCGATCCTGGGCGGCGGCGGCTTCCGCGTGCCTCAAGTCTTCGAGGCCATCGCCACCGAAGACGCCCCAGTCAAGATCGACCACCTCGCGCTCTACGACACCGATCAATCGCGCCTGGACGCCATCGAACGAGTGCTGGCGCAATTGCCGACTCGGCGCAACCGGGCGCTCCGAGTGACGGCCAGCACGAATCTGGCCACCGTGGTCGACGGGGCCGATTTCGTCTTCTGCGCCATCCGGGTCGGCGGCACGCGCGGCCGGACCATCGACGAGCGAGTCGCTTTGGACCTCGGCGTGTTGGGCCAGGAGACGATCGGTCCGGGAGGGGTCGCCTACACCCTTCGTACGGTGCCCGTCATGATGGCCATCGCCGAGAAGGTCCGCCGTTTGGCGCCACGAGCTTGGTTCATCAATTTCACCAACCCGGCCGGAGCGGTCACCGAAGCTCTGCGCCGCGTCCTGGGCGACCGAGTGGTGGGCATTTGCGACACACCTATCGGCCTGCTCAGGCGAGCGACGCGGGCGGTGGGCGGGGTCGAGCCCGCGACCTTCGATTACGTGGGCCTGAACCATCTGGGCTGGCTGCGCTCCTTCGAGGTGGACGGCCGCGACCGCTTGCCCGGCCTGCTGGCCGACGACGAGGCCCTGGCCAACATCGAGGAGGCCCGCTTGATGGGGTTCGACTGGGTCAGGGCTCTGGGGGCCCTCCCCAACGAGTACCTGTTCTACTACTACTTCGACCGCGAGGCGGTGGCCCGGATACGAGCCGACAACGCCACCCGTGGCGAATTCTTGGTCGCGCAGCAAGCCCGCTTCTACGACGAGGTCGGTCGGCATCCGGCGAACGCCGCCGAATTGTGGAGGTCCGCCAAGGCCCACCGCGAGGCAACCTACATGGCCGAATCCAGACCGGTTGACGATGCCGCCGCCCGTGATCCCGAGGACTCCGGCGGCTATCAGCAAGTGGCTCTGGACCTGATGGCGGCGCTGGCCACCGGAGCGACCGAGACGATGATCCTGAACGTGGCCAATCAAGGGCAGGGCGGCCCCCTGATCGCCTGCCTTCCGCCCGAAGCGGTCGTGGAAGTGCCTTGCAAGGTGGATTCGGCAGGTGTTCATCCTCGCGCGGTCGGACCGCTGAACGGTCACATGGCCGGGCTCATCCAGTCGGTCAAGGCCGTCGAGCAATTGGCCATCGAAGCCGCGCTGACCGCGTCGCGCACCCTCGCCTGGAAGGCCCTGGCCACCCATCCCCTGGTCGATTCGGTTCAGGTGGCCCGCCAACTCCTGGACGGCTACGCCGCCAGCCATCCCCAGTTGTCCGCCCTGAGGTGACGCCCAGCGGCGGCGTCATCATTTGGACGATGCCGCCAGCCCGGCTGCCCGCGCCCACGTGGGGGCCGACCGCCTTGGGCGGCCGGAAGCAGCGATCGAGGCAGGGCCGGAGCCGTCCCCGCCCACCGGTTGGACTCGCGGAGGCATCGATTTGGCAGAACTTGCGCGGCGATCTTGAATTGACTTGCTCATTTCTGTTTACATATGGTCGCAATTGCCGCTAGGCTGACTTCGCCCCATCGTTCCGTGGTGAGGCCCGGATAACCCAACCAAGCGACAGAGTTGTCGACGGAGGAGCAGATGAAGAAGAACGCCATTGGTTTGATCAGCGCGGCAGCCCTAATCGGGGTCGCCCTAGTCCCGGCCACGTCAGCCACCGCCGCCGAAACGTACGTGTTCGGCACGCCGCTGGAGGCCGCCAGCACCGATCCGATGAAGATCAACGTCATGGGCGTGTACGCCCACCCCGATGATGAAGCCGGCCTGACCACGCCATGCGCGGTCTGGCACGATCTGTATGGAATCGAGTGCGGCATCATCATGCTGACTCGCGGCGAGGGCGGCTCCAACTCGGTCGGAGACGAGGCCTTCACGGACCTCGGCCTGCGCCGCGAGAACGAGGACCGGACCTCGCACTATCGTTCCGGCACCATCAACATTTTCAACATCGACCGGGTCGACTTCTATTACAACCTGTCGGCCCCGCTGACCAACCAGATGTGGGACGCCGACGAGACGCTGCGCCGGGTTGTCCGGGTGATCCGTGAGACCCGGCCCGAGATCCTGCTCACAGGCAGTCCTGGCAATCCGGGGGCCAATCACGGCAACCATCAAGTACACGGTCGAATGGCCTTCATGGCGGCCAAGGCAGCAGCCGACCCGACCATGTTCCCCGAGCAGCTGACCGGCCCTGGAGCGGTCAGCACTTGGCAGGTCTCGAAGATCATGGGCAGCGGCTCGGCCACTGGCTCCTCGACCACGAGCCCCAACTGCCTGTCCACCGCTTCAATCTCCCCGACCGCCCTCTACACGCTGGCTGGCACCTGGAACGGCTACGCCTCCCCGTACCGCTGGCTGGAAGGCAATGTGGTCGGCGTCCCCGCTGGCGCCGCGAAGACCTGGGCCCAAGTGGGCTCAGAGGGAGGCCAGGCTCACGCCACTCAGGCGCGCAGCATGGTCAAACGGTTCGTCACCCCCAGCTGCAACGTTTACCAGGTCTACACCTCTTGGGTGCCGATGCAAGCGAACGGTTCCGACCCGTCAAAGCTTGACAACGCCGCCTTCCTGGGCGCCACTGTGGCCGACCCAGGCGGTATGCCGCTGGGTTCGCTCTACTATGTCGAGGCCCCGGATTACTACGTCGCCCCTGGGCAGCCGATTGACGTTGTCGTCACGGCCAAGTCCGGCCAAGGAACGATCGACGCCGGCACGGTCACCCTCGAGCTGCCTTCAGGCTGGACTTACGACGGCCCCAAGCCCATGGCCGCCATCGGTGACAGCGCCGCCACGTCCGTGACCTTCACGGTCACGCCAGATTCCGCCGCGACCTTGAACGTCCACCGGATCCAGGCCAACTTCGACAATGGTTCCGCGACCGCCTACAACGAGACTCGCGTCTCCGTCGTGGCTCCGGTGACGGGTCAGGTTGTCCGCAACGCGCTACGGGCCGAATACGACCAATGGGCCGCCGCCAACGATGTCCACCAGGGCGGCGAATCAGCGGCCGTGGCGGCGATCGGCGCCGGCGAATCGCAAACCGTCCTGGTCCAAGTCGCCAACCGTTCAGGCAGCCCGGCCAGTGGCACTGTGGCATTGACCGCCCCGGCCGCCGATGCCGCCGCCTTTGTCATCAACCCGCCGACTGATACCTTCACCAGCCTGCCTCCGGGCGACACACTGACGATCCCGTTCGTCGTCACCCACACGGATCCAGCATTCGATCCGGGAGAAGGCAAGACTTCTAGTTTCACCGCCACCACGACGTCCGGGGCGTCGGTCTCCACCGACCGCCTGTCGCTCAGCCTGGTGCCGGTCGCCGCCATCTACCAGTTGGACGGCGCTCCCGACATGAGCACTCCGGTCAACGATCTGACGCCGGCGCCAGGGCTGACCGTGACCGAGATCAACGCTGGCAACTACTGGGAAGGCGGCCGCCCCGACACGCCAGCCGACTTCGGCGGCGTTGCTCCGGACAATTCCAAGGCGTCCATCGGTTGGACCGACGAAGCGATCTACGCCCATTTCACGGTCATCGATGATGTCAAGTCGGGCGCGGCCACCCCTTCGCGGTGCTTCGGCCACTGGCTGGTGGACTCGGTCGAGCTCATGATTGACCCGCGCGGCGACGGGCTCGACGCCTCGTCCGCGTTCAAGCTCGGCATCTTCCCGTTCACCGACGATCCGACCAATTACAACGGCAACGGTGTCGACGGACCATGCTGGTCACGCGACGCCGACAATTGGCAGGGCTTCTCGACCGGTCCGCTGTCGGCGGGCAACGCTGATGGCGTCCAAGTCGTGGCCAGCGCGGCCTCTGACTCCTCCGGCAACTACGTGGCGGGCCAATACACCGTCAAGGTCAAAGTGCCCTTCGACGTGCTCCCCGCCGTCGCCTTCGGCGCCACTGCCGCCAGTCTGCCAACCGGTCTGGAGGCGACCAACACGGTCGATCCCGAATACGTCGGCCTGAACGTCGCGCCGTATGACTCGGATGTCCTGAACTTCATCGGCTCGACTCGGGACAAGTGGTCCGGCAACCAGGCCGATCCTGTCGGCTGGGGCCACGCCTACTTTGTCGGCTACACACCGCCTGCCTCGGGAGCCACAACGGCGCCTCCGGCAATCGTGCCGAACACAGCCCTGAAGGGAGTCGACTCCCCGCAGACCGTGTTCCAGTCGGCTGCCCGTGGCGGCACCATCTCCGGTGTTCAGCCTTCGACGGCTCTGGACGTCTCTTCGGTGGTCGTTGACGGCTCGGACGTCAAGGTCACCGTTCAATCGACCAAGGCTGGCGCCGTCCATGCGTTCTTGTGGAAGGGAGAGACGGGTTACATCCCGGTTTGGACGTCAAGCTGCCCCGATGACGTTTACGGCTTCGAAGCCTGCGATGCCGCCGACGGCAGCGCCGCTCCATGGCAGCCCGACATGGGCGGCCACCTGCTGGCAGAGCTGAAGCAAAACGTGGGCGTGGGCACCACGACATTCACGTTGCCGCTCAGCCCGGAGATAGTCGCGCAGTTGGGCGTGGATGTCCAGTTGCTCCTGTCCTACGAGGAAGCGGCTCCGGACTCTGGTATCGCCGGAGACGGCGTCAACGCCTTCGCGGTTCCGATGGTGCCCTACCAAGAGCCGCCGACGCAGGAGCCCACGGATGAACCGACCGATGAGCCGACCGACCAGCCGACGGACCAACCCACCAGCCCCGGCGGCACAAGTTCGGCGCCAGGCACAGGTGGTGGCACCAGTGGCGGCACCGCAAGCAGCGGCGATCTGCCCTTCACTGGATCAAATGTTGTCGGCCTGATGGTGGCGGCGCTGCTGATGGCCGCCGCAGGAACAGCCACGATGATCGCACGGCGCCGTCGGATCGTCGGTTCCGACTGAGCGCGCCACAGGGCCGGGTCACGCCCAACCCGGCCCTGGCCAGCCCGATCGCGGAAAGGGGGCAGCCCCCTTTCCGTGGTCGGGCGCGGTCGGTCAGGGGGTGCCGGACCCGAGCGTTACGGTCCTGCCCTCGGCCAAAGCCAGGGCGGCGGCATCGGCCAATTCCAAGGCGGACACGCCGTCCGCCAAAGACGGGTCGAGGGGGCGGCCCGACCGGAGCCCATCGACGAAGGCGTCCAACTCGGCGCGGTAGGCCTGGGCGTAGCGCTCAAGGAAGAAGTCCTGGAACCGCGCGCCCGCGTCGGTCGAATCGGCCAGCGTGGTGACAATGGAGGTCGGGGCCTGGTTCCGAGCCTGGAGCATCCCCTTCGCGCCGAACACCTCCAGGCGCTGGTCGTAGCCGAACGCGCAACGCCTCGAATTGACTATCGTGGCGATCGCGCCCGAGTCCGCCCGGAGAGTCAGCATGGCGCCGCCCACGTCTCCAGCGGCCTCGATGTCCGGGAAGGCCACGTTCTGCCCAACGGCGGTGACCGCGTTGATAGGCCCCAGCAAGAAACGCGCCATGTCCAGGTCGTGGATCGACATGTCGCGGAAGATCCCGCCAGAGGTGGCGATGTAGTCGGCCCCCGGCGGCGCGGGATCGCGCGAGACGATCACGACTTGTTCGAGCCGGCCAATCGCCCCGGCCCGCGCTTGGCGTTGGATCTGGGCGAAAGTCGGGTCGAAACGCCGGTTGAAGCCGATCATCACGCGACCGCCGCGGGCCGCGACCGAATCGGCGCAGGCTCGCGCGCGGGCAAGGTCCAGGTCGACTGGTTTCTCGCAGAACACCGCTTTGCCTTTGCTGATCGCAGCCAGGATGAACTCGACGTGACTGGGCGTGGGGGAGGCGATCACCACGGCGTCCACGCTCGGGTCATCGATGGCCTGGTACGGGTCGGCGCAGGCCCTGGGCCGCGAGCCGGGCAAGCCGTCCGCCAGCGCCTCGGCGGCCGCTGCCGATGGGTCGGCCACCCAGGCCAGGCGCGCGTCCGAGCGAGCCGCCAGGTTCCGGGCATGAATCGCGCCGATTCGGCCGGCTCCGATCAAAGCGAAAGTCAACTGGGTGGTTGGGTTCATTGCGCGGTCCTCGGTTCTAACGGGTTTATGCTGATGTTAAATTGTATTGACATGGGGGCACCGCTGCCTGGGACGCGCCGCACCTGCCCTGGCGCAGGAAGTGCTTCGGGCTAGAGGCGCTTCGACGCCTCGCGGATCGACAGCGGCGCCATCGCCTCACGATGCGCCTCGACGAACGCCCGCACGAACTCAGCGTCGGTCTTCGAGTAGTCGCGCAGCGCCCAACCGATGGCCTTGTTGATGAAGAACTCGGTCTGGCCCAGGTTGTTCTCGATGATCCGCGCCAGCAACGCCGTGTCGGTGCGGCTCCCCAGCGTCAATTGGTGGTCAATCGCGATACGTCGGAGCCAGAAGTCGTTGTCCAGGCTCCACTCCAACACCGTCTGTTTGGCTTCGGGAAAGCCTTGGACGATGCCGCCGACCACGCGATCAAGTCCGTCAATGGTGTCCCACCAGGGCTTTCGCACCACCAGACTGCGCAGCTTGGGCAGATCTCGCGGCGCCAACCGGTCACCCACGGCCTGGAGGTAATCGACCGCGAAGTACTGGAACTCGCGCTCCTCCCTGGCCCAGCACGCCTCGACGAAGCCCCAATCGACGCCCTGGTCGTGGCGCGCCGCTTTCAGCCATGCGCGCTCCAACGACCGTCGCAGCGGAGTCTTCAATCCCAAAAACTCGAACTGACTGCGCATGTAGCGCTTCATCGGCTCCGCGTCCTCCGGGCGGGCTGCTGCCTCGAACGCCTCAAACACCGCGTGATACTCCATCACACCTCCCTGTCCTCGGGCGACGTTACCACCGCGCGGCTGCTCACCACCCGAACTCGGACCAAACCGCCTCCCGGGAACACACGCCTGCCACGTCCCGAACACGGGTTGGTGCCTGGCACCAACCCGTGTTCCGGTGGCTCCCAGGCCGACCTGACGCCGCCGAACCGGTGAACGGAACCTGGCCCGGCGGCATCGGCGGCCCCGAACCGTCCCCAAAACGCTCCGAAATCCGAATCCGGGCCCACGACCACCCGAACTCGGACCAAAACGGCTTCTGGGGACACACTCGCGCTCCGAACTGTCCCCAGAACGCCCCAAAGTCCCAATCCGGGCCCACGATCACCCGAACTCCGACCAAAACGGCTTCCGGGGACACACTCGCGCTCCGAACCGTCCCCAGAACGCCCCGAAGTCCCAATCCGCGCCCACGGCCACCCAAATCCGGACCGAAACACCTTCCGGGGACACGCCAGCGCCCGTGATTGTCCCCAGAACGCTCCGAAGTCCCACCCCGCGCCACATCCCGAACACGGGTTGGTGCCTGGCACCAACCCGCGTTCAGGTGGCTCCCACGCCGACCTGACGCCGCCGAACCGGTGAACGGAACCTGGTTCGGCGGCATCGGCGGCCCCCGGATTAGGAATCGAAAGTCGTCATGCCCGTGGGGGCGGGCACGTCGACCCAGGCGGCGGCGCCGACCGACTCGATGGCGGCGGCGGCGATCCGGGAGGTGGCGAGCGCGTCCGCGACCGAGGCCGCCACCTGTGAGCCAGACACGACCGAACGAACGAAGCGGGCGCCCTCGATCACTTTCAGGTCATCGAAGGACAGCCCCATGCCGGCCCCCGGCTGGAAGCGGGCGAAGTCGCCGAAGCGATGGTCGGACAACTCGCGGGTGTAGCCGTAGTCGCGGGCGGTGGGCGCGGAGCAGATCGCGACCTCGTTCATGCGCTCGAAGTTCCAGCTGATGGCCCCGGCGGTGCCGTGGACGGCTATTCCGTAGTCGCAGCGGGACCCCACGCCGACGCGGGTGGACTCGAAGGTGCCCACCACGCCGGAGGCGAAGCGTGCCAGGACGGCGGCGTAGTCCTCGTTCTCGACCCGGAGCATGGGGGCGTCATCCGCCACCGAAGCATTGTGACCAGTGCCAGCGCCGGGCTCGGGGCGTTCCTTGATGAACGTCTCGGTCAGGGCGGAAACGGCGGACACAGGCGAGCCGACCAGGTACTGGGCCAGGTCGAAACCGTGCGACAGGAGGTCGCCCAGCACGCCGGCGCCGGCCTTGGCCAGTTCGAAGCGCCACGTCCTGGCGCCGCGCGGATCGGCCGAATAGTCGGCGTCGAGCTTGCAATGGATATTGGTGACGCGCCCAATGGCCCCTTCCGCGATCAGCTTCTTGGCGTATTCGATGGCCGGGGCGTGTCTGTACGTGAAGCCCACCCCCGTGACCAGACCAGCGCCTTCGGCCGCCGCGACCACATCGGCCGCTTCGGCGGCGTTGACGCCCATCGGCTTCTCGATCCAAAACGGCTTCCCGGCCCGCGCGGCTGCCAGGGCGAACTCCCGGTGCAGGTAGTTGGGCGCACAGATCGAGACCGCGTCAACCGAAGGGTGATCGAGCACGGCGCGGTAATCGGCACTGGCCTCGCGGTAGCCGAACAGCCGCTGCGCGTCAGCGGTGTTCTGGCGGATCGGGTCGGCCACGATCACCAGCTCCGGGGTCACCTCCAGGTCAGCGTACTTGTCCGGGATCGCCAGGTAGGCCCGCGAATGCAGCCGCCCCATCCAGCCCGCCGAGATCAAACCGATTCCCAATCGGCGTGCGGTCGTAGTCATTGTCTTGTCCCCCTCTATTGAATGTCCGGCCCAGTATTGGGCTCGGTATTGGGCTCGGTCTTGGGCTCAGTGCGGAATCCGCCCGGAGGCGAAGTTCCATTCGATCTGTTCGAGCGATTTGCCTTTGGTCTCCGGCAGGTACTTCGCGCCCCAGATGATCGCGGCCACGCCCAGGCCCGCGAAGATGAAGAAGGTCGCCGCGATCCCCACGCCGCCCGGCGAGACGGCCCACGGGAACAGCAGGGTGATGATGAAGTTGGTCACCCACATGCAGGCCACCGCCGCGCCCATGGCCAGGCCGCGCACCCGCGAGGGGAAGACCTCGGCCAGCAGGCACCAGGTGGCGGGGCCCACAGCGCCTTGCATGAAAGCCAGGAAAGTCACAGTCAGCGCGAGCACCAGGTAGGCCTTGAAGGAGGAATCCGGCACCGTCTTCGCGACCAGACCGATGGCCACATGGGCGCAGGTGGTTCCCGCCAGCCCGACCAGCACCAGCCGGCGCCGCCCCACGTAGCCGAGCAGCCAGATGCCCACCAGCATGGCCAGCACCGAGATCACGCCGTTGGCGATGTTCCCCACGATCGCCTGGTCCATCTCGATGCCCGACCGCTCGATTATCTGGGTCCCGTAGTACATCACCGAGTTCACGCCGGTGATCTGGTTAATCACAGCGACGCCGATGCCGATAAGCAGGCACCGCCTGATCCAGGGAGTCCCGATCAGGTCGTGCCAGGTGGCTTTGGATTGTTCGGCCTCGCGTCTGACGACGGCTGCGATCTCTTCCAGTTCGGCCGCGGCGGCGCCGGGCTCGCGGATCGACTCCAGGACACGGAGCGCGTCATCGTGACGGCCCTTCATGGCGTACCAGCGCGGCGATTCCGGCATCAACTTCATCCCGATCCATAGCGCCACGGCCGGGATGATGGCCATCGCCAACATGACGCGCCAAGTGTGCCCGGAGCCGCCCATGGTGTTCGCCAGCACGGCGTTGGAGACGAAAGCCAGGAACTGCCCGGTGACGATCATCAACTCGTTGCGAGTGACCAACCGGCCACGCCGGTTGGCGGGCGAGATCTCCGCCAGGTAGACCGGCACGGTCACCGAGGCCCCGCCCACGCCCAAACCCAATGCGATCCGGGCGAGGGTCATGATGTAGCGATCCGGCGCCAGGGCGCAGGCCGCCGCCGCCACGGTGAAGACCACCGCCAGGATCAGGATGGTCTTGCGGCGGCCGATCCGGTCCGCCAGACGTCCACCGGTCAAGGCCCCGACGGCGGCGCCGGCGATCAGCGAGGACGCCACCACCCCTTGCCAGATCGGGTCCAGGTCAAGCTGTCCTGGCGTGGACATGAAGGGCAACGCCCCATTGATTACTCCGGTGTCGAACCCGAAGAGCAGGCCGCCAAAGGTCGAGACCAGGACGGCGGTGCGCAGCACCGACCGGTGATTGGTTTCGTTGCCCGGTCCCCCCGATTCAGCACCCCGGCCCCCCAGACCGGTTAGCGAAACTGCCACTACCTGTTTTCCTTTCCTTTTCTGGTCGCCAGCGCCGTCAAGGCGCCGGAATCAACACATCGCGCACCAGCGCGTCGAGGCCCGCGTCGGCCTCGAGGAACTGGCGCAAAGTCTTCCGTGTGGCGCCGAAGGTGTCAAACTCGGCCGACGTCAAACCGTCAGGCTCGTAGGCCCGCCGGAACTCGGGGATTCGATCCAACAGCGCAGTCAAGATCTCGTCACGGACAGGCAGATCCATCCGGGCGTCCAGCGCCAAGTCGTTGTCGTTGATCAGCACCTGCCAACTGAACGGCGGAGACACCACCACGTCGCCGCCGACGAATTCGGTCAGGTGGAGAACATTGCGGTAGGCGGCGGACAGCAGCCGCGCCCTCAGTCCGAGTTCCTGGAAAGCTCTGTAGGCGCGCTTGAAAGCGGCCACCCCGGCCCACTCGAGGTGGCCGGGATCGATCGCGATGCGGTCGCGTTTGACCACTTCACGCATCCAGTCATCGAGCCGCCCCACCATGATGGTGACGACCGGCCCCATGGTCGAGGTGTCGTGGCCGGCCGCTTCGCGCCGCTTCAGCCCCCGCTCGATGGCTTGGCCGGTGGCCACGGCCTGGGCGGCGGTGAAGGACACGGTCACGTTGACCGAGACCCCGCGGTAGCTGGCTTCCTCGATCGCTTCCAGGCCGACCGCCGTGGCGGGGATCTTGACGATGATGTTCGGCGCCAAGCCCGCGAAGTGCTCGGCTTGGTCGGCCAGCGCTTCGGCGTCGCGATGGAGCCTGGGATCGGTCTGCATCGACAGCCGTCCGTTCAGGCCCTCATATTGGGCGAAGGCGGGCTCGAGCAACCGGGCCGCCTCAACCGAGAGCTCCTCGACCACCTTCCAGCCGAGCTCGGATTCCCCGGCTTTCGGGTGATCAGCGGCCAGTTCGGCCAGCCGGGACTCCCAGCGCGGGCGGTCGGCTTTGATGCAGCTGAGCGCGATCACCGGGTTGCAAGTCGCGCCGACCGCGCCCCAACCGATCGCCTGGGCGAGTTCGGTCGGATCGGCGGAATCGTTCCACAGCGCGGTCGGCTGTGTGCTCGTCATGCGCGCGAGCGGACTGGTTTCGACGAGGGTGGCAGTCATTTCATTCCTCATTCTTCGACGTTTGATGGCGACGCTGTCTGAGCGATCAGCGGCCGCTGATGGGTCTTGGCGGCTTCGTATTCGCCGCGTGCGTGCTGGGTGGTCTCGAGCGTCGAAACCTCCGCCACCGGGACGTCCCACCACGAGTCGCTGGGCGGGTTCGGGCCTTCGAGGTCGGTCTCGATGTAGATCATGACCGCGCCGGTGGCGGCCTGGGCCAGCCGGTAGGCGGCTTTGAAGTCCGCGATGGTGCGGGCTTTGATCACTTCGAGGCCCCAACTGGCGGCGTTCGCGGCGATGTCGACCGGGGTTGGCGGTCCGTCCAGGCGCCCGGTGGCGGGGTCCCGCTTCAAGTACTTGGTGCCGAAGCGCTGCGAGCCACGCGATTCGGAGAGCGCCCCGATGGAGGCGAAGCCATGGTTCTCCAGCAGCACAAAGATGACCTTGAGGCCTTCTTGCACAATGGTCGCCAGTTCCATCGGCAGCATCTGATACGTGCCGTCGCCAACGATCGCCACGACCTCGTGATCTGGCACGGCCATCTTCACACCGAGGGCGGCCGGAATCTCATAGCCCATGCAAGAGTAGGCGTATTCGACGTGGTACGCGCGCGAGTTCGAGGCCCGCCAGAGCGCCTGCAGGTCCCCCGGCATGGAACCGGCGGCGTTGATCACCACGTCGTTCGGCCCCATCAACTCGTTCAGGGCGCCGAACACCTCGGTCTGGGCGGGCAAGGGCCCGTGGTCCAGGTGGTAGCAATGCTCCGTGATCTGAGCCCACGCCTCCCGTTCGGCCGCGATCCGCGCGGCGTATTCCGCGCTGACCTCATATCCGGCCAGTTCGGTTGCCAGGGCTTCGAGCGCCGCCCTCGCGTCCGCCACCACCATCAGGCCCGCCTGCTTGGCCGCGTCGAAGGCAGCCACGTTGATGTTGACGAACCGCACATCAGGGTCACGGAATTGGGTGCGCGACGCCGTGGTGAAGTCTGAGTACCGGGTGCCGATGCCGATCACCAGGTCGGCTTCGGCCGCCAGGTGGTTGGCGGCGTGGGTTCCCGTCGCGCCGACCCCGCCGACCGCTTGGGGCGAGTCCCAGTTGATCGCGCCTTTGCCTGCCTGCGTGTCCGCCACAGGGATGCCCGTGGCGGCGGCGAAAACTCTAAGCGCGGCATCGGCCTCCGAATAGACCACTCCCCCACCGGCGACGATCAGCGGGCGGCGCGCCTCGCGGATCAGCTGTGCAGCCCGCTGGAGCTGGACCGGTTCGGCGGGCGGCCGCGCGATATGCCACACCCGTTTGTCGAACAGTTCCGCCGGCCAGTCGAAGGCCTCCGCCTGGACATCCTGCGGCAAGGCGATGGTGACGGCGCCGGTCTCGGCCGGGTCGGTCAGCACCCGCATGGCCCCGAGCAACGCCGGGACAAGTTGTTCTGGCCGGTTCACGCGGGCGAAGAAGCGGCTGACCGGCTTGAAGCAGTCGTTGACCGAAGCGTCCGGGCTGGCCGGATTCTCGAGTTGCTGGAGTACCGGATCGGGCGCGCGGGTGGCGAAGATGTCGCTCGGCAGGATCAGGACGGGCAAGTGGTTGGTGGTCGCGAGCGCCGCTCCGGTCACCATGTTGGTGGCGCCGGGGCCGATCGAGGAGGTCGCGGCCAGGGTGGCCAACCGCTTCGACGCCTTGGCGAAGGCGGACGCGATGTGGACGGCCCCTTGTTCGTTGCGCCCCAGGAAGTACTCGAGCTTGTCCTCGCCGGGAGCGGGATCGACCTCGTTCTGGAGCAGGGCCTGGCCCAGCCCGCAGACGTTGCCGTGCCCGAAGATCCCGAACACGCCCTGGATCAGCCGTCGCTCGGCGCCGTCGCGTTCGGAATACTGTTTGGCCAGGAACCTCACAACGGCCTGGCCAACGGTCAGGCGGATCGTGCCCCGGCTCGTGGATTGGTCCACTTCGGCCACCTCCTTACGGTCAACTACTGTGTTGACCCAGAAGCATAACACATATTGACCGAATGTCCTAACATACTTTTGGGCGATGCCGTTTCCCGTCTCCCGCCGTGCCCGCAGCGGCCCCTTTCGGCGGATCTCACGTCAGGTCCGCGTTCCTGGGGGCCTCGACTGCTGCCACAACCCCGGTGAGGTCCGGTCAAGCAGCGAGACAAACCGCAACCAGGCGGACGCCGTACCCGACCCGCGCCTACGGTCTTGTTAGCTTCGGGATTCCGGCGCTGACAGCATTCACAGAGGAGGACTACACCAAATGGCTATACCTGCGAAGCCAACAGTAAAACTCACCGTTGACGGTATCGTCGGACAAAAGACAAGAGACGCCGCTGCCTGGGCCTTCTACGCCAACAGCTTCACAACGGGTACGGCGCTAAGCGCATTCCCTCAGCAACTGATAAAGGGACTCCAGATCTGGCTGAATCGCTATGGCTATTGGAAGTTCGTCGCTCCGTCTGGGAGCCAGGCGAACCTCGTTCTTGACGGCCTGTGGGGGAACAACACATCCTATGCGCTCGGGGGCTCTATCGCCTATCTGTGTGAGTCCCGCGACAGCCAGGGGTACTTGTACCAAGGATGCAAGGTCAATGGCACCGAGGCCGGTAAGGCAGCGATCAGTGTCAAAGCACTTCAGGCACTGCTCAATGGAATAATCTTCCGCGACAAGCCAGTAGGACCGTATTTCTTCCTGGTCAACGTGACACCAACCTTTTCCCCGTCGGGTTACACGGGGAATAGGACTTGGGCAGTTGCTCCGGGACCCCGTTACGCCCTTGGCTGACCTCATGTCTGGGTGGCTGTTCGGGAGCCTATTCGCGTCGTTCGAGCAGGAAAGCGGACCATGGCCCATCGGACCAGGGCCTGGTGGGCTCCGGGCGGGCGTTTGTAGTCTTCGACGCAGCGGCGGTGCCGGGCTATCTGAGCCGACGCCGTTCGATCGCCCAGCGGTGCGGCAGGACCCTACAGACGTGCGCCCCGCCCTGTTCCGCGATAATCGACACGATCCTGGTCGCCGTCTTGGCGGCCGACAGTTCGAGCAGCGGATTGGTGCCGTCTCGGTCGCGGACATCCATCCGCTGACGAGCGCCCGAGCCGACCCATGGTGTCGACCGCTACGCAGCGTTTGTGGCTGGACACCCCTCGTATGCACTGGGCCCGAAGCTGGTCAACCTTCTTGAGGCGCGACCGCGCGCACGCAGTCGAAGGCCGATTCCTGCATCTCCAGCCCGTGTCTGCGCCGGTCATCATCCCATTCGATCCCGCTCCAATCCACTTGGCCGGGACCGCCGACCTCGAGCGACATCCCCGGCCGCCCATCTGGCAGGCCGGGCTGATTGGTCAGGTAGGAGTTGATGTCGAGCCCGGCACCGTCCTGGTGCAGTTCGGCGCCGGGAGGGTATCCCCACAGGACCCCCACGACCCACCAATCCTCGCCGGGCGCGTTGCCCTCACCCACATAGACCATCCGGTCCCAGGTCCCCGAATGGGAATCGGCGCCTCCCGGGTTCGCCGTGGCCATGATCAGATTGCGTGTCGCCTCATCAACCGGCAGGCACTCGGGCGACTCCACAGGTGGCACCTGAGGTTCCGCGGAAGTTGAGGCGGGGGAGGCGTCCGCCGACCGGGCGGACGATTCCCGTGGCGGCTCTCGGTCCGCGCCGACCACTTGATCGCATCCTGTGAGAATGACGGAAACTGCTGGCAGTGACGCTGCGGCCACAAGCGCAGCTACCGTCCTAGGAAGAATCCTCCGGGCACCGCAGACGGAGCCTTCAACGCCCCAGGGTTGGCTCATGCCGAGCACTGTACCGCAGCAATTCATAGGGGAGTTACGTACCGCGACACGCTGGGTCCGGCGATTGCGCCCAAGGTCGAGCGTAGCCGCGACTGGGTGTGCGCCGGACCTGTCAGGACCCTGCTATCAGGTAATAGTGACAGTAGTACACCACCGGGGGGAGCGGGATGATGATGGCCGCCGCGAGGGCGAGCCACCTTCCGTTGATCCCGGCCTTCCGTTTGAGGAGGAGGTTGCCGGCCACGCACGGGATCAACGCCACCGTTAGACCCACGGCAAAGGTGACCGCGTCGAGGCCGGGGGTATCCGTGTAGGTCTCTCCATGCTTCGCTGAGAACATCAGTTGCATGTAGAGGTTGCGCATTATCTCCAACGGCACGTAGGCGATCCAAGCACTGAGCGCGTCGGACGCTGCGATCCCCAGGAGCGCTGCTGCCCTGGCGGCCCTGCGGCGCGAAACCGGCGAGAACCCATGCTTGGTCACAGCCGTTATCGTAACGCGGGCCGCCCGGGAATCACTGGCCCCGTTCGGACCATGGGTCGGCGACTACACAACAGGTGGCGGGATGTCAGCTCGCCGCGCGCAGGGGAGCGTTGAACGCTTCGAACACGTCGTAGACGCCTTTCACTTTCACCCCGTACGACTCAGCCGCGGAGCCGGTACCGTTGTAGCGTGCGATGATCTGCTTGGTCTCGGCCGATGTGAAAGTGAGCCTCGGCGGGTTCGCCACGCCGATCTCGTCGGCCCCGACCATGAGGACGCTCGGAACCATCGAGAGGTTGAACGCCACATCGTCGTGGAGCAGCTGCCAGACTCGCCACATGTCATGCCAGTCCGAAGCGTCCCACGCCGAGCCAGTCTCGAAGCCGTTGGCGACGGCCCAATTGTGCGCCCATATCCCAGTCGCAGCGAAGATCTGCGCGAACCCGGTCGAAGAGTCAGTCTCGATGTCGACGGGGGGAAGAGGAACCATGCCGATGTGGTTGTCCTCCCACTCCTCATAGGCGACCTTGTACTCGTAATACAGCGTCACGATCAGGTCGCTCCAAGAATCCTGGTCCCTGGTCTTCAGGTACTCCCAGAACGCGACGGCTTGGATCATCGCTTTGCGGATGCCCCAGGCGCGGGCCAGACCGGTGACCAACGCGTCGTGCTCCTGGAGTGCGAGGACGCAATCGTCGGGTCCTCCGTGGACGATGTTGGTGTTGTCCCCGTCGAGGCTGTCGATGTACGCGACCATCGCGGCCGCGAGAGCGGGCTCTTGATACTTGGGGAACGCGACATCTAGCTTCTCGCCGGCCGGAAACTGATCGACGCTGTTCTGGCCGGGGTCGCGTCCCGACGCGATGTCGTTGTCGATCTGGATAGCGCCCGCTCCTGAGCCGATGGTGATGGTGGCGATCTGGTCGAACGCCCAGTTCGGCGGCAGCCTAAACCCGAGGTTCCCCGAATACCCGTAGCTCATGCCCGCCACGAAACTGCGGGCCGCCAGCCCAAGCTCGGCCAGTTGCGCGCACACGTTCCGGGTGCCGTAGACGCCGACCTGGTACTTTCCGCCAAACCGGCCCATACCCCGTTTGACCCCTTTGAAATAGGGCACCACATTCGTTGTGATCTGGTCCCCGTTGGGGTCGAAATCGACGCCGAAGTAGATGACCGTGTTGCGTTTGAACCCGTACCCGGATGCGGCGTCCACCGCTGCCAGCGCGTCGCTGTACCCGGTGGCGTCGGAGAAGTCGGAGGGCTCGTCGCCGGACATCTGGAAGATCGGGAACACTCGAAGCCCGGCGTCGAAGATCACGTCCAGCTCGCCGGGTTGGATCTCCTTGTTCAATTGGGACCCGTCCGGCTCCGACAGGTACCGGCCGATCGTGGTCCTTCCGTTCCCCACCAGGGTGGCTGCCCTCGCGGCGGTGATCTCGGTGATGCAATCAGCGGCTTGGCCGGCCCGGTCCGGGTCGCCGTTGGAGACAAGCAGCGACGACCATGACTGGTAGTTCCCCTGCCCGGTCACAGGCAGGTGGCAGAAGGATTGGAAGGCCGTCAACAGAATCGAATCGGTCGAGGCGAACGTGCCGTCGAAGTTGCACGCGTATTGATTGAACCGCATAGCGGCCTGGAATAGCCGCACCCAATAATGACCCGCACCGTCCGTATCGCCCACGGCGATGGGCAATTTGGCCTGCACCGCTGCGCGTGTGCCGGGCCCGTAGTTCCCATTCGCGCCCGCGACTTGGAGTTCCTCTTGGATCGCGTAGACAAGAGCGGTTTGCACAGAGCGCGAGTAGCTGCCGTCCGCCGGGATGACGTCGAACCAAGAGCGGCTGTAGTAGTGCCCGTTCATCCATCGCTGGACCGTCCGGACGAATCCCTGGCCGGAGCCCACCACCACGTACGCGTCCATGTTCAGGATCGCTTTGAACAGCTTCGGGGCCACCACGCCCGTCTGCGTAAGACCCATGTCGTCTTGGATCGTGCTGACCCCAATGGTCGTCTGGCCGCTCCACTGGTCGGGGATGATGCCGTTAGCCCCGTTGTATCCCTTGCAATACAGGCCGCCGATCAGGATCTTCACAATGTTGGGCTTGGTCTGGCTGGTAGCTTCGGTGATGTTGCCGAAGTTCGTCAACGCGGCCATCGTTCCAGGCCCGAAGTTGTCGGCCAGCGAGGTAAGGCCCAGTTCGTGTTGCAGCGCACGTGTCAGCGCGTGCATCGTCTGCCAGCCCGTCACCCCGTCCTGGACAACAGGGTTCCATCCCGGCACGCCGGTGTACGTCTCATTCAGCCACTCTTGAGTGATGGCAACCCATGGATCAGACACTCTTGTTCCTCCTTCGCAATCCCATCAAACCTGAGGGGAACCGTTCGACACCGACGGTGCTGACCGACCCACATCCCCGACTGACCATACGTGACCGCCGCAGGTCTGAGCTCTTGCAGGCCACCGATTTCCCAGCGACTGAGACTCGACCTGCAGACAGAGCAAGCGAAGGCAAGTCGCTGCCCCGAACAATCGGATCACGCGCGGACCCAGCAGGTATCGGCGTTGTGGGAGTGCGTGAACCGTTGGGGCGGCATCGTCCATGCTTGCAACCGTGGGATACCGTAGCCAATCGCGCCGGGCCAGACACCGTTTCCTGTCTGAACGCCGCCGCCGTTGGGCCCAACGGGACTTGCGCGGCGAGCCTGCTTAGGCGTGGGTGAGGAACAAGAACAGGCCCATGGTCATGATCGAACTGACGGTCGAGATGAACAGTGTCGAAGCCATCTCCCTGGTGGCGGTCGAATAGCGGATCGCCAGGATCGTGGCCACCGCCGCGCTAGGGATCGCCAGAGTCACCACCACCAAGGCGGTCGGCCGGGCGCCCATGCCGCTCAGGGCCATCAGACCCCAGGTCAGCGCTGGAACCACGAGGTTCCGGGCACCTACATTGATCCAGACCGGGGTGGACAGGGACACTTTCTGCGCGTACAGCGTGGCGCCGGAGGCGAACAGGGCCACGCCGCTGGTGGCCTGGCCCAACAGCATCAGCGAGCCATGAAGCATCTTGGGCGGGTCGAACCCCACCGCGACCAGCACAAACGCTGCCAGGGGCGCCCACACCACCGGTTCGGCCAGGGTCTTCAGCAGATTCGATCCCGATTTCCGGGCGGCCGAGGGGCTGGTCCCTCCTCCGGCCTCGTGCGGGGCTCCGGTCGCGGCCCCGGCCCCATGTGCGGGTCCCGCGCCGCCCCCAGTTCCGACCCGCTGGCCATGCCCCGCGCCACTCCCGGTACCGGCCCCGGCCCCAGCCGGAACCGGCACACGAGCCAGCACCAGCATCACCAACGGCAACTGGATGATGTTCACGACCAGCGAGCCGATCGCGATGGCCAGAGCCGCGTCGGCATGGAACAGGTCCGGCAGGACGCTCGAACCGACGAAGGGCACCGCTGGCGCGCCGATCGCCAGAGCCTGCAATGCGGCCACCGGGGCCGGACGCCGTGCCACGTAACGCGAAACCAGGTAGACCACGATCAAAGTGCCGGTCATCACGCCCGCGATCCAGCCCAGCATCGGCAGATTCGAGAACAGGCGTCGGCGCGGCACCGCGATCACTCCGGCGAACAGCGACAAGGGCAGGGCGTACAGCATCACCATGCGGTTCAAGGTGGCCGCCGCAGCCGTGTCGAACTCGTGGCGGGCGCCGGCCAGGAAACCCAATCCGAGGGCCACCACTATCGGCGCCAGCGCGCCCAACAGCATGGACATTGACCACTCCTTCCTCGCACCGTCCCGGCCACCAGCCTCGCCGAAGGCCGCGTCCCGCAGGCAATCGGGGCGGCGCTATCTCAACAGATGGCCAGCCCAAGGGACGGAAACGGGCCGACCCAGCGGCATCGTCCAAGCTCTAGACAAGACTGGGACGATTGGCTTCCCGGCGGCCTCGAGGCGCGTCTACGCTCTAGCGTGGGGATTCGGGCGCCGACGCTCAGCGGCAGAGGGCGAACGCCCTAAATCCGCCTCAAGGCGTGGCCACCGGTCCTTCCCAGCACAGTCCCAGTCCGGAGGTCCACGATGTATGTCACCCAGCCCCTAGCAGCTGCCGAACCGCATGGCGGCGAGGCCAATCTGGAGCTGCCGGATATTG
>JAISCU010000403.1 GCA_031265345.1 Bifidobacteriaceae bacterium
CCAGGAACCGATTCTTGGACGCCTGGTCGTATTCGCGTTGCGCGCGCCGGGCGTCATCCTCGTCCGCTTTGTCAGGGGCGACCAGTTCGGCCAGCCGACGCCCGATCCGTCTCAGCCCGTCCGAGTCGAGCCGGTCGGTGTAGGAGACCATAGTCTCTTCGGCCCGCGCCCGCTGGCCTGGTTCCAGATTGTCAGGCAGGCTCCCCAAAGCTCGGGTGATCGCCTGAGCTTGGAACCAGTTCACGCCCCCGCCTGCCACTGCCTCTTCCAGGACGGGCCAATGGTGGATGTCGCGCCCGGACAGCACGACTCCGGCGGCCTGCCGTCTGGTCAAGTTCGTCTTGTGCGCGAGCCAGGTCGTCACGCACAGACCCTTCGTGTGCGGTCCCGCCCCGTCCCGGTTCGCCTTGGCGGCCAGGCGCGCCATCAGCCCGTGCGCCCTGTTCTCGACTTCCGCCAACGCCACAATCTGGGCGAGCGTGTCCTCGTCAGCGGGCAGATTCGCCGTCCGCGGGTCCTGGCCCAGTTCGGCCGCCCGGCTCAGCGCCAGGTTCGCCAACGCCACCAGCTCGCCCGACGACCGGCTGCCAGCCAGCCATTCCTCCACGTCCCCGACCGGTGTCCCGCACAGCGTCTCCTCGGAGCCGCCTTCCGTCGGCGACGGCACGAACACCACCCCCGGCGCGCCCCACCCATCAGCGCCCACCCCCGCGCTGCCGCACAGGGGACTCGCCTGGGCCTCCTCGCCGCTGCCACCAGGCGAGGCATGAGCATCTTTGCCGTCACCGACCCCGCCCTCAGCCCCGCCAAGACCGCCGCCAATCGCAGCTCCGGCGGCGTCCCGAGTGCCCGCCCCAGCCTCACTCCGATCACTTCCGCCATCGTTCCGCCGCCCGTCATCGGGGGTTTCTGGTCCAGTGGTCCGAGGCATACTATGATCTACGCTTCAACACGGGTCGCATACAACAGTTGTTCGTGACTTTTCGAACAGTTCGCAAATGTCTTCCGTGCCATCTGCCACCCACTTTGGCCCGACCCGCACGAAGGCCTTCGACTCGCCTTCAACTCCGACCCCGCCATGGTGTCTCCTCCCTCGTCTCGCCGTTGAAAACATCCTCGCACGAGCCACTGACACTGTGTTGACCAGCGGTTTCGCGCGAGACACGGATGCGAAAGGCGGTTGCCACGAGGCCGTTCGACGCACTTCCCGCGGCATCCCCGCGCCTCCGGCGCCACCCCGCACCTCGGGCGCGGCACCCTCCAAAATGGACGATGCCGCTCAAAAGGGCGACCGCAGCAGGCTGGCCCCCACGCCCCGTCGCGACCCAGCCGAAAGACCCGAAGACCGGGAGCACGGCATCGCCCATAGGAGAAACGACGCGGGGACGCTATAGAGAGCGTTCGGCGTGCTGGTCAAGCGATGCTGGCTGCGGGTGCGCGAGGGCGGATCGATCAGTCGGCGGCGCTTCGGGGGCGGGGCTGACGGGCCCCCGTGGGCGCCCCAGCCCGCTCCGGTGAGCCCGTTCAGCCTTCGACATGTCCGGCGCGGATCGACAAAGGCCAGGCCACCCGCCTCCGGGAAACCGGATCGCCCCATTCCTCGCGCAGCGCGTCCGCGAAAGGCCCGACCGGATCAGAGCCGAGCGCCTCCCGCGCGGCCTTCACCGCCGACCAGGTGCCGATGTAGCCCACCAGGTCCTCCAGGCGCCACCGGACCTCCATGGCGCGTTCGGGCAGGCGGGCCTCCACGAACGGAAACGGAAGGCTGCGATAGCCGTCATGCACATGACGCCGTTCGGCCGGCCAGTACGGGCCGACTGTCTCGCGATAGAAATGCTGAATGAGCCGGTCCGTCCTGGCGTCCTCAATATGGAGCACGCCGTAGGCGACCAGCGCGAGGGCCGCCCCCGGTCGGCCGACCCGGCGCGCCTCGGCGTAGAACCCGTCCAGGTCGAGCCAGTGCGCGGCCTGCGCCACCGTGATCAGGTCCACGCTGGCGTCCGGGAGGCCGCTATCCTCGGCTGGGGCAGCGCGGTAGATCACACCCTGGCCCGGTCGGGCCGCCTCGATCTGCGCCACGCTGGCGTCCGTGGCCACGACCTCGGCGAAACGCTCAGCCAACAGCACCGACAGCTGGCCCGTGCCGCACGCGCAATCGAGCGCCCGTGCCGACCCGGGGCTGATGTTCGCCAAATCATCCACCAAGCCGATCGGATAAGTCGGGCGATATGCCGCGTAGCCAGCCGAAACGCCGGAGAAATGATCCTTGAAGGTCCCGTCCGCCATATTCGCCTCTCCCGTCGCGCCCCGCCCAACTGTATCCGTCGCGCTGAAGTCTTGGCCCATCGCGATGGCGCGTCGCCCGGCGCGTGTGAAGTGGCGGTTGGGGGCCAGACGGGCAGGCGGCATCGTCCAACTGATCTCGCGGCACCAATCGCGCAAACAGCCCTTGGGACGCCGCAGTTACCACCGCGGGAAAGGTCTATCCGCGACTCGGGGCCAGCCTCCTACCTCGTGGGCGTGAATCCGTCTTCGCTCCGGACCGGCGGCCCGGATGAGTCGCGCGCTGGTGCGATCCTCGAGACCTTCGTCGCGGCAGAGATAGCCAAACGGGCGTGTTGGTCCCAGACCCGACCAGAACTGTCCCACTTCCGTGACCAGTCCGGGCCCGAGGACGATGTGATCGCCTCCGCCCGCGACGGGAGGATAGTCGGGATCGAAGTCAAAGCTGCGGCCAGCGCCTCTGCCCGCGACTTCCGGAGTTTCAGCCCACCTGCGGGATGCGCTGGGCGACCGCTTCGTCGCCGGAATCGTCCTGCACACCGGCGGGCGCACGCTTCCCTTCGGCCCCAAACTTGCTGCGGTGCCCATGGACGCCCTCTGGGCGCCGCCCGCTTGAAGCGCCCGCCCGTGCGTTGGGTGTCGTTGCACGATGCCGCCCCACCAGTTCCCGCGACCATTCGGCCCCGCTCCGTGTCAGGGACGGGCACAGTCGGCCTGGTCCCGTTTCGCGTCTGGCCGCACTGGCTGCTCTGGCTGCGCTGGCAGTTCCGGCTGGGAGCCTCGAGTCCGGCACGCTGCGGGACCGCCATTCGGGCTCCCACCGGGAAGAAGGTTACGTCCGCGCGATCAGCCGCTGGGCGAAGATCCGGCACCCGGCTGCCCAAACCTCGCGTGTCCCCGAGTCCGCCGGTCATCCGGACGCTGAGGCCCTCTACCGGGTCGGAGCGCGTCATCGTACACGCGGAGCATGCCAATCGGAGTGCGGCGAACGCTATACTCGCGCAAGTCAGGGACGACCAGCGCCTCGCCAGGCGCGCAACAATTTGATGGAGCGTGGCGTCATGGGACTCTTCAAGCCGGCTTGGCGAAGTAGCGATCCGGACAAGCGGACAAAATGGATACGCGGAAAGGCCACAGACAGTCCGGAGGACCAGATCATTCTCGCCGAACTCGCCACGAGTGACGCGAATATTCACGTCAGATGGGCGGCGGCGGCCGGAATAGCGGATCTGGACATTCTTGCCCAGGTGCTGGCCGACATAGCACGCAATCACGATGTGTACAATCACCATATCTGTCTGGCATTGATCAAGAGGGTGTCAGACCAACGCGTTCTTGCTCAAATCGCCAAGAGTCACAAAAGTGATTCTTTGACGGACGCGGCTGTTGAGAAAGTGACAGACCTCGGAATCCTTAATGATCTCGCAAAGAACGCTGACTTCTGGAGTGTTCGCCGGCATGCAGTCGGCAAAGTGCTCCGCCAGGAGCTACTGGCGGATATTGCGCAGAACGACCAGGAAGCGCCTGTGCGACAGGAAGCGGTGAAGAGGCTGACCATCCAGACGGCGCTGGAAGGCATAGCTAGAAACGACGAGAATGCGCGCGTGCGTTGGAAGGCCGTCGAGAGGCTCACGGTCCAAGCAGCGCTGGC
>JAISCU010000170.1 GCA_031265345.1 Bifidobacteriaceae bacterium
GGTCCTACTGGCAACGACGGTGGTCCTGATAGCAGCTCAGGGCGCATCGGCGACTCGTCCGGCGCCGGATTCCCCGGCTCTGGACAAGGCCCCGTTGACGGCCCTCACTGAACCGAGCGGACCTGGGCCAAGACATGGGCCAGACCCTTGCATCGAGTTCGACAAGTCTGGCCAGGAACTCGCATACGACGAGTTCTCGGATCGAGCCGTCCAAATGGGAGATGACGTCTCGGCGATCACGGCTGAGCATTCCGCGCAGATGGCGGGTTCGGCGTACTGCTCGAACCGCCAAGGCCTAGTGGTCTTCGTCAAGCCGGGGCAACCAGCCGTTGAGCAACGCCTTGCCGAAGTTGCGGCCAACTACCCGGAATTGACGTTCGAAGTCCGGTACGTGCCGAGATCACTCGACGAGATGCAGACGCTCGTGGCCAAGCTGGTCGCCACCGGTCTGCCCGGTCTGGGGTTGTCCGGCGTCGGGCCCGATATCACCACCGGAGGTCTCCTGCTCGAGGCCCAGAGGTATGGCGAAAAGGCAGACTCGCCCGCAGACCAGATTCTCGCTGACGCTGAGGCTGCTGCTAGGGCCATAGTCGGCGATGCCGTACCGACGTCCGTCACGCTCGCGACAAGCGAATTCGAAACGGCGTAGGACAGAAACGACGATGACGCTGAGCCGCACTGCATGGGCGCGGCTCTATGCCCGGCCAGCGACGCCTGCGCCACCGGCACCTGCGCCACCGGGACAGCTGGGGCGCCGCTCCAGCGGTCTCCCGATAGCTGTCGAAGGGCAATTTGGAGCCTCGAGGGACTCTGATAGGGTGGCCTCGATGCACGCGAGACGCTTTGCACGGCGCGGCTGGCGCAAGACGCAGCGGCTGGTGGGACCACATTTCCCGGCTTTGGTCTACCGCCGAATCCCATGCCATCGTTACGACGAGAGCCCGCTCGGCTCAGACTCCGAGCCGACCAGGCGGTCCCAGCGCCTGGCCGCGGTGGCCGCGCTCACGCCCAGGACGGTCGGTGTGGACGATGCCGCGCCGACGGCCGCCCGCGCACCGCGGGTCCTCCTGGTGGGCGGCCAGGCGGTTCGGGACGGATTGGCTGAGGCCGCCGACCTGGTCGAGCGGCCCGATCAGGCCGATCTGGTGATAGTCGAGCCGTCGGGGTTGACGCCTGACGAGGTCGTGGACGCATGCAACGCCGCCCAGCGCGAAGGGTCGGCCAGCTTCCTTTGGTTGACCGGAGGAGTTGACGAAGCGGAGCCCTTCCTGGAACTGGCGCACCGGTTCGATTACGTCTTCACCGCTGAGTTGGCAGTCGCATTGGTCTTGGCGCGCCGTCTGGGACCGGGCCGCGTGGGCGTCGCGCCGCTGGCCGGCCGCGCGCACTTGGCCCAGTGGGCCGAGCCGGGCCAGGCTGATCATTCCCGTCGCGGCGGCCCGCCAGGGCAGGTGGGCAGTCAGCCACAGCCGGACGCGGGGTCGGAGACGCGGTTGGACCCCGAACTGCTGGACCAACTGATCGCCACCGGCCAGGCCAAGAGCGCCTATTCGCGGGCGATCTGGAACTTCTTCGGGCAGGCGCTTGGTCCTGACGGCGTGGTCCGAATCGATCCGGAGGCGGTGAGGCGCGAGCACTCCTACAGCGCGCGGTTGAGACAGATGATCGCGCTGGCGACGGGCCAAGTTCCGCCGGGTGAGCCATGGGCGGAGATAGCGCGTCAATTGACGGCATCGGGCGGCCAGAATGGCCCGGACCATTCCCGGGACGATTCGGGCTGGTTGGTCGACCCAGCGGGCTGGCCGCAAGGGGAGCATTCGGCCGATGGCGGGCGTCTCAGCGCCCGTCGCGACGGCGAGGACCTGATCTGGCGGGTCGAACCGGCCAAGGGGCTGACCTTCTCGCTCAATCTGCGGGGCTCGCTGCCCGTGAGCCAAGTCAGCCCCGACGGGCGCCGCCTGTTCGTGGAACTGAACGGGAAAGGCGAGATGGAAGGCCATGTGGCGGTCACTTTGATCGACCGCGCGGGCCGGGTGGTCCAAAGCCGATGGTATGCCTGGAACACTCGCCATTGCGTGATCCTGCCCCCCGAGGCGGCGCGGGTCCGGCTGGCGGTGCGAGCCCTGGGCGAGGGGACGGCTCGGTTCACAGCGCTGCGGCTGCCGGATCGCGAACGCGACGAGGCGTTGCCATTGAAGTCGGCGCCGAGCCGGGTGCTGGTGATCTCGGACGCCTATCCCAGTCGCGACAACACCTACAGTTTCGGATTCGTCCACACCCGGATCAAGGCGTACCAGCGGGCGGGCTTCGAGGTCGATGTGATGGTGCCCGGCCCGGGCAAGCGCAAAGCCTGGCGGGAGTACCAGGGCGTCCAGGTGCTCGAGGGCTCCCAATGGCTGCTGGCCGAATTGCTGGAATCCGGGCGTTACGATTCGGCGGCGGTGCATTTTCTCAAGCCTCACCTGTGGGAGACCCTGGCGGACTTTCAGCACAAGGTCGCGCTGACGATCTGGATTCACGGCAGCGATATCCAGCCGTGGTGGCGCCGCGACCACGCGATCCACTCCGCGCAGGATCAGGAATTCTACGAGGAGCACACCAGACGCTTGATGGCGATGTGGCGCCCGGTGCTGGGCACGCCGGCGTCTCGGACCCGTTTCGTCCTGGTGTCCCAGACCTTCGCGGAGGAAGTGGCGGAGGATTTGGCGCGACTGGGTCTGCTGCTCCCGGCCGAACGGACCCGGATCATCCACAACGGCATCGACACGGACCTGTTCTCCTACCAGCCCAAGGCTCCCGACCAGCGCAAACGCATCCTCATGATCCGCAGTTTCGCGAACCGCAAGTACGGGACCGACCTGGCGGCGGCCGCGATCGAAGAACTGAGCCATGAGCCGTTCTTCTCCGAACTGGAGTTCTTGATCGTCGGCGACGGGGAGTTGTGGGAGGAGGACATGGGGCCCCTGCGAAGATTCGCGAATATCCGGTTCCACCGCCAGTTCTTGACCCATCAGGAGATCGCGGAGGTCCAGAACGATTTCGGCGTGATGCTGCAGCCCACGCGGTGGGACTCCCAGGGCGTGTCCCGCGACGAGGCGATGTCGGCGGGACTGGTGGTGATATCCAACGCGGTCGCGGCGGTGCCGGAATTCCTCTCCGAGTCGGAAGGCTACCTGGTCGCGCCGGACGATCCGAGCGGCATCGTGCGAGCCATTGAAGACCTGTACCGGCGTCCCGAGACGTTCGCGGCCAAGTCGGCGGCGGCGGCGGCGCGAGTTCGCGCTAACCTGACCCTGGACAAGGTGGCGCGCCAGGAGATCGCGTTGCTGAAGGAAGGGGAGCCCCGTGTCAGTTGACCGACCGCATGTCGTGATGGCCGTCGCCAACTCCATCGCCATGGACGCGCGGGTGCGCAAGACCGCCACGTCGGTCCAGGCCATGGGCTACCGGGTGACGCTGCTGTGGGCCGACGAGTCGGGCCGCGAGGTGACCGAAGGCGACCTCGACGGCGTTCGGACCGTCGGCTTGCCCGTGCCCTACCACCTGCGCAAGCGGGCCGCCGAACGGCGCGCGAAGAGCGTCCGGGAGCGCACCTCCTGGCTCAACCCCGGCTACCGCGACCAGGCGGCGCGGCGCGTCAAGGCGGCCGAACTGGCTGCCCGGCGGGCGCGCTCGGATTCCGACAGCCCTTCCTTGGCGCTGCGCGGGGCGGCGTTGAGGCATCGGATCAGGTCGCGGGCGTTGTCGTTGAGCGTTGGCGCGCGGAGGCGTTACCTGACGGCGCGGCGCCGGGCCCGGCCGTGGACCCAGGAACTGGCGGACACCCAGGACCTCGACGGCATCTTCACTCCCTGGCTGATCGACTTGGCGCCGGACGTGCTGCACCTGCACGATATCCACCTGCTCTCCGCCGGCGTGCATGCTAAGCGGCGTCTGACCGGGCGCGGCCGGTCGGTCAAGCTGATCTACGACGCCCACGAGTACATTCGCGGCTTCGGGGGCGTGGACCCGATCCGCGACGCGGCCCTCGCGGCGCTGGAAGCGGAACTGATCAAGGAGGCCGATGCCGTGGTGACGGTCTCCGAGCCGATCGCGGACTGCCTGCGGCGCGACTTGGGCCTGCGCGAGCGACCGACCGTGGTCCTCAACACGCCGCGCTTGGCCGCCTCGCCGTCCGAGACACCGGTGGCCGGGGTGCGCGACGTGGTCGGGTTGGACGCCGCGACGCCGTTGGCCGTCTATTCCGGCGTGCTCCACCACAACCGCAAGCTGCCGCATTTGATCGAGGCTTTCGGTTTGCTCCCGGAGGTCCACTTGGCCTTGGTCTGCGTGCCGAACGCGCACTATCCAGTGGCCCTCGGACTGGGACGGCAAGCCGCCGAGTTAGGGTTGGCTGGCAGGGTGCACCTGGTCGAGCCGGTGGCGCCGGAGCAGGTGGTGGAGTTCTTGTCCTCGGCGACGTTGGGCATCCATCCGATGGCGCTCGGCCTGCCCAACCATGAGATGGCGCTGCCCAACAAGTTG
>JAISCU010000323.1 GCA_031265345.1 Bifidobacteriaceae bacterium
ATGACGATGTCGGGGCGCTGGGCGAGCGCGGCCTTCAACGCCGAGTGGCCGTCTCCGGCCTGTCCCACGACGGCCATGTCCGGCTGCGAGTCGATCACCATGGCGAAGCCGGATCGGACCAGTTCTTGGTCGTCTACTACCAGTACACGGATGGCGTCCATGGTCACTAGTTTCCTCTCCTGTGCCGAATCGTGGCTGCTGCTGTGGGAGGACGGCCCCAAGTCGACTGGTCGGGCGGCTGTGGCTGGATGATCGCGAGCATGGACCCCGGCGTGGCGGCGGACCCCGGCGTGGCCGCGGAGACGGGTGTGGCGGCGGGCACGCGCGCGGCCGCGGGCGCCGGCGATGCTGCGGGCTCCCACGCGATGGCAGGGCCCGGCGCGGAGACGGGGGCGGGATCGGCGCGCCGGTCGGAGGCCGCCTGGCGCCCCGCGGTCGCGCGCGGCGGCTCGGAGTCGCTCGGACGCGCCGGCAGCGGCACCGACACCCTGACGGCGAAGCCGCCCGTCGGGCCGGGGCCGGCCTCGAGCGTCCCGCCCAGCATCTCGGCCCGCTCGCGCATTCCGATCAGGCCATGGCCGCCGCCGTCGCTGGGGGCGGCCGCGCCCCGGCCGTCGTCCGAGACGGCGATGGCGATGCGGGAGTGGTCCCAGCGCTCGGTGACGGTCACGGCGACGTTCGGCCCGGCGTGTTTGAGCGTGTTGGTGAGAGCCTCCTGGCAGACGCGGTAGAGCGTGGCGCCCACGCCTGGCGGCAGGTTGCGGGGGGTCCCGACCCGCACCAGCGTCACGTCCAGGCCGGTGCGGCGGGTCTCGTCGACCAGCTGCTCGATGTCCTTGACGTGGGCGGTCGGTTTGAGCTGGGCGGTCTCGTCCTCCGGCCCGTCTCTGAGCACCCGCACAATCCCGCGCATGTCGGACAGGGCGTCGCGCCCGGTCTGCGCGATCGCCTCGAGCGCGCGGGTCGCCGCCGCTGGATCGTTGGCGGCGGCGTAACGACCGCCGTCGGCCTGGGCGATCATCACGGACAACGAGTGGCCCACTATGTCATGCATCTCGCGTGAGATGCGGGTGCGTTCCTCGGCCAGGGCGTTGACCGCGTCCAGCATCTGGGTCCGGGCCTCGCTGGCCTGCCAGGCGCTGCGGGACCGCCGCGACGCTTCCATTCCTCGCGAGAGCATGCCCATCCCCAGGAACAGCGCCGCCACCAGCCAGATCGGGAAGGCCAACAACAGCGCCTCGGACCATGAATCGACCGCCAGAGTCCAGCCGAAGGGCTTGAACAGGCCGATCAGCAACCTGATGTCGAGGGGCGCGGACAGCGAATAGGCCGCCGCCAGCAGGCCGCCGAACCCGCCGGCCGCCGCCGCGACAACCGACCAGCGGGCCGTCGAATAGCGGCCCACGGCCCACAGGGGCACGCCCGCCAGCAGGTACACGGGCAGGTCGATCCCCCAGCCGCTCAGCAGGGACCAAGCGCAGACCAGCCAGGCGGCGACGGCTGTGATGACAGGGAAGGACGCGGACGCGACGGCGGCGCAGGCCAGCAACAACCCGCAGACGGCGGAGGTCCGGTCCGGCCCTCCGGCCAGCGAGAGGATCGCGCCGCTCGCGCCGACCGCCACCAACGCGGGCGTGGGAGCGCGCAGACCGTGCCAGCGGCGTTCCCCGCCGCGAGGCTGACGCGGCTCCCCACCCCGCTTTCTCACGGGACCACTTTATTGCGCCGTGCCTCCAGCGCCCTAACCGGGCCGTCCCGCCGGGCCGTAGAGCCGCCCACATCCGCCAGGTCCTACCATGGAAGGCATGGCCACCGAAGACATCCCGGCTGAACTGCGCTCGCTCAATCACACTTTCGAGTCGATAGTGCAAGTCACCGACCCGGAAGCGATCAAAGCGCGGATCGCGCGCCTGTCGGACGAGGTGGCCGAACCGGGTCTGTGGGACGATCCGGACCGGGCCCAGAAGAAGACCTCGCGACTGTCGCACGCCCAGGGCGAACTGGAGAAGCTGGAGGCGATGGGCTCGCGCCTGGACGACGTGGGGGTCCTCTATGAGATGGCGGTCGAGGGCGAGGACGCGGAAGCCTTGGAAGAAGCCCGCCAGGAGCTCGCGGCGGTGCGGGCGTCGCTGGCGGACATGGAGATCAGGACCCTGCTGAACGGCGAATACGACGCCCGCTTCGCCGTGGTCACGATCCGCTCGGGCGCGGGCGGGGTGGACGCGGCCGACTTCGCGGAGATGCTGTTGCGCATGTACCTGCGCTGGGCCGAACGCCACGCCTACCCGGTCAAGGTCCTGGACACCTCCTACGCCGAGGAGGCGGGCCTGAAGTCCGTCACCTTCGAGGTGTCCGCGCCCTACGCCTACGGGAACCTCTCGGTCGAGGGCGGCACCCACCGGCTGGTGCGCATCTCGCCCTTCGACAACCAGGGCCGCCGCCACACCTCGTTCGCCGCCGTCGAGGTCATACCGCTGATCGAGGACACCGACCACATCGACATCCCCGAATCGGACATCAAAGTGGACGTCTTCCGCTCCTCCGGGCCGGGCGGCCAATCCGTCAACACGACCGACTCGGCGGTCCGCATGACGCACATCCCGACCGGCATTGTCGTTTCGATGCAGGACGAGAAGTCCCAGATCCAGAACCGCGCCGCCGCCTACCGGGTGCTGCAATCGCGCCTGCTGGTGCTGCGCCGGGCCGAGGAAGCGGCCAAGAAGAAAGAACTGGCGGGCGACATCAAGGCCTCGTGGGGCGACCAGATGCGCTCCTACGTGCTGCACCCGTATCAGATGGTGAAGGACTTGCGCACCGACCACGAGGTCGGCAACACGGCGGCGGTGTTCGACGGCGACCTCGACGGATTCATCGACGCGGGCATCCGCTGGCGACGCCGCCAGGACAGGGCGGACGCCGCCCGAGCCGCCGATTCAGCCACGTCGTAGGAGGAAGGCCGTGTCCCAAGCTGTCGATTACAAATGCCCGAACTGCGGCGGGAGCCTGGTCTACGACGCGGCCAGCGGCGCGATGGTCTGCGGCAATTGCGGGTCGCGTTTCGACCCGGCGCAGTTCCAAACGCCTTGGGCCGCCGATGCCGTGCCCCCGGTTCCGCCCGCGCCCCCGGCCGAGCCTGCGGCTGGCTCCCAGCCCGCCTTCGCACAGGCTTTCTCGCCTGAGACGTTCCCCTGGCCCGGCCTGACAGATGTCGCTGGCGCGGCCCCGGCCTGGCCGCCGAACGAGCTATCGGAATACACCTGCCGGTCCTGTGGGGCCGTCGTGGTCGCCGATCCGACCAGTGCGGCCGGATCCTGCCCGTACTGCCGCAGCCCCATAGTGATCGCCGACCAGATGACTGGCGCGCTCGCGCCCGACTTGGTGATCCCCTTCGTCACCTCCCGCGACCAGGCAGTCGAGGCTCTCAAGAAGCTCTACTTGGGCAAACGCCTGTTGCCGAAGGTGTTCTCGACCCAGAACTTCATAGACGAGGTCAAAGGCGTCTACGTCCCGTTCTGGCTGTTCGACTTCGACACCCAGGTGATCGAGCGGTACGTCGCCGAGGACGTCCACACCCGCTCCGCGGGCAGCAAACGCTATGTCACCACCCGGCGTTTCAGCGCCGTCCGGATGGGCGACGCCCGATTCACCGGCATCCCGGCCGACGGGTCGGTCAACATGCCGGACGCGATCATGGAGTCGATCGAGCCGTTCGACCTCAGCCAGGCGCGGGTGTTCGGCCCCGCCTACCTGGCGGGTTTCCTGGCCGAACGCTACGACGTCGACTCGAGGCAGGCCTTCGACCGCGCCAACCAGCGCGTGAACCAGTCGGCGGGCACTATCTTCGCCAACACCGTCACCGGGCACCAGACCGTGTCCGGCGCCGGATCGGAGGTTCGCATCCGGGACTTGAGGGTCCATTACGGATTGCTGCCAGTCTGGATGCTGACCACGATCTGGCGGGGCCAACGCTTCACTTTCGCCATGAACGGGCAGACCGGTCGCATGGTCGGCGACCTGCCGTTGGACCGGCAGGCCTATTGGCGCTGGTTCGGGGCTCTGGCCTCGATCTGCGCCGTGGTGGGCGGGGCCGTGACGGCCTTGGTGGTGGCACTGTGAACGGGGGCCTGGCGCTTGGCCGCCCAGCTCTTGGCGGCCCAGCCCTCCGCGGCCGGACGTTGCGTCGCCTGGCGGGATGCGCGGCAGGGTTGTGGCTGGCGGTGGCGTGGCTGACCGGCGCGGCGGCATCGGCGGCCTGGGCGGAGGACGGCGACCTGCCCCGGGTGGTGGACCAGAGCGGACTGCTCAGGCCCGAGCAGGCGCGGGAGCTCGAGGAGCACCTGGACCGGATCAGCCAGGAGCGGGGCGCGGACGTCGTGGTCCTGGCGGTCGATTCCCTGGGCGCGAGGACGGCGGAGCAGTTCGCGGACGACTACTTCGACTACGGCCCGAGCGCGGCCGATCCGTTCGTGCCGGGGACCGACCGGGAGGCGGGCTACGGGCTCGGCAAGGACCGGTCCGGCATCTTGATGCTGGTCTGCCCCGAGTACCGGGACTGGGCTGTCAGCACGCGCGGGGACGCCATCAAAGTGTTCACTGATTCGCGCCTGGGCTCCCTGAGGGAGGCGGTCCAGCCGTACCTGGGCCGCGACGATTGGGCGAACGGGTTCTTCGAGTTCGCCGACCGGGTTGATTCGACCTACCATGAGGCCACTTTGGTCCGGTGGGGGACCGTCGCGCTGGTCGCGGTCATAGCGGGTCTGATAGGCGGCTTCCTGCCGGTCACCATCTGGCGCCATCAACTCAAGTCGGTCAAACCGGCCGCCAACGCCCGCCCCTATCTGCAGACCGCCAACCTGGTGCTGACCGCCTCGAACGAGCAGTTCATAGGGCAATCGACCAGGGTGATCGACATGAGTTCGTCGGGGAGCGGCGGCGGCGGAGGCTCGTCCACGCACATCGGTTCCTCGGGGGCCTCGCACGGAGGTTTCTCCGGCAAGTTCTGATCCGCTCAGCCGGTCAGCGTCCAGCTCAGACTCGCGGATCGGGAGGCCTGTCCATGTCAATGCCGTGCTCGTGGTCGGGCGGCCGCCACGATAGGCGCGCCCGGGCTGAGCCCGCTGGTTTGCGCGCCGTTCCTCATCGAGTCCGCTGCTTTGCGCGGCCGACTTGATCGAGTCCGCTGTTCTCCATGGTCCTTGGCGTCGAGTCCGCTGTTTTGCGCGCGTCTCGACCAACACGCGACGCGCTGACCAGGCGAAACACGAAAAGGCCCGAGCCGAAACAGCGGACTCGGCGAACCGTCGCATGGGAAACAGCGGACTCGACGCGTCCCAGGCCGCAAACCAGCGGGCTCGACGGGCCGGGGCGTGCAGGTCCCCCGGAAACTGCGCCGACGAGCCCCGGCAGCGCCATGGACAGGCCGTCGGATCGTGGCGCGGGTCACATTCGCCTGGCTTGTGCCGCCGCCGTTTGGGTCTGGACGAATCGTCTGCCTAAGATGGCCGCGTGGCGCCGAGCCTCGACTACTTGCGGACGTTCGTCGCCGTGCTTCGAACCGGATCGTTCACGGCCGCGGCCGGTCTGGTCGGTCTGAGCCAGCCCGCGGTCACGAGCCAGATGCGGGCGTTGGAGGGCCAACTCGGCTACCTGCTCTTCGACCGCCACGGGAGGCGCGTCTCACCGACCGCCAAAGCGGAGCAACTCGGGGCCGAGGTCGCTCGGCACATAGACCGCCTGGAAGCCGCGACGGACCGTGAGGATCGGTTTTTCGCGGACCGGCCCCGAGTCTTGCACCTCGGTGGGCCCGCGGAGTACCTGTCGATGAGGGTGATTCCGCTCCTGCCCGCGCTGGCGGAGCAGAACCTCGGATTCCGCGTGTCTTTCGGGCTCGCGGACAAGCTTCTGGCCGACCTGTCCCAAGGGGCGCTCGACATAGTGGTGAGCTCGATCCATCCGCGGGTGCGGGGGGTGGTGTCGGCACCCCTCATCGACGAGGAGTTCGTGCTAGTGGCGGCGCCCCGGTGGGCAGACCGGCTGCGCCTGGACCAGGCGGTCGCCCCGCAGGCGCTGGTGGACCTGCTGCTGGTCGCCTACGGCGACAACCTCGCGATTGTGCGGCGGTATTGGAGAACCGTCTTCGAGCTCCCCCCGGAGGGCCTCAACCTGGTCGCCACTATTCCGAACCTCGCGGCCATCGCGGACGCGTTGATCGCGGGCCTCGGCATGTCGGTCCTGCCCCGCTACCTTGTGGCCGAGCCGCTCAGGAACGGCTCGCTGGTGACGCTGCTCGAGCCGGAGCTCGCTCCCCTCAACACTTTGCACGTAGCGACGCGCGAAAGGGCGCTGAGCCGGGACCGGGCGGTGCGGATCGTGCATGGAGCCCTGCTAGCGGACGCCGACAGGGCCGGTTGTCAGCTCGACCCGCTGTCGCGCACGGAGCCGCGCGGGCGTGACGGGACGCCGTAACGGGACGCCGTGACGGGCGGGCAATTCGATGCGACTCGTGGGGCCAGCTAGAGGGCCGCAAGCATGGCCGCGAGTTCCCTGCCCACCCCGCCCGGTGGCCGACTGCGGGTTCTGCCCGGTCACGAGGCGGCCGTCGACGACCACGTTCTCGGTGAAGTTGTCTGCGGGCACATGGTCGGCCCCGCGTTCCGAAAGCCTGTCCGCCAAAGCGAACGGCACGGTGCCGGTCAGACCGACGGCTTCCTCCTCGGCGTTGGTGAAGCTAGCGACACGCTTTCCGTCCACGAGGTGCCTGCCGTCGGACAGCGTCAGGTTGACCAGCGCGGCCGGGCCGTGGCAGACGGCGGCGACCACCCCTCCGTTCTCGTAGATGTCCCGTCCCAGGCGCGACACCGCCTCGCTGGCGGGGAAATCCCACATCGTCCCGTGGCCACCCACATACAACACGGCATCGTAGGCGTCAGCGTCCACGTCTGCGAGGGCCGGGGTGTCGGCGAGTTGGATCGAGACTCTAGGATCGGCCAAGAACTCCTCCTGATCTTGGTCGCCTGGCTGGCGCCCGTCTTGGGGCGGTGGACCGCCTGCGAAGGAGGCGAAGTCCACTTGGTGCCCGGCCCGGGTGAGCACCTTCCACGGGTGGGCGGCCTCGTTTATGTAGTACCCGGTGCTTCCGTCGCCGCCGAGATCGGCGTTGCTCGTGAGCACGAACAGGACCTTCTTCGAGTGTTGCGTCATGATCGCTGTGCCTCTCCTTACTTGTGATCGTGTGTTTGAGTCGTGCGATATCCCAGAGGCTACGTGCCTCGGGTCGCCGACGAAAATAGGGCGATCAATCAGCCAAATTGCTGCGTCTATGCCAAGCGCCACCTTCCGGTTCCGGGCTCGCGGCTGTTCGGGGCGGGGCGAGTGGCCGGGGCTCGGGGTCGGTCGGCGGGTTCGCCGTCTTGGTGCGCCGAGTGCCTGCTTTTGCACGCTTGTTTGCGTCGAGTGCCCACAAATGCACCCGATCCGGGATCGAGTGCCTCGTTTTGCACCCTCACCTGGACGGCCCCGAGACGTTGACCTGCGGGAACGCCAAACCCTCCCATGCAAAAGCGGGCACTCGGCGTACTCAATGGTGCAATTGCGGGCACTCGACGAGGCCTGGGGTGCAATCGTAGGCACTCGACGCGCTCCGTGGTGCAAACGCGGGCACTCGGCGCAGATCGGCGTGCAAATGCGGGCACAAGGTGATCGGCGTGCGCCGGAGGGCGATCGCCGTCACGTCAATCCCCATGTGGCGGCATCGATCATCACATCGGCGATGACCCAGAGAAACATCGCGAAGCTGACTAACGCTGTCACGAGGCACATTATGAGGCCCACGACGGCTGCCCACTTCTTGCCAGCGACGAAGAATCCGGCAATCGACAACGCGAGGCCAACAGGCAGCAGCGCCCAGCCCGCCATGAAGGTCGCGGGAATGCAGGCGACAGTCAATCCAACGGCTGCGACTATCAGGGCGGCCAGGCCCAGCGGGTGAGGCTTGGCCCTCGTTTCTACCTCGCGGGGGGCCTGGCGGCCGGCCTGGCCGTCAGGAGGGTCGTGATTCGGAAATGGGGGAGTGGTCACCGGGGCGCCTTCCATTGGGTGATCAGAAGCGGCGGCAGCCTATCGGTCGGCATCGACACGGCACCAGGGGGCTGCGCTCCAGGCGAACTTACGCGGCGCTGTCGCGTGGCACGTGGAACGGCAAAGCGGCCAGCCGGGGACTGATGGCGACGGGAACGAGGGACGAGGGCGCCGGCGGCTTACGACCGGCCGATCAGCGCGAAGGCCGCTCCGATGAGGCGCGCCAGGTCGACGGGATTGATCTTGACGTCCATGCCCCGGCCGCCGGCCGAGACCAGGATGTAGTTCAGGTCCTCGGCTGAGGAGTCGATCAGGGTCGGGTGCTTGGTGCGTTGGCCGAGCGGCGAGATGCCGCCCACCACGTAGCCGGTGGCGCGCTCGGCCTCGGTGACAGCCGCCAGCACGGCCTTCTTGCCACCGGCGGCCCGCGCCACGGCCTTGAAGTCGAGGTGACGGCTGACCGGGATGACCGCGCACCAGAGCTGGTCGTCGATCTTGACCATGAGCGTCTTGAAGACCACGTCCGGATCGGCCCCCAAAGCTCGGGCCGCCGCTGGGCCGTAGCCCTCGCCGGGGACGGCCGAGGCGCGGTCGGGTTGGAAGGTCTGCAACTCGTATTCGACCCCCGATTGCTCCAGCACCACCAGAGCCGGGGTCGCTCGACGGCTGGGGCGGATCGCCGGGCCCTTCCGCGAGCCGGGCGCGCCGTCACCAGCGCCGACGCGGTCGTTCTGATTATTCGCCAAGGGCGCTCAACTCCTCCCATTCCTCGATCAAACTTGAATCGACGCCCCGGATAGTATCCCCCAACCAGTCCGTGATCGCAGCCAGGCGCTCACGGTCCTGGACCGGGACGGATCGCGTCAGGGTCCTGTAGGCGTCGGTCAGGTAGCGCAGCAGGACCCCTTCGCTCCTGGCCAGACCGTAGCGCGAGACGAACTCCGGGAAGGTCGAGGCGTGCTCGCGCATCTCGCGGACCACCGACTTCGGGGTCAACTCGAAATCGCCCACCCAGGGATGTCCGCGCCGGTACATCGCCAGCGCGGCCTCCAGGAACTCCTCCAGGGGTTTGGGATAGCCGACCTCGTCGAGCGCGTTCATGCGGTCGAAGTAATCCCAGCCCTCGGCCTTCATGCGCGTCATCGCCTCCGATTTGGCGGCCTTCTCCTGGGCGATCAGAACCGCGGTGGGCGGCTCCAGGGTCGCCTCGAAGATCGACACCAGATCGAGCTCGTAGGTCTCGGCCGAGGGGTCCAGAAGTTCGCAGGCCGCCAGGGCGAACGGCGTCAACGGTTGGTTGAGCGCGAAATCCTCCGGCAGTTCGACGGCCAACTCGACCCGGCCCGGCGTGTGCACCACCACCCCGGCCGCCTTCAGCGCGACATAGATCCGGCAGGCCTGGCGGATCAGCAGGTTGCGGGGCCGGACGGGCTGGTGGTTGTCGGTCAGCAGTTGGTAGGCGGCCGCCACCGGGTCGGGCCGCGCCAACAGTTCCAGGATCATCGTGTGGGTCACCCTCAGACGCGGCGTCAAGGTCTCGGGAGCCGCCGCGACCAGCTTCGAGAAGGTGTCGTTCGACCACGAGATCTTGCCCTGCTCGACGCTCTTGACCGGTCGCGGTTTCTTCCCGGCGGCCGCGCGGGCCTCGGCTTTGGCGGCGGCTTTGGCCTGCTCGATGGCGTGTTCGGGCGCCTGCACCACCACATGCCCCAGGTCGTCGAAACCGGCCCGCCCGGCGCGCCCCGCGATCTGATGGAACTCGCGGGCGTTGATGCGCCGGGTGCGTCTGCCGTCGAACTTGACCAAGGAGGTCAGCACCACCGTCTTGATCGGCAGGTTGATGCCCACGCCCAGCGTGTCGGTGCCGCTGACCACGCTCAGCAGCCCCTGCCCGGCCAGCCGCTCGACCAGCCGCCGGTACATGGGCAGCATCCCGGCGTGGTGCACGCCGATCCCTTTGCGCACCAGCTTCGACAAGGCAGCGCCGAAGCCTGGACCGAATTTGAAGCCGCCGATGCCGTCGCGCAGGTCCGCCTGCCTCTGCTTGTCCGCGAGGGGTAGGGAGGCCAGCAG
>JAISCU010000423.1 GCA_031265345.1 Bifidobacteriaceae bacterium
CTGCCGATGCCGCCGTCACAGTCGAGATCATCAGCGACTTTGTCTGCCCCTGGTGCCGGACGCTGGAGGAAGCCCATGGGCAGACCCTCGCGGCCAAGGCAAAGGCGGGCGAGATCAGACTGGTCATCCACCCGGTTGTGAACTCCGTCCTGGCCGATCTCAACGACCACTATTCGCAGCGCGCCCTCCTGGCGGTCGAAACCGTGGCGGCCCTGGAGCCGGACAAATTCTGGGCTTTCTACGAGGCGCTATGGGCCAATCAGCCGGAGGAGTCGAAGACCGGCAAGGACCTGACCGACGCGGCGATCGGGGACCTGGCCGCCTCCGTGGGTGTGACCGATGCGACCATCGAGCGGTTCACGGACTCGCCGGTGGCCGAATGGGCCGAATGGTCCTCCGACGAGGCGTCGAAGCGGGCTAGCGGCACGCCGGTCGCGTACTTGTCCTTCGACGGCTCCGAGCCGCAGGTCTGGAACGGCTGGCTGTTGAGCGGCACGGACGCCGATGGCCAGGAGGTCTACGCCCCCGGCGACCTCGACAAGGCCATCGCCAACGTCAAGGCAGGCAAAGCGCCGGACGACGAGTAACCTTAGCCAAGGCCGTTTCGGGTCCAGCGCGCTGCGGGCACCAGCCCGGCCGGTCGCGGCGGCCCCGGCCCCGCCACCTTAGCTCAGTTGGTAGAGCTTCCGCCTTGTAAGCGGACGGTCGTCGGTTCGAGTCCGACAGGTGGCTCCGCAAAGATGAGAATATGTACGATGCCGCGCGGACGGCATCGTACATACGTTTGAGTTTTCGCCGCTGGGGCCGGGAGCCACCGTGGGTCGGCGCACGCCGGATTCGGGACACAAGATAGTTTGATGTAGAGTGAAATTGCCGTCCAGGCGGGGCGGCGTTCTGACAATCAATCCGGGGGAGAACCGATGCGGAGAGCCGCCCTACCTTTGTCCATCTGCCTGGCTGTTGGGCTCGCGGCGTGCTCGCCGAGCGGGACGCCGGCCGAGCCGCCAGCTTCGCAGGAGCCCATCGAGTCCGCTGAGGCTTCCGAGGCGCCTGAGCCGAGCGAGACGCCCGAACAAGCCACGAAGACCACTGGCGGCGAGGAGGTCGCGGTCGGCGAGGTCCTCACCGACGACTTGATGGGCACCCATTTCAAGGTGATCTCCTACATCCCGTCCCTGCCGATCCCGGAAGACTTCGACGTGGACCATTGGGCGGCCTACGACGGCGCTCAGGTCCTGGCGATGCAGGTCGAGCTCGCCGTGGACCAGGACACGAAGTACTCGGTGGTCGCCATGCCTGCAGAGCTGAACCTTTATGGGGCTGGCGGCAACGGCATCCCGGCGCAGGCCGCGGAGATCCTGATGAAGGAGTCGTACGCGGACCAGTACCCCCTGGTGGAGCAGGCCGAGGCTGGCGAAACCAAGACCGGTTGGGTCGCGTTCATCTTGAAAGACGCCACGGGCGCGGCGCCGTTCACCGTCAAAGTGGAGCGCCAGGCCGCGGGCGTGCTGGGCAGCGACGAGACCATCCCCGCCGCCGAGTTCTCCTTCGAGCTTCCGGCCGCCTGACCCCGACGATTGGGCAAGGCCGCCGGGCCGCAGTTGGCGCCTGTCCCCAGCTGTGACTATTCAGCCTCCGTGGGCCTGACGGCAGGCGCCGAATAGTCGCCCCAATCGCTGTTACGACGGACATTACGACGTTTGCACGATGCCGCCGACTCGGCTCCCGCTCGCACGGTCGGACTCGAGGTGGTCGCGCTGGCCGCCTCCTGACTGCCATCCGCCCGCGCTCGGCCCAATCGAATCCGCTGATTTGCGCGTTGGAACTCATCGAGTCTGGTGTTCTGCGTTCGACCGTTGGGCGTTCTGCCTGGTCACCGCGTTGGGGTCGTCCTCGGCGGCGCGCAAAACAGCGGACTCGATGCGGAATGGAGGGAAGCCGCCTCGACTTTCTGAGCGGCAGCGGGGCGGGACGGCCCCAGACCCCGAAATGCAGGCTGACGGCGTTCGTGGTGGCCGGAGTCGTGCCACGAACCCCGCCGAGGCGCATTTCACGCCCGGACCGAGGTCGCGGGACGGCCGCGGGCGCCCGAAATGCGGGTCAAACGTGTTCGTGGTGGCCGGAGTCGTGCCACGAACCTCGTCGAGGCGCAATTCACACCCGAGTCAGCGGACTCGATGTGGAAGAGTGAGCAAGTCGGTGGACCCGATGTGGACACGGCGCGGTGCTTGCCTAGCCGGGGCAGACGTTGCCGACCTGGTGCCAGGAGACGCCCCGGCGGCATCGGCCACCAGAAGGGGGTGCCTGACCCCGCGTTCCAACCTGGCGTTCCGGGGCGGCCCGAAGGACGAGGGATCCCGCTTGGCCGAAGCGGACCCTACAGGGGCAGCGCGCCGGTGGCTGCGGCGGCGGCGACGTAGAGCGGGAAGATGGGCCAGGCCCACTTGAGGAACTCTTTGGCGTACTCCGCGAAGGTGATCTGGGTGCGGTCCACCAGGACGTAGATGAATGCGACCAGGGGCGAGGCGAAGTGGAGGGCCTGCCCCATCATGGCGGCCACGCCCATGTCGAGCGGGGTCGCGCCGAACTCGTAGGCGACGGGCGCGACCACCGGGAGGATGCCGAAGTAGAAGGCGTCGTTGGACAGGAAGATCCCCCCGGTAGGGCGATCACGGCGAACAGGATCGGTATGTGGCTGCCCCATGACTCGGGCAGCCAGCTGATCATGTTGTCGGCGATGGCCTGGGACATGCCCGACCCGTTCAGGATGCCCATGAGGGCGCAGGCCGCGAAGATCACGACCACTGGGCCCATGGCGTCGGCGCCGGCCTCGGACAGGCGGACGCGCTGGTCGTCGACGCGCGGGTAGTTGATTAACAGCGCGATGGCGGTGCCTACCATGAACAGCACGCCGCCGTTGCCGACCCCGGTGATGAGCAGCGTCATGATGGCCAGCGTCATCACCAGGTTGACCCAGAACAGCTTGGGGCGCTTCAGTTCGACGTTGCGGGCTTTGAGGTCCTCGATGACGCCTGTGACGTCGACCTCGGTGATGACGCCGCTCTCCTTGGTCCAGCCGAGGCGCCGGCGCTCCTCGCGGCCGATGACGGTCGCCATGACGAAGACGTAGACCATGGCCGCGGCAATGGAGGGGATCAGGGCGGGGAAGAGGTCGGTGACCTCGATGTCCAGCGCCGACATCACCCGCGCGAGCGGACCTCCCCAGGGGAGGAAGTTGAGAATGGAGTTGGGGATGACTATCAGCATCGCCAGGTAGACCATCTTCATCTTCATTTTCCGGAACAGGTCCAGCGTCGCGGCCGTCACGATCAGGACGGTGGTGGTGCGGTCGCCATGGCGAGGGCTGAAAGCTCTATGGCCCCCGATCGCCAGGCGCGCACCGTCCACTTGAGTCGATATAGAGTCGGCTCTATACTGGGGACGTGTCTTGGGATGTGCGCCTCTGGGAAGACGTGGAGGCGTGGGTACTGGGGCTGGATGACGAGACCTACGACCTGGTGGCTGCTGCGATCACTCGGCTGGAGTCGGAAGGTCCCGCGCTCGGGAGACCGACGGCCGACCGGATCGAGAGTTCCCGCCACCACAACATGAAGGAGCTCAGACCTGGATCGGCGGGGCGCGGCAAGATCAGGATACTGTTCGCCTTCGACCCGAGACGACGAGCGATCCTGCTCGTCGCCGGCGACAAGGCCGGGAGATGGAAGCAATGGTACGACCGAACCGTCCCTTTGGCGGACGATAGATTTGATGAATGGCTCGATAGCGAGGATGAGTGAGATGAGCAAGACCGTCGCCTGGAGCGAGGTGCGCGCCAAGCGCCCATCGCATGAAGCCGCCGTCGCCAAGCACGTCGCGCGGATGGAGGCCGAAGAGCGTGCCTTCCGGCTCCGCGAGATGCGCGAGGAGTTGGGCGTTACCCAGAAGGAACTCGCAGAGCGCATGGACCTCACCCAGCCGACGATCTCGGCGCTGGAGTCCGGAGACCTGGATCGCTCAGGTCTGGCCACGCTGAGGTCCTACGTCGAGGCGCTCGGCGGCACTGTCGAAGTCACCGCCACGTTCGGGGACCGCAAGCTGGTGCTGTCAGCGCACGCCTAGTTGACGCCGCCGAGGCGGTCGGCCATGGCCACTTGGATCGTGGTCGAATCCCCCCGGTGAGCCGAAGGACCTCTGCCTCGCCTTCCGTCACCCTTTCTGTCACCTCAGGGGCGACAAGAGCGGCCAAAAGGGATGATCGTTGTGAACACATCCCCCAGCGGACTCCGGTGACTGGCCGGAGTAGATGCGGGCGTCGCGGTCCAGATTCCGCAGGCCTGAGGCGCGGGCGCCGGCCAGCCCCACGTTGACGATGAACCAGTCCATGGTGTGCTTGGCGATGAGGGGCATGGTCTGGGCCAACGTCTGCGGCAGGTTGCATCGGATCATCAGACGTTGGACGATGCCGCTTGGCCGGGTCCGCCCTTCAGGTCGGTTAGGCGCGCGCCCGGTCGGAGCCGGATCGGAGAGAGGCTATCGGACCCGGCGAGCCAGTCCGACTCCCGGGTTTGTCATGTCTGCCGACCGGGCAGATCCTTGACATCGCGGGCCCGGGCGTGCCTCTGCCGACGATGCGGGTCTTCGGCCGGTCTAACGGTGGGTGTTTCGGCGTCGGGCGCTGATGAGGAGTGTTCCGACGGTTATGAGGAGCGCGGCTGCGAGGGTGGCCCAGGCGGCTTGCGCCCCGGTGACGGGCATGTCGCCGTCGGTCGTGGGCGGGCTGGTCGATGGCGCTCCCGGCGGCGCGGCCTGGGTCGGGGTGGGAGCGGTGGTGCCGGTCGGGCCGCCGGGCGGTGGGCCGACGGGCGAGGGCTCGGAGGTGGGTTCGTCGAACGGGGAGCGGGTGGCCGACGACGGCTCGGTGGCGGGAGCAATGGAGACGTCGATGGTGACGTCGTCGGCGGTGGAGGCCTGGGCGATGCCCGCGGCCAGGAGCAGCCCGATCCCGAGGGCGGCCGCGAGGCGCGCGGGCCGTGGGCGGCGCGGGGGTCGGCTGGTCCTCGGTGTTCGCTGGCGGTCGGCCGCCGGGTGGTTGGTCGCGGTCATGGTTGTCCTTCCTGGTCGGCGCCCCCGGCGGGGTCCGGCCGGTGGGCGGTTCCGATGCGGGCGCGTTCGTCTTGGCGGGCTTGTTCGATCATGGCCGCGGTGCGGCGCCGGGACCGGCTCCGGCCGAGGCGGGCGGAGGCGACGATGAGGGCGAGGCCGGCGAGGCACGCGAGCTGGGGCCAGGGCGGTGTCCAGACCCACACCTCGGCCGCCACGGGTCCTGCCGGAACCGGTTCGGCCCCGTACGAGGCGGCAACGACCGGCTCCGCGGTGATGGTGGCGTTCGTGCGCACCAGCGGCCAGACCCCGCCGACCACGACCTCGACGTGGCGGCTGGCGCCCGGCAGGAGCTCTATCCGGGGCGCGCCGTCCGGCGGGAAAGAGGCTGTCCCGCTGGCCGCGACTGTGCCGGTCACTATCAAGGCGACATTGCCGGTGTTGGTCAAGTCGAATCGGACTTTGAGGCGTCCGGGCCGGGCCGGGTTCCAAGACACGTCGTAGCCGGTCTTGACGCCGCTGATCTCGAGGCCGGGCGCCAGTTGGCCGGTGACCCGGGTCATGACCCTGATCCCGAAACGGGAAGTCACTCCCAGGCCCGACCCGGAGCCCTGCGCGGGGGCCGACATGATGGTGGCGGCCACCCCGGCGGCGTGGTCGCCGGGCTCGGCGTTCGCTGGGACGGTGATTGTGAACGGCACCACCGCTGTCGCGTCTGGCTCGACCTGGACCTGGGGGGCGATCCCGATCCACTTGCCCGCGTCGGTCGACTCTTCCGGCCTGTTGAGCATATTGAACCGGCCGGAGGCGGTGAAGTACCCGTCGGCGGCGACGAGCGAGAATGTCACCGGTTCTTGGGACAGGTTCGTGACGGCCAGATGCTCGGTGGCCCGTTCGCCGGGCTCGAGCTCCAGCTCGATCCGGTGGCGCCCGTCCGGGCCGTCCTGGTCGGCCGGCGCGACCGACCACACCACCGAGCCGTCCTCGGCGTCCTGCGCCCAGGCGACCGCGCCCGGTGCGAGCATGACCGCCGCGGCCGCGCCCGCCAGCAGCGCGGCCAGCGGCCGGGCGGTGTCCTGGCTGGTCATTCGGCTGCTCCTGACTCTCGGATGGTCGAGGGGCCGCGCTTGACCAACCGGCTTCGGCACAGCCCCTCGACTCGCTTCGCTCGCCTCCCTCAAGCTGTCATTCTTCGAACAGCGACAGGGTCAGCGTCGACGTGTACGTGCCGGGCGCGACCGTGGGAGCGGTCTTCAGGAACAGGTCCGCCTCCGCGGTCCACTCGCCCTCGCTCACCACGTCCTTCGACGGGTCCGTGGTTTCGAACAAGAACTCCTGGTCAACCAGGCCGACATTGTTCGGGCCGGAGTCCAGCGCCGTGTCCACCCTTGGCCCGGGCGCGACCGCCCCCGACGCGCCGCCGTCGATCAGCCTCGGCCCCCACCCGAGGTTCTGGGCCAGGATGTCCGGCTGGCCCGAGTCGCCCTCGAAGTCGGAGGCCGATCCGAGCACGTACCAGACCACGTCGTCGGCGATCTGGTCCTGGTCGCGGGTGTCCGTCACCTTCACCTCCGGCAGCGTGCCGGTGAACTGGCGGACCAGCGCGGTCGATCCCGACTCCGTCAACGTCGCCGCGTTGGTCTTCACGCTCATCGCCAACAGGCCCTCCCCGCTGAGCGGCTCGATCTCCGCCGTCAGGACGACCTCCTCGTCCTCGCCCCACTGCTCCTGGTCCGCCCAGGCCATCCCGCCGACCCCCGTCAGCGCCGCGGCGCCCAACAGCGCGGCCGCGAGCCTCGCGCAATCTCTTTTCCTCATGGTTCCTTGATTCCTTCCTGCATTGGATAAAACTGACTCGATACATTTCTTTGGGTCGCGGCGCGGTGTCGGCGCGGCGCCCACGATGGTCGCCGCTGCCGGGCCGAGGCCGTCCGCGGGGGAGGGCGCCTGGGCGTCGTCCCGCGCCGTTGTCTTGTGTCGTCGTGTCGCGGCGAGCTGGCCGGGCCAAGGACCTCGTGCCGAGGCCCGGCCAGCAGGCTGGCCCCGGGGTCAGCCGCAGGCGAACGCCGGGTAGGTCACGACCAGGTCGGCCACCGGGGCGCGGCCGCCTCCTTCGACCACGCCGACCCCCGTCACCCTCACCTGACCCGCCGGGACGGAGGTTTGACGGATCGTGAACGCGGACGAGACCTTCTTCGCCGGAGCCACCGACGCGGACGCCGCCGTGCCGTACGCGGACCCGACGGACACGGTCGCCGGGAGCGCGTCATCGTTCGTGGTCTGCACAGTCAACACGACCCTCCCCGCCAAACAACGGGTAGTGACGCCCACCCCCAGGTCGAGGGCCGGAGGCGCCAGGTACAAGTCACGAACCCGCACACCGGCCTGCCCGAACACGATGTACACGTCGTGGGCGCCCGCCGCCACCGGATCAGCGATGGCCACATCCACATCCACATACGCGATCTCGTTGCCGGAGATGTCGGCCGCCTCGGTCAATCCTGCGAGGAGGTACGGCGCCGACCCGGTCGATTGGAAAGCGGCCGAACCGAGCAACGGCCCATCAGGCGCGTCCAACCGCAACTCGACCGACGAGCTATCGTTGGTCGAGGCGACAGTCAAAGTGACCCTCTCCTCGGTCCCATCGAATGCCACATCGGAGAGAGCGGCCCAAGCGCCCGCCTTCCGCGACATGACCGTGTAATAGCCGTTGACCAGCTTGTCGTTCCTGAACCCGGCGACGGTGTTGGCCTTCGACGACTCCCGGTAGGTCACGTCCTGGGCGGCGAAGGCCTTGTCAAAAACATTGACTGGCGCCTGCGACGCGTCCAGACTCGGCCAGCTGTCCCCGGCGACAACCACTGTCGTGGTGTCCTCGAGATCGGCACTGGAACGGCCAGCGCTGAACGTGTAGGTACCAGGCTGTGTGCGCCAGTCATCGGCGTTGGTATTCCACAGGGCCAGATTCGAGGCGTCGAATGTCAACCTGGCGGTCTGGCTCTCCCCAGCGGGGACCCAGATCTTCTCGAACGCGACCAGCTTCAGCTTCGGCGCGGCGTCGCCATAGCTCCAATCAGGATTCGATGCGTACAACTGGACGACTTCGAAGGCGCCTTGCAGACCGACGTTCGTGAGTGGCACAGTCGCCACGTACTGGTCGGCCCCGGCAGGCGCGACTGTCAGACCGCCATAGTTGACCTGCGGATAGGTCAAGCCGTGTCCAAACGGGTAAGTCACCGGAGCATCGGTGTATTGGTAGGTCAGATTCAGCTCTGCGGGGTCGCCGTTGGACATGTCGACGGTGATCCTTGGATCGATGTTGTCCAAGGTCACAGCGGTGTCGCGACCCTCTGGGATGGAGTACTCGTTGATCGTGGGCAGTGCGGACATGTCGGCGTACCACGTCTGCGTCAGATGTCCGGACGGGGAGATGTCCCCGAACACGACTTGGCCCAGGGCCAGCCCGCCGAACTCGCCGTTGTACGGCAGGGCCACGACGGCGGCCACATCCGGGTTGGCTTGCACGGATTCGACAATCACGGGGTTGGTGGCCGACACGACAACGATCGTCTTGCCGGGATAGGCGGCGGCGACATTGTCGACCAACTCGTACTGGTCCGGCCCAAGGTACAAGGTCGACCGGTCCTGACCTTCGCCGGCGCTGTTGCGCGGAGAATCACCGATGACGACGATCGCGTACTCGGCGCCGTCCGCGCCTTGCGCCAACTGCGCGGCCCCCGACCCAGCCGTCGTCACCACTTCGACCTCGAACTTGGTCGACTCGGTGTTGAGCGTCTGCATGGTCGATTGGTCGCCCAGCACGGCAGTGACTCCGAGTTGCGTCGTGTCAGGGTTGACCGTGACATATCGACCAGCGCTGTAGAGGCTCGTCTCGAATCCGCCGCCGAATCCGCCGCCGAAAGCGTTGGCCACGATCGACACCGTGTCGTCGTCGTTCTGCTGGATACGCAGACGGTTGGGGAGCGTGGTCCGACTGGTGCCGAACGGAGCGTTGCCACCGACATTGACGGCGCTGGCGGTGCCTTGGAACCAACGGCCGGTGGCCGGGGATCGCAGGGAGACGGCTTCCTGGCCCCAGTCGAAGACCTCGAACGTGGCGGCGCTAGCCGAATCCTCCGCGTTCGCATAGACGGACGGGCTGGTGGCGACCGTGTCGAAACTCAAGTACTGGCCGGTCGCGACCGACTTCAGCCGGACGATCTCTCCGTCTGTGCCTGACATGACGGGATCTCCGCCAACGGCGGTGATCCCACCGAGTGGCGTGAGGCCGGCGTTGACGAGCCCGGCTGGCACAGCCTGGGTCCGGGTCGTGGAGAACAGCGCGTTGGACAGCGGTCCGACCACCGCGACTTCGGAGTCCTTCGCCAACGGCAGGGTGCCGTCGTTCTTGAGCAACACGATAGCTTCCTGCGACGCGGCCAGCGCGGCCTCTTGATGGGCGGCAGTTGAGCCGTTGTAGGGCGTGGCGCTGATCGCCGACAGGCTGAGGAACGGGTAGCCGATCGGCTGCCCGTCGTCATCGCGCTCGTTGAACAGACCCATTCGGATCAGCTGCGTCACCTGCGCTTTGGCGACTTCGAAGACGTCGTCCGGGGTGATGCCGTACGTGCCCGCCTCGACCTCGGCCAGGAAAGCGGCGATGGGATAACTGTTCGGATTGGTCGCTGCCACGCCGCCGGTGTTGGCCAGAGTGAACAATGCGGCCGTGTCGGCGTTGGACGGGGTGTAGCGGGTGTCGAACCCGTTGGAGAACGAGTTCGCGGTCGCCAGTTGATTCTCCGAGGAGTGGTCGTTGGTCTGGTGAGCTCCATACGGAGTCAGGCTTTGAACGTACTGGACCAGCGGAGAAACATTGTTCGGTATGCCGTTGGTGCGCCCGTAGGAAGTCATGAATGCATTGACTGCCCCCGAGGAGAAGCCGCGCATCGCCGGGTACGAGGTGTACTCCATCAGGCTGCGCTGGCTGGCGTCGAAATTGCCTTGGGTGCGGTACCACTGGGCGTTGTAATTGGTGAAGTGCTTGGTGTCGATGATCGCCTTGGTCCAAAAGCCGTCCTCGTTGGCCGGGTCGTCGGTGCCGGACATGGACCGCGTCATGTGGTCGATCAACTGTGACGCCAACTCTGGGTCCTCCCCGAAGTCCTCGTCCAGGCGCCCCGACAGGGGATTCGCGCGGATGTCCTGCTGGGCGGCCGAGATCATGGCGTGGAAGGATGACAGAGTGCGAGTCGCATAGTTCTCGGTGTACAGATTCTCGGCGGCCATCACGCCGCCAATGTCCGCCAGCAACTCCTTGTTCCAAGACTGGCTCATCCCCATCTGGGCGGGGAAGTCGGTGATGATGCCCTGGACGCCCTCGTCGAACTGCGGCGCGCCGGGAATCGTCTTGCCGGCGTTGGGCCCCTGGGTGAGGCGGTAGTCGTTGCGGTAGCCATTGGCCCAACGGGCGGCGCCTTCAAGGCCGACGTAATCCATGAGGACGTCAAGATACGCGTCCAGGTGGGACGGCTCGGCATCGAACAACGGCAGGCCGTCGTAAGTGCCTCCTTCCTGGATCGCGAAGACGAGCGGTTCCTGCTCGGAGCTCGAGGCCGGCGCCATTCCCGTAAGGCCCGGGATCAAGGCTGCTGCCGCGACGACGCACAATCCTGCGCGCCGTCGGTCTGCGGCCCGACCTGCGTTTGTGTTGGTTCTCACTACTTGTTTCCTTTCTTCGTTGAAATGTCGCGCTCTGTTGACCGTGATCGCAGGGCCGCGCGCACGCGACCACGGTCACCCCCTCGACCCCGGACGCGGAGTTCGAGGCATCCGCGTCCGGAGTTGGGGCGGCGGTCGGCCAGCGCGGTGGCCGACCGGCGTTCGATTCCGGGACCGTTCCTAGGGATGCCCGGCGCGTCCTCGCCCACGCCGCAGCAAAGCCATTCCTGCTGCGGCGAGCAAGATCGCTAGGGGCAGCAGGACTGTGCCGATTGGGCCGGTCCACGGCAGCTCCCCGGCGACCCCCTTCGCGTCCCCACTGACTCCCGGGCTCGCCGGGGCCGCCGGGGCGGAAGATCCCGCGGTGGGCGTCTGGTTGGCGGACGGTTGGTCGCTCGGCGGCGCGAGGGTTGGAGACGCTTGCCCCGGCTCGACGTAGAGGTCCCGCACGCGCACGTCTGGTTCCCCGAACACGATGAACAGGTCGCGGGTTCCTTCGACCGTCTGAGCGAGGGGGATTTCGATCTCGGTGTAGCCGATCTCATTGACGGCGATGTCGCCCGCGCTGGTGTTCCCGGCGATGACGTACGGCGACCGCCCAGTGTTGCCGAACTCCGCGGTGCCGATGACCGGGCCGTCAGGTGCGTCGAGGCGCAGCTGTAGCGAAGAGCTCTGGTTGGTCGAGGCGACTGTCAGTTTCACCAGTTCGCTGGCATCGAACTTCAGATCGCTGAGCGCCACCCACGCTCCGGCCTCGCGGGACATGACGGTGTAGTAGCCGTTGACCAAGCGGTCTTCCCTCAGACCGGTCAGGGTGTTCGCCTTCGAGGACTCCCGGTAGGTGACCTGGTTCGCCGCGAACGCTTTGTCGAACACGCTCACGGGCGCGGTGGTCGCGTCTAGCTCCGGCCACTCGTCGCCCGCCACGACCAGACCGGCGGTGGCTTCCGGCGTGTCGCTTGAACTGGCCGCTGTGAACTCGTAGGTTCCCGGCTCGATCCGCCAACCGTCGGCATTGGTGTTCCACAGCGCCAGATTGGAGGCGTCGAATGCGAGTGTCACCGACGCGGTCGCGCCCGCCGCCACTTCGATCCTCTCGAAGGCCACCAATTTGCTTCTTGGCGCCGCCTGCCCGTAGCTCCAATCTGGGTTGCGGGCGTACAGTTGGACAACCTCGGCGGTGTCGACCGAGCCGGTGTTCGCGACGTCGACGGTCGCTTGGTAGCCGCCCTGGCCATCCGCCCCGAGGGTCAGGTTCGAGTAGCTGAAGGTCGAATAGCTCAAGCCATAGCCGAACGGATAGGTCACCGGCGATTCGGTGTATTGATAGGTCAAGCCAGCCTCGATCGGGTCGCCGTTGGTCATGTCGACCGTGATCCGGGGGTCAATATCGGTCAGTTGAGTGGTCTGATTCTGGCCTTCTGGGATCGAGTACGCGCTGATCGGCGGCAGGGCCGACATGTCGGCGTGCCAGGTTTGAGTGAGCCGACCAGTGGGCGCGTAGTCGCCGTAGATGACCTGGCCCAAGGCGTAGCCGTCGTATTGGCCACCGTACGGGTAGGCCAGGATCGCGGCGATGTTCGGGTCGTCTTGAAGGGATTCGGCAATCACGGGATAGCAGGTCGACAGGACCACTATGGTCTTGCCTGGATACTGGGCCGCGACCTCTTGCGCCAACTCGTACTGCTCGGCGCCCAGGTACAGGGTGGAGCGGTCAGAGCCCTCGCCGGAACTGTTCCGGCTGGGATGGCCCAGTACAACGATGGCGTATTCGGCGCCGGTGTTGGCGATCTCGGCTGCCTGGGTCCCGGCGGCCTGGACCACTTCGACCTCGAATCTGGTCTCGACCGTGTTGGCGGCGGCCATCCCGGTGGCGCTGCCGAACGGGTCGGTGGCGCCGACTTCGCCGGTGGACGGGTCGACGGTCAGGTAGCGTCCGGAGGTGTAGAGGGCCGTCTCAAAGCCGCCGCCGAAGCCTCCGCCAAAACCGTTGGCGACAATCGACACCGTGCCATCGGTGTTGTCCAGCAGTTGGAGGCGGTTGGGCAGCGTGGTGGAGGCGGTGCCGAATTGGGCGTCTTGGCCGACATTCACGGCGGCGCTGGGCGGGGCGGCGTCGCAACCAGGCGGGAAGCACCCTATGCCAGGCATGCAGAAGCACTGGGACTGAGCGAATTGAACCCAGCGGCCGTTCGACGTGGACCGCAAGGAGACGGCGTCTTGGCCCCAGTCGAAGACCTCGAAACTCGCGGCCGTCGCCGGGGTGGCCTGGTCGGCGAACGCCAGGTTGTCCGGGTCGGCCGGATCATGGGTCACGTATTGGCCGGTGGCGACTGACTTCAGACGGACCACGTTGCCGTCGGTCGCGCTGCCCACGATGTTTCGCCCGACTGCGTCAATTCCTTGAAGCGGCGTCAGGCCGCCATTGTCGGCGCCAGGCACCGAGACGGCGTTCGCGTAGGTGTTCGGGAACCGGGCGTTGGACAGCGGTCCCACCACTGCGACCGCCGCGTCCTTGGACAACGGCAGGGCCGCGTCCTGATTCTTGAGCAGGACGATCGATTCCTGCGCGGCTGCCAGAGCTGTCTCCTGATGTGACCGCACCGTCCAATTGATAGGGGTGGTGGCGGCGGTGGCGGACAGGTCGGCGAACGGGTAGTCGATGGGCACCCCTGTGACCGGGTCGTATTCGTTGAACAGGCCCACCCGGATCAGCGGCGTCACCTGGGCCTTGGCGACTTCGTAGACATCTTCGGCGGTCACGCCGTAGGTCCCGGCCTCGATCCTGTCCAAGATGTCCGGCAGAACGTACCGGTCAGGCCAGGTGGCGGCGATTCCGCCAGTGTTCGCCAAGACGAACAAGGCCGCCGAGTCAGAATCTGACGGCGTGTAGCTCTGGTCGAACCCGTTGGAATAGGAACCGGGGGTCGCCAGCTGGTTCTCGGAGGAGTGGTCGTTGGTCTGGTGCATGCCGTAGGGGGCGAGGCTCTGAGCGTATTGGACCAGCGGCGAGACATTGTTGGGGATGCCGTTGGTCCGCCCGTAGGAGGTCATGAAGGCGCTCATGGTTCCATCAGAAATGGCCCGCGACGCCGGGTAGGAAGCGTTCTCCATCAGGTGGCGCTGGCTGGCGTCGACACTGCCGACGGTCCGGTACCACTGGGCCTGGTAGTTGGTGAAGTGCTTGGTGCCGAGCACCGCCTTGGTCCAAAAGCCGTCTTGGCTGGCTGGGTCGTCGATCCCGCTGATTCCGCGTGACATCGCCTGGATCAACTGTGACGCCAGTTGCGGGTCTTCGCCCAGGCCCTCCTCCAGCCGCCCCGACAACGGATTCGCGCGGACGTCCTGCAGGGCCGAGGAGATCATGGCGTTGAAGGCCGACCGGACGTCGCTCGCGGCAGTGGTCGCGGTGTAGTCCTGCGTGTACAGCTTCTCTTCGCTGATTATTTGGCCGATGCCGCCCAGCAGGTCTTTGTCCCACATCTGGCTCAGGGCGATCGGGGCGGGGAAGGCCGTGCCGCCGGGGTTGACCCCGTGGACGTGTTCGGCGAATTGAGGCGAGCCGGGGATCGTCTTGCCCGCGTTCGGTCCGGTCGTCAGGGTGTAGTCATCGCGCCAACCGAAGGCCCAACGGGCCGCTCCTTCGAGGCCCACGTACTCGATCAGGACGTCGAGATATGCATCCAAGTGGGATGGTTCGGCGTCGAACAGTGGCAAGCCGTCGTAGGTGCCACCCGCCTGGGCGCTGAACACCACGGGCGGCGCGGCCGCCGGCGGCGCTGCCGGTGCCAGCCCGAGCAGGCAAGGGATAAGGCCAGCAGCGGCCACCACGCTCAAGGCGCGCCTACGGCCGCCAGCCGCCCTCTTGGTAGCGTTCGCGTTCCGTCTCATTGTTGCTTCCCTTCGTTCCTGGTTTGATCACTGTGGGTCGAACAGTTATCCACAGATCGCGTTCCGTTGATCCGCGCAGTCCACCCACGCCGACGGGTGTCGGTGTTGGAGTTCTTGATTGTGTTCGGCGGGGCGACCGGGGCTAGCCGGGCATGACGGCCGCTCTTGCGTCAGCCTGGCGTTGACTCTGACCTTCGTACGGGCCGCGGTCTGGGCGATGGGCGGCTTGCCAGACCAGGACTCGGTTGGCTCCGGGACGGAGCGAGACGATCGGTCCTGGTGAGGCGTTGGCCGTGACCCGCGTTCCCAACAAGTCCTGGTCGAAGACCAGTTCAGAGCCGTCAGGGTTCTCAAAAGCCGCAGCCGCCAGGCGGACCGGAGGCAGGGTGCGCGTCGACTGAACAGGCGCCCTGCACCGACCGAATTCTTCGGGCAGGTCGACCACCAGGGACACTCGATCCAGTTCCTCGGACACAGCGATCGCGAGAGCCCCAGCGGCCACCACGGCTCCCTCCTCATCCGGGTAGGGCGCGGCGCCGCCCAGGTAGAGGTTGTGCCTGATGTAAACGGGCTGCTTCAGACCGATCACCGCCTCCAAGTCACCCGGCAGAGCGGCGTCGACCGTGGCGAGGTACGCCTCGAAAGAAGCCGGATGGCCCGAGTACAGGACGGTCCCGTAGGCGGCATTGCAACCCGGACCGACTTCGGGGCCGTACGCGTGCGTGATGTCCTGGCAAGTGCTTCCAAGGCAACCGAACACGTTGCCGATCCAGCGGTCATCCCCACCGTGGACCACGGCGTAGCCGGCGACCTCGGTCGAGTGCGGCACGTGGTAGGGCGTCGCGCGATCCTTGACGCTCTCGACACGCACGGTGCCAGCCACCAGGTTGCCGACAAAAGCGCCGCCTTGGCTGAACAACTCGATTGAGGCCTTCGACGCGAAAATGTTGTGGTCCACCACGTACGGGCCGTGAGACACTTCTATGAACAGGTCGCGATTGTTCTGATAATAGGTGTTTGCAGTCACGCGCGTCCCTTGTGTTTGCCAATCCAACCAGGTGCCGAGCGAGCAATTGTGAATCCGGTTGTGTTTGATTGACACGTCGATGGCGGCGTGGAGTTTGATTCCCGCGATTTCGTGGCCGTAGAACTCTCGCTTGAGCGCGATGTTGTATATGTGATTGTCGTAGATTTCGGAGAAGACGCAGCCAAGATGCCCGACGATCCCGTTCTGGCCGCAGTCGAAAATGGTGTTTCGCCTGATCACATGAGAGCCGATCCGCTCTTTGGACCAACCGATCGCGCGAGCGGCGAACACCGCTTCCAATTGGTACTGGTAGCCGGGCTTGTCGCGCCGTTGGGTGAAGAAATTGTCGCCGGTCGAGGCCTCCTTTCCGATTGAGATTCCGGCGCATTTCGCATCATGGATGACGTTGTCCTCGATGACCCATCCCTTTGCCCAATTTGGACCGATCAGTCCAGGCTGTTCCGCAGTCGGAGGAGCCCACGGGCAGGCGGCTTGAGCCAACTCGAAGCCGCGCACCGTGATGTAGTCGCGACCGGTCTCACGAGGATAGAAGACGCACCGCCTCACGTTTATCTCAACCGTGTCGAGATTCGGATCCGCAGCTCCGAAATTCGCCCAAATGACGGTGTCGGTGGGGCCGACTTCCGCGTGCCAGACACGAGGCGCCTGATCCGGACCCGCCGCCTCTTCGGCGAGGCCGGTCCAGTCGTCCGAAACGACATCGCGCCGACCGGGACTGAACACCGCTTGTCTGGAGGAAACTTCGAAGAAAGATTTTCCATCGAGATACACCTCGCCGAGATGCTTCAGCCCGTCCGCTTCGGTGGGACGCACCAGCCAGTCGCCGCCGATGGCCCGCTCGTAAGGGTTGAAATCCCCGAACAGCGAATTGGGGACCGCCAGGCGCCAGACGCCGCCGACGGCGAACGGCGAGCCTACCAATTGGTCGGGTAGGGGCTCTCGGACCCAATCGGTCACTTGTTCGGAGCCTTTGATGACGACATGCTCGCCTTGGGCGGCGCGGTAAGTGATGCGTCTGGTGTCGCTGGTCCCGCCCCGGCTCGGACTCACCCATTCTCGATAGATTCCTGCGTGGACAACGACGTCGTCTCCTGGCATCGCTGCCTGGGCGGCGCGGTTGATGGTGCCAAAGGGGGCATCGGCCGTTCCCGGCGCCTGATCGGAGCCGGACTTGGCGACGTGGTATTCGGTCACGAAAGGGGGCCTTTCCTCGGGGTACTCGTGAACGCTAGCGCACGATTCGCGTCTGCGGCAGACCCCGTCCGCCTGAAAGATTTTCTAGCGGGGCGGGGCGGTTGACTCGCGCTGCTCCAACCACGCCGCGAGTTGCACATGGCGCGAATAGGGCGGCTGGCCGTCGATGAGTTGGCGGATGCTGGTGATGGTCAATCGGCCGATGTCCGTCAGCGGCTGCGCGACCGTTGTCAGGCGGGGGGTGGACCACAGACCGTGCATAGTGCCGTCGAATCCAACCACCGACAGGTCCGAGGGGACGCTGGCCCCTGCTTCGCGGGCGGCCGCCAAGATACCGAGGGCGCTCCCGTCGCAATTGGCTATGATGCCCGTCGGCCGTGGTTTGAGCGACAGCAAGCGCCGCCCCGCGGTCAACCCGTCCTGGGGCGTGAAGCCCGCCTCGACCACGAGGGCGTCTGGGACGTTCAATCCAGCATCGTGGAAGGCCGCCACCATGCCGTGGTGCCTCTCCCTGGCGAAGGTCGAGCTCTGGCGTCCGATCATCAGGCCGACCCGCTGATGGCCCAGATCGAGCAGGTGCCGCGCCGCCGAATACCCGCCGCGGAAGTTGTTGGAGGAGATCGAAGTGATTCCGGCGTCAAGAAGCGAGTCGCAGTCAACCGCTAGGAGCGGCAGGCCGACCCGTTCGCAGGCCTCGATCTGCTCGCTGGTCAGGTTGGATGTGATGAAGACCGCGCCCTGGCATCCGCCCCCGAGCAACGACCGGGCCCATTGGTTCATTCGCCGTCTGTCTCCTTGGGGGAGCGGACCCAGCAGGCGCACTATCACTTGGACTTCCTGGGCCGTGGCCTCGCGCAGCATCGCCTCGAGAATATGGGAGCAGTACATGGTCGCATCGAGGTCGCGAAAGATCGCCGTGACGCGGGTGACCGCCGAGCCGGGCTCGTCCGCCCTGGGGGTGGAGGGCCGGTATCCCAGCTCGTCGATCACCTCACGGACCTTCGCGCGTGTGGCCCCGCCCACTCCTGGCCGCCCGTTCAGGACCTTCGAGGCGGTGGCCAGCGAGACGCCCGCCCGGCGGGCGACCAAAGTCAGAGTCGCCTTCGGAGTGGCAACCACGGATTCCTCCTTGAAACTCTTTCGTTACGAATTCTAGCCGCATTCGACCACTCTCCGATGCCAGGCCGCCCTTGCCTAGGTGCGTTCTCGCAGCGCCGTGACCTGCGTCTACAAGAGTCCCCGCAGTCGAGGCCCAACCCGCCTTGCGGCGCACGCCCGGTCGGGGGGCCACCAGGGAGAGCAGCCTCGAAAAACTTTATCCCATTTATCCATTGCGTCAAGGCCGCGCGCCCGCATAGCCTCACTGCCACGGAAGCGTCATTGAGGACGCTTCGCCAACACCAAGGTTGTGGCTCGCGGAGCCACACGGAGACCCCAGGAAGGTAGAACCATGTCCCATGGAAACCCGAAGCGCGCGATCCTTGCCACGATGGTGGCCGGGGCGCTTGCCTTCGCGTCTGGCGCGTGCGGCCAATCGAACGACGACGAGCCGGACGCGACCAGCGGGGCCGGAGGCGAACCCGCGACAGCGTGGTACCTGACAGGTGCCCCCAACGAGGAGATAACGAAGAAGTCGTTCGAAGACTGGAGCGCGGCCCATGCGGATCAGAAGATCGTGGGCGAGGTCTATGCGAACGACGCCTACAAGGAGAAGATCCGGACCGCGATCGGCGCGGGCAACCCGCCCACGCTGGTGTTCAACTGGGGCGCGGCCGGCGTGGTGGCGGAGTACGTCGCCCAGAACAAGGTCATCGACCTGACGGGCAAGGTCGATCAGGCACTGTCGAGAACTCTCGATTCGATCAACAAGGCCGGGCAGATCGACGGCAAACAGTACGCCGTGCCCGTGTACGGCACGCAGCCGGTCATCCTCTACTACAACAAGGCACTGTTCGAGCAGGCCGGGGTTGAGGCTCCATTCAAGACTTGGGACGAGTTGCTGGCGTCCATCCCCAAGTTCAAGGCCATCGGCGTCGCTCCGATCGCATTGGCCGGACAATCGAAATGGCCCGACCTGATGTGGCTGGAATACCTGGCTGATCGCGTGGGCGGGCCTGAAGCGTTCAACGCCGTGGCGGCGGGCGAGGCGGACTCGTGGTCCAACCCCGACATGTTGAAAGCGCTGGAGATGATCCAGGACCTGGTCGCCGCGGACGGTTTCCAAGAGTCGTTCGGCTCCACCACCACGGACTCGAACGCGGACGTGGCGTTGGTCCACACCGGCGAGGCCGCGATGCTCCTCCAAGGCTCTTGGTGCTATGGAACCTTCAAGGCGGACGCTCCTGAGTTCGTGAGCGGTGGCGACCTGGGCACCATGGTCTTCCCCACCGTCCAGGGCGGCAAGGGCGATCCGAACAACATCGCCGGAAACCCGGCGAACTACTGGTCGGTGGCGGCGGACGCGACCGAGGCCCAACAACAAGCCGTGATCGACTACATCAACTCGGAGGCGTACACCGACGAGACAGTCGACGCGCTGATCGCGGGCGGCGCGGTGCCGCCGGCCTCCGGGATAGAGGACAAATTGGCCGCGGCCGATGACGCAGACTTCTTGCTTCAGGCCTACGACCTGGTCAAGAACGCTCCCAACTTCCAGATGTCCTGGGATCAGGTGCTCAGCTCCGTGCAGGCTCAAGAACTGCTGACCCAACTCGACGCGATCTTCATGGGGACTATCACTCCCCAGGAGTTCGCGGACAACATGAACGCGGTCATCGGTCAGTAGATGCCGCGCAAGCGCTCCGGGTCCGGCGCGCCGCCTCGAAGCAGGGCCGGGCGCCACGCTCCCTCCGTCTCGGTGATGGTCGCCAGTGCTGCGCCGATCCGTGAAGGCAGCGGCGACGCGGCGCCGGGCGCCAAGCCAAGGGGGTCGACGGATTCGCGTCGGCCCCCTTGGAGGCGCGCCGGTCCCTCTTTGTGGCTAGCCGCCCCGGCCCTCGCGTTCTTCGGGCTGTTCGCGGTCCTCCCAATGTTCGGCGTGGTGTGCTTCTCGCTGGTGAAGTGGGACGGCATGGGAGAAATGACCTTTGTCGGCCTGGACAATTGGTCGAGCGTCTTCTCCAACCGGACCAGTCTGCATGCCATGCGTCTGACATTGATAGTCATGGCGGCGACCTGGGTGATCCAAACGCCGATATCGCTGTTGCTGGGCGTGTTCATGGCTGGCCAGCAGAAGTTCCGGTCGGTCATGAGCGTGCTCTATTTCTTGCCACTGCTATTCAGCTCCGCCGCCGTTGGCATAGCCTTTAAGAACCTGATGGACCCCGTGTTCGGTATCGGATCGGCCATACCGGCGCTCAAGCAGGACTGGCTGGGAAGCCGGGAACTCGCGCTCTGGTCCGTCATGCTCGTGGTCAGTTGGACGTTCGTGCCCTTCCATTCGTTGCTCTATCAGGCCGGCGTGCGTCAGATCCCGGTCTCGATCTATGAGGCGGCGCGAGTTGACGGAGTGGGAGCCGTCCGGGCGTTCTTCTACATCACTTTGCCGCAACTCAAATACACGATCATTACCTCCTCGACTCTGATGCTGGTGGGAGCCTTGACGTACTTCGACCTATTCTTCGTCATGACGCAAGGCGGTCCCGTCGACGCCACCCGGATACTTCCTCTCGACATGTATCTGACAGGCTTCCGTTCCTTCCAGATGGGAAAGGCGTCCGCCATCGCGGTGATCCTGATAGTGGTTGGCCTGACCCTGTCGCTGGGGTTGAACCGCTTGTCCGGCGCCCATCGCATGGAGAGCCAGATGGAAGGGCTATGACATGAGGCGCCCCAACGTGATCGGCGGAGCCCTGGCGTGGCTGTGGCTGGGGATCATCCTCCTGCCTATCTACTACATGGTGATCACTAGCCTGCGCACAACGGGCGACTATTACGAATCCAATTCGCTGGTGCCGAGTTCCAACCCGACGCTGTCCGCGTTCAAGGACGTCCTCGACAACGATTTCGATCATTACCTACTGAATTCGGTGATCGTCACCGCCGGGGCTGTCGCGATTCTTCTCGTGGTGTCGGTTATGGCTGCCTACACCGTGGTGCGCAATCGATCATGGGCGTCGCGGCGAGTGTTTCAACTGATCCTGTTGGGACTGGCGATCCCGGCGCAGGCGACAATCGTGCCCCTTTACTACATGATCACCAAACTCGGCCTTTATGACACGCTGATTGCGCTGATACTGCCATCGGTCGGGTTCGGCATTCCGCTCACGGTCCTAATCCTGACGAACTTTATTCGTGATATCCCGAGGGAATTGTTCGAATCGATGACCGTGGACGGGGCTGGACACTGGCGCATGCTCTACCGTTTGGTGTTGCCGCTGGCCAAACCTGCGATTGTGACCGTTGGCATATATCAGGCTCTGCAAGTGTGGAACGGGTTCCTGTTCCCGTTGGTCCTCACCGGCTCGGCCAATGTGCGGGTGCTGCCATATTCGCTGTTCGCATTTCAAGGCGAGCATGGGGTCAACACTCCGGCGATTCTGGCTTCGGTGGTGCTTTCCGCTTTGCCCGTGCTGGCGGCGTACATGATCGGTCGTCGTCAACTCGTGGCAGGCTTGACCGCTGGCTTCGGCAAGTGATGTCCCGCCCCGACGGTCTTCCCGAGGGACGATGCCGTGCGCGGGCTTCCCGCAACCGGGTCGGCGCCGACTCGCCCGGGCATCCGGCCTGGCGACGCGTCGCGGGGCCGGCCCAGCGGCATCGTCCAAGTGTTTGCCCGTCCACAGGCTGGTAAATCTACTGGCGGCTGGGGGCTCCGGCCGCGCGACCATATAATCTGCGAAGCCAGTCAGTGAACCTGCCCGGCCCTCGGAGCCGGGCATAGTCGCAAGGGTAGAAATGACGCTCAGTGGGAAAGCCCGGTCACGTAAGGAATGGCGCCGCGGCGCCGCGATCATAGCCGGAGGGGTGGTGGCGGCCAGCGCCGCGATAGTGCCGCTGGCCAAACTGGACCAGGCTGTGGGGAAAGTGCCGCAGCCCGGCACCGGGGAGGCCGTCATCACCGTCAAAGTGGGCGGCCCGCGCGATCCCTCCAACAACTTGGTGACCGCCGCGCCGGCCGGGGCCGTGCTCCAGCTCTATGGCGGCGACAGCGACACCACGGCCGGTCCAGCCATCGACGAGCCGTGGGCCACCTGCACCTCCGACGCGGACGGCGACTGCTCGTTCGTCGTCCCGGACACGGGCGTCGGGGGCGCGAACCGGGACGCCAGGTTCTGGATCGGGCAAGTGACCGCTCCTCCCGGCTACTACAACGACCTGAACGTGGTGACCAGCGCGGACGGTAACACTTTCCTGGAGACGCCGTACCAATCGCGCACCGGGACCCAACTGCGGGCGGGCGAGCTGTACACGGGGACCGGCAGCTTCATGGCCAGCGCCTCTGGCGTGCGGGTGTCCAGCGGCACCTGGCTGGAATCGATGGAGAACCCGGCCTTCCCCGACCAGTGCGGGCTCAACGCCGCGCTCGTGATGGACCTGTCAGGATCGGTGGCGGACTCCAACGCCGAAGACACACTCAGGGGCGCCGCCGAGGCTCTGGTCGATTCGCTGGCGGGAACGCCGTCGGAGATCGCCCTGTTCACCTTCGGGTCCCGCGCCCCGGCGCGCGGCGCCAACAACATCAACCGGCCGTTGACTCCGGTCTCGACCGCGGCTGGCGCCCAGACGGTGAAGGACTGGATCGACTCGATCGGCGTGCCCGCCGTCCACGAGGCGACCAACTGGGACCGGGGCCTGATGCAGGTGGCGCAATCGCCTGACCACTACGACGTGGTCGTGGTCATCACGGATGGCAACCCGACGCGCTACGGGGTGGACGGGCTCGGCACGGGCATTCTGACCCGGTTCGTGGAGATCGAGAACTCGGTCTTCTCCGCCAACGCCGTGAAGTCCGTCAAGGGCGCCCGGATCATCGCCGTCGGCGTGGGCGACGGCGCCACCAGCGTGCCCGGCGACAACTTCGCGGCCATCTCCGGCCCGGTCAAAGACGATCCGAACCCGCTGGCCAACGACTATTACCAGACCGACTGGGACCAGGCCGCGGCCGTTCTTAAGTCCGTCGCCATGGCCGGGTGCAAAGGCTCGCTGACGGTGGTCAAGCAGGTCGTTCCGACCACGAACGCCAGCGGTGACGTGACCGGTGGGCAGCTAGCCGACGGTTGGAACTTCGGGGTCGTGGGCACGGGCGCCGAGCCGGGCAAATCGACCTTGACGACGGCGCTCGGAACTGGCGCGGCATCGACCGACTTCACCCTGGACAGCGCCATGACGCCGGGGCGGCTGACCGTTACAGAAACGGTCCAGACCGACTACGACCTCCACCCCGTCACCGTCGGAGCGACCCTGCAGAACGCCGCCTGCTTCAGCCTCTCCGGCGCGACCCCTGTGCCCCTCGCGGTCACGGATGAGGGCTCGACCGGCTTCTCCGTGGACGCGAAGCCGGAGGACGTGATCTCCTGCACTGTCTACAACAAACACAAGACCGCCAGTCCGGCCTCGGTCAAGGTCGTGAAGAAATGGAAGCTGAGCCAGATCGACGAGCAAGGCGCCCTGGTGACGGGCGGCACTGTCCAGACCTTCGACCAGGGCCAGCAGCCGGGCGGGTTCCAGGCCAGCCTCCGGATCGCCCTCGATGCCGGCGCCGTGCCTCCCATGACCGGCCTGGTCTGGGGCACCGAGTACGGCGGCATGACACCGGGCGTCGCGGTCTCCCCCGGCGAGGACCAGGCCGTCAGCCTGCCGGAGGGATGCGAGGTCGCCGACGCGACTGTTACCGGCCAGCCGGACGGCTCAGGCGGGCTCACGGCAATCACGCCGGTGCCCGCCTCAAGTTACAGCTATCCCCTGGCATCTGGGCTCAACCAATTCGAACTCACCAACTCGGTCGAATGCCATGCGCTCCTGTCGCTCTACAAATCGGTCGATTCGAGGGAGCCCAGAGTCGCCTCGAAGTTGTGGCTCCTCGACGCCATCGCCCTGGCTGACCCGTTGCAGCCCGGCGTCACCCCGCTGGCCGGACCGACCGGCCGGTATGACGAGCAGCAGGAGCCAATCGCTCAACCTGTGACGGCGGACGTGACGCCCGGCTGGACCTACGCCCTGGCCGAATCCGAGGGCGACCCGGAGTACGTCCAATGGCGGGTCGCCGACCCGGCCGAGCCTTTGCCGCCCGAGGCCTCCGGCAGTTGGATATGCAACCTCGAGACCGGGGGCGACATCTTCATAGACCCGAGCGGCTGGATGTCGGCGGGGCTCCGCGGCGCTGTGACGGTGCCGTGGGGTGGTCATGCGCACTGCTTCGCCGTCAACTACACGGGCATGCTCACTGTGCTGAAGACCGTCGATGGGGGCTCGGCCGAGCCGGGCGACTGGACCTTCACGGCCACGCCGACCGGTTCTGGCTCTGCTTCTCTGCCGACCCATGCCGGCCTGGATTCCGGCGAGGTGACCCGCGTCAAGCCCGGCCAGACCTATACGATCACGGAGGATGCCCCTGGTCCCGCCGGCTACGTCCTCGATTCAGTCGACTGCACCTGGGACGAGATCGACGGCACCGAGCGCACCGAGACATTCCCCGGGCCGCCGGAGCTCGTGGTCGGCCTGGGCGGCAGCGCCACCTGCACGTTCAACAACCGCGCCTTGGCGCACGTGTCCATTGTGAAGAGCAACTCGCGTGCTCCGGGGACGGTTCCCGCGGCCGGCTCGCAGTTCGCCTACTACCTCGACGTGACTTCCGACGGGGCCGCGCCCGCCCAGTCAGTTGACGTGTCCGATGCCGTCCCCGCAGGTTTGCGCATCGTCTCCGTCACGCCGCAGGGCAGCGGGTGGCAGGACCTCACCAGCGCTAACGCCCTGCGTCTGACCAATGCCGCTTTGCCGGTCGGCACCTACCGGATCACCGTTGTCGTTGCCGTCACCGATTCCCTCGACGTCACCAAAGACTTGACGAACGAGGCTTGCGTCGCCGCCGTCAACGTGGCGGACACCACGCCGATCTGCTCCGACACCACCATTCCGGGCGGTCCCCCACCCGCCAGCCCGACCCCACCCGTGAGTCCGAGTCCTACTGCGAGCTCGCCGCCTCCTGTCAGCCCGACCCCGTCGGTATCGCCCTCCGCGAGCCCGTCGATCAGCCCGTCGGGCTCGCCCGTCTCGCCGTCGCCCCGCGTGCCACCATCTGGCACTCCGGGCACCGGCACGCCGACTGGATCGTACGCGGCCTCCGTGCCGCCGCCGGGACAAGGGTCACCGAGTCAAGGCACCGGCCAGCCGACGAGCCCAGGCGCCGGAGGCAAACTCCCATTCACTGGCGCTGGCGCCCCCGGCTTGATCACCGGACTGGCAGCCGCCCTGCTGCTCCTCGGGGCAGCCTTGATAGCCGCTGGCCGCCGCCGCTCCCGCCTGACCACCTGATCCGCGGTCGGGACACGGGTTGGCGTCTGACGCAAACCCGTGTTCCGGGCCATCACGGAGTAGCCGCTCGGCCATTCATTTGCGAGACTTGTTGGGTGGGGACATCAGGGGGCAGGCTGGCGAATGGCGTGAACGCGCCTGCCCGGATGGTGCCTGCGCCGCCGCCTCGACTACTGCGTGGACGCGTGCTCCTGCTGGACGACCACGAGAATCTGTGCGGCGGCCCGGACGCCCCGGTCGCCGTGTCCAAAGCGATCTGGACCGCGCTGACCCAGGCGCTATCCGTGGATGAGTATGACAACGCCATTGTCGGTCTGTCCGGATTCGGTGCCAAGAATCTGATGGAGTCGCTCCCGATGGGCCAGTTGCGCCTGGTTCTGGGGCGCGGTCCCGACGGCGCCGACAACGCGCTGATCCGGGCCATTGATCCGGACCATGTGGCATCGCGCTTCGACTCGGTCGCGATAGCGTCCGGCGACCATATCTTCGCCACCCTCGCCTGGCGCTTGCGCGACCTGGGGCTGATGGTCTGCAACGTGACGGCTGTGACGGCCGGCTCGTCGCGGGCGCTCTCAATGGCCTGCACCTGCCGCGTGCGCCTAAAGATCGACGTTCGCGACAGGGCGGTGCTCTCCCAATTGGCCTTGGTCCCGGCACCGATCCACGGCTACGAGGGCGAATGGATCGCCCGCCACGTCAAGAACTGACATCGACGCGCCAAGCGCCTGGGCCACTGCGGCCTTCAGCGAGGGCGGCCGTCTGGAGAGACCCTACTCACTTCCAAGCGACAAAGCCCTGCACCTCGGCATTCCCCTGAAGTCGGTGGGAGGAAAAGACAAATCCTCTGGATGTCGTGCGCGAGAGTCAGGGGATTCGTCTTTCTGCAGAACCCTTCTTAATCGAGCGCCAGGAAATTTGTCTTTCTCGGCTCGAGCCGATTTTGGAGTGGCCTGGCTGACCTGCGACTTCGTGATCGCGGACACCGAGTGCCGAGCGCGAAAAGACAAATCCCCTGAATGTCGGCGAAACGAGTCGCGAAGAAAAGCCGAATTCCCTGGATGTCGCATGCGAGTGCCAGGGGATTTGTCTTTCTCCGGAACTCCTCCCCAACGAACGGCCACTGTGAGCGAGTTCCGGCGGATGCGCCCTTTCTCTGCGGCCAGGTGGAGCGTGTCTGCTGAACGCCCAAGATCGGCCCACCGTCGCCGCGAAGCCGAATGGATCGGCGGTCACGTCAAGACCGGATGCAAACGCCCTGCCACTTGCGGCGACGATGACGAATGGGTCGACCGTCGCATCAAGAGCTGACGCCGAGGCCCAGACCGCCCGTCGGACCCGCGGGTAGCTGAGATGCCCGCAGCACCGTAGCGCTGCGACTGCGGCGCCAGCGGTCATGGCGCGCCGCCAGGGTCGCCTTAACAGAGTCGGCCTTCTCGGTCGATAGGTACACAACTTCCGCACAACTCGGGCGCGGGGGCCTGGCCACGCGGCATCGTGCCTGGTCAAACGCCAGTACACGGTCCCGAAGGCGGTCGCCGAGACCAGCGATTCGCCCAGGGAACCACGTAACGGTCAAGTAGAAGCCTGCGAAATGGTCACGTTGAGCCTTGCGAAATAGTAAAGTACCGGCGTGCGGAAATATCTTCGTCGGGTCATCGACGACGAATTGGACGAGTTCCAGCCCCGGTTGGCGGCGACTCACATCTATGGCGCCAAAGGCGTCGGGAAGACGGCGACAGCCCTGCAGCGGGTCAAGAGCGTGATCAATCTGGACCAGGCGCGGGACCGCGAACTGTTCCAGGCCGACCCGGACCTGATCGAGGCCCAGCCGGCGCCGCTGCTGATCGACGAGTGGCAGCGCGAGCCCGAGGTCTGGGACAGGGTCCGGCGTTCGGTCGACGCGGGCGCGTCGGATGGTCAGTACATCGTCGCGGGCAGCGCCTCGCCGCCGCGCGGAGCCCAGGTCCACTCAGGGGCGGGGCGCATGGTCAGTTTCCAGATGCGACCACTGTCGCTGGCCGAGAGGGGGCTGGCTGAACCGACCGTATCGCTCGGCGCGATGCTGGCTGGGGGCGTCAAATCCACCGGACGGACCAAGGTCAAACTGGCTGATTACGTGGGCGAGATCACGGCCTCGGGCTTCCCTGGCATCCGGCCGCAACCGGAGCGCGTCCGCGGGCGCCTGCTCGACTCGTACGTCTCCAATGTGGTCAAACGCGAGTTCCCGGAGCAGGGCTACCCGGTGCGCAAACCGGCAGCGTTGCTGCAATGGATGGCCGCCTACGCCGCCGCGACCGCCAACACCACCAGCTACAACCGTATCCTCGACGCGGCCATGCCAGCCGTGAGCGACAAGCCGTCCAAGCCCGCAGCGATCGCCTACCGCCAGGTGTTGAACCGGCTCTGGCTGCTCGACCCGGTCGAGGCCTGGTCCCCTTCCGAGGCCCGGATCGAGCGTTTGACCTGGGCGCCCAAGCACTATTTGGTCGACCCTGCCCTGGCCGCCCGCCTGCTCAAAGTGGACGCGGCCGCGCTGTTGCGCGGAAGCCAGGGCGCGCGCTCCCATCTGCGTGACGGGAATCTGCTGGGAGCCCTATTCGAGCACCTGGTGGCGCTCAGCGTGAAGACCTACGCTCAGGCCAATGAGGCAGAGGTCCGCCACCTGCGCACACACGGTGGCCAGCACGAGGTCGATCTGGTGGTGGAGAACGCCGCTGGCGGGGTGGTCGCGTTGGATGTCAAGCTGACAGCCACACCCATCGCCGACGACGTCAAACAGTTGCTCTGGCTGCGGGACCGCCTGGGCTCCAACTTCGTGGACGGCGCGATCATCACCACCGGCTCGCAGGCCTACCGCCGCAAAGATGGGATCGCCGTCATCCCGGCCGCGCTGCTCGGCCCGTAAACCTGGGGACGGTTCCGTGACTAGTCGAGGAACCGTCCACGGGTTCAGACTACGTAAAGACAGTTGGACGATGCCGCCGGGTCGGCCCGCGCGCCCCCGGTCGGCCCTCGCGGTTCGGCCCGTCACCAGCCAGGCGGCGAAGTCCATCCGACCAACAGGGCTGGTGCCGGGAACCAGACCCAAAGCGGCAGCCGAGCCTGGTCGCCAAAGCTGGCCGAGCGGCATCGTGCAACCGGAAAAGCCGCTAAACCTGCTGCGCGACCGTCGGCAGATACGGCGCTGGGCGGAGCTTCTCGAGCGTGGTGAAGCCGGGTGCGGCGGCGATCACCTGCGGTAGGCGGTTGACTATGGTGGCGCAGGTCAGCTCGACAGTCTTGGGCTCGGCCACATTGACGCGGGTGGTGGGCTCGCCGCGGATGACCCAATCGCCCAGGTCGACCTCGTCGGGGCGGTAGACCTTGCCTTGGACCTTCATGACGATGTCGATGCCCTGGCGCGTGTGCGCGGTCGCCTTCGCGGTCATCCCGGCGGCCTGACCAGGCAGGATGGCGCGGCCGAGGGTCGATGACTCGAGCGGCGTATCCACGAATTCGGGCATCAGCTCCTGGGAGATGTCGATCATGTCCAGCCCCATCTGCGACGCGATCCAGCCCGGCACGTTCATGGCGAAGGAGGGCACATTGGCGTCGGCGATCTCGCGCTGGAACTCCTCCGCGGTCAGCCCCACGCCGTGGACCTGCGCCAAGGCGATCCCGTAGTCATCGACGTTGTAGGAGCTGAACCCCTCCATGGCGTCGATTCGTTGCGTTGAGCCCGCGATCACGGTGGCCAGGTTGCCCCAGTAGACATCTTGGTAGCCCGATCCGGTCAGGGTCACGCCGTGCTCCTTGGCCAGCGCGTCCAGACGGGCGGTGATCTCGGGAGAGGTGGTGCGCGGGTAGAACGCCTCCTCGCAGGTCGAGATGGCGTTGACGCCGTGACGGGCGCAGGCCGCGAAGAAGGGCTCCATGTCGCTCATCAGGCTGAGCAGGGTCAGGATGGCCACGTCGGCGCCGCGCGAGAGCACCTCGTCGGCGTCGGCGGACACCGTCACTCCCAGGTCGCGGCCCAAACCGGCCAGTTGACCAGCGTCTTTGCCGATCAGGTCGGGATTGTTGTCGATCACGCCGACCAGGTCGAAGCCCTTCTCGACCAGGTAGCGGATGATGACGGTCCCCATCAGGCCGCTGCCATACAGGACCACTTTGGTTGGTTGACTGGACATTCTTGCCTCCAAAACATAGCTGTGCGACGCACCCTAGCGGGCGTCGTTGAACGGACACTACCCATGGTGCCGCGCGCCGTCCGGGGACGTTCGGCACCCCCGCCTCGGTCCCACGCACGGGTCGTCCCACCAAGGCTCGCTCCGGGTCTCGAAGAACCTGGACGATGCCGCCCGGCCGGGTTCCAGCGCCTCTTCCGCTTCCCGCGTCGGACGCCCCGCCAGAACAGGGGACAGGCCCAGAACAGGAGACAGGCGCCTGTTCTGCGGCGGGGCGGGGCCGCTGGCTGTCCACAACTCACGGGAACTCGGCGGGGCAGCGAGTTGAAGCCATTTGCGGACAAGCGCCGGGAGGGGCGCCGATGCCGCCGACCCGGCAACCTGCGCAAACACGGCTGGCCGACCGGGCGGCATCGGGCACCGGTGTCCGCGACTGGCTGGAACTCGGGTTGGTCGCGAGTTGAAGCTACTTATGGACACATCCCGGTACCCGGGGCGGCTCGCCCAGAAACTCTCCTGGAGACTTTCTGGGCGCGCTCGTTCGGGGGGCTATCTTGGCGTCGATTTGACCTTGGCGGGGGTCGCATGTTCAACTGAGGTGGACAAGGTAAAACCCAGGCCATTGAAGGCCTGGGCGCGGAGGCCACGCCCGCATCGGCGTGGCGCACGCGACCAAATGGTGTCGGGGGCAACGCCATGACTCGTCATGTTTGCCTCCTTCCGAATGGACGGCCGCGAGGCCGGGGAGGAGACACGATGGCCGCCAAGGTCATTACGTCGGATGAAGCTGCGGGCCTGGTCGAGGACGGGCAGACCCTGGGCATCCAAGGGATCATCTGCACCTCGGTGGCGGAGGAACTGATCGAGGCGTTGGCCGCGCGGTTCAAGCGGACTGGCGAGCCCAAAGCCATCACCGTCTTCACCGAATCGGGGATCGGCGACGCGGACCAGCGGGGGCTGAACGCGCTCGCGTTGGATGGCCTGATCGGCGAGCTCCACTGCGCCCACCTCGGCACGGCCCCGGCCATGGCGGCGGCGGTGGCGGGAAACACCTTCCCCGCGTTCATCGTGCCGCAAGGCGTCAACGCCCAACTGCTGCGGGCCATCGCGGGGAAGAAACCCGGTGTGGTCACCACCGTGGGCCTGGGGACCTACGCGGACCCCAGAGTGGAGGCCTGCCATGGCAACCAGACCGCTAAGGAATCCGGCAAACGAGTGGTCGAACTGATCGAACTGGACGGCGAGGAGTATCTCCGCTACTTGCCAAGGCAGATCGACGTCTGTTTCGTGCGGGCGACCTCGGCCGACGAGGCCGGGAACCTCTCGATCGAAAGGGAATCGATCAGGTTCGACCAGTTGGAGATGGCCACCGCCACCCGCAACTCGGGCGGGATCGTGATAGCCCAAGTCGAGCGGATCGTGCAACGCGGGTCGCTGAACCCTCACTCGGTGGTGATACCTGGGCTGCTGGTGGACTACGTGGTGGTGTCAGACCCGGCGCGGCATCGTCAATGCATGATCGAGGACGATTACCACCCCGAGTGGTCGGGCGAGGCCCGCCTGCCGCTGGCCGCGGGTGAGCCCACCGCGCTGACGGCCCGCAAAGTCTGCGGTCGCCGCGCCGCCTTCCTGCTCCAGGACGGGTATCACGTCAACCTCGGGATAGGCATCCCTGACTCGGTCAGCGACGTGGCCGCCGAGGAAGGCGTCGCTGGCAACATCTCCATGAGCATCGAGGCGGGCATCTACGGCGGCGTGCCGATGGGCGGCCTCAAGATCTGTTCCGCCCACAACCCGGAGTGCATCATCTCGCAGGTCGCCACCTTCGACATCTACGACGGCGGCGGGATCGACCTGGCGGTGTTGGGCGCGGCGGAGATAGATCGGGACGGCAACGTCAATGTCTCCAAATTCGCCGGTCGAGTGGTTGGCCCCGGAGGCTTCATCAACATCTCGCAGTCGACTCAGACAGTCGCCTTTGTCGGTACTTTCACGGCCGGTGGCAACCAGTTCGAGATCGGGGACGGACAGCTGCGGATCGTTCGGGAAGGCCGCAACATCAAGTTCAAAGACCAGGTCGAGCAGATCACCTTCTCCGGCGAGTACGCGGCTCGCACCGGCAAGGACGTGTACTACATCACCGAACGGGCGGTGTTCAAATTGGTGGACGGCGGCATCATGCTGATCGAGATCGCTCCCGGCGTGGACCTGCAACGCGACGTTCTTGGGCAGATGGACTTCGAGCCGCTGATCGCGCCGGGCTTGCGCCTGATGGACCCGCGCATCTTCACCGATGCGCCGATGGGGCTGACCATCAACGCGGCGGGCGGGGCCGACGAGGGCGACACGGCCGGTGCTACCAGAGTGGCCGGTGCTACCAGCAGGGCCGGCGCGCCCAAAACGCCCAGCGCGGCCGGGGCGGACGCTCAGGCTGGAGCGGACGCCGCAGCCCCGGAAACCGCTGAGCTGGCACTGGCGTAGGGGGCTGACACGAATGCCTGAAGCGGTCATTGTGGCCGGTGCGCGGACACCGTTCGGGAAGTTCGGCGGCGCCCTGCGGCCGTTGGAAGCCGTCGAACTGGGCGGCCTGGCCATCGCAGAAGCGATCAGCCGGGCCGGGATCGACCCAGCCCAGGCGGACGAGGTCATCATGGGCGGGGTGCTGACGGCCGGTCAGGGGCAGATCCCCGCCCGCCAGGCGGCGGCGCTGGGCGGTGTCCCGGCGGCCGTGCCCACCTTGCACGTCAACAAGGTCTGCGGTTCCTCGCTCAAAGCGGTCACCCTGGCGGCCCAGGCTATCCGGGCCGGTGACGCCGAAGTGGTGATCGCGGGCGGCATGGAGTCGATGAGCAACGCGCCCTACGTGGTACCCGGCATGCGCTGGGGCTCGCGCATGAATGACGCGGCCCTCAAAGACGTCATGGTGCTGGACGGCCTGTGGTGCCCCGAGAACGACGTTCACATGGCCGTGATTGGCGGCGCTGTGGCCAGCGAGCACGGCGTTGACCGTGATCTGCAAGACGCTTGGGCTCTCCGGTCGCAGCAGCGCTGGGCGGCAGCCGAGGGGCTGGGAGTCTTCGATCAGGAGCGCTTTCCGGTCGAAGTCAAGGGCCCTGGCGGCGCGACCACCACCGTGGATCGCGACGAGGCGCCTCGCCCGGGAACCACCGCCGAGGCGCTGGCCAAATTGAAGCCGCTGTTCACCCCCGACAACACCGTCACCGCCGGCAACGCCCCCGGCACCAACGACGGCGCGGCCGCGGTGGTGATCATGTCGCGGGACAAAGCCGATCAACTGGGCGTGGAAATCCTCGCCGCGATCAGGGGCTACGCCCAGGCCTCCGCCGAGGCCCGCTACATCGCCACCGTGCCGGGCCACGCCATGCGGGCGTTGGCCGCCAAGACCGGACTGGATCTGGCCACCCTGGACCGGGTCGAGATCAACGAGGCGTTCGCGGCGGTCCCGCTGGTCAGCGGATTGGGCGTGCTCGGCTGGGACCAAGTTGAACTCGACGCCAAGGTCAACGTCAACGGCGGGGCGGTCGCCGTGGGCCACCCCATCGGCGCGACGGGCGCCCGGATCGTCATGACGCTCGTGAATGAACTGCGGCGGAGCGGGCTGAGATCGGGCGTGGCCGCGATCTGCTCCGGCATGGCCCAAGGCGACGCGATCTGGCTGGAGGCCGAGAACTGATGGCCATTGACTTTGGCCGAACCATAGTTGGGGACTGTCCCGAACCGCGGTTAGGGCCTGTCCCCAACTGTGGTTGGGCAAGCCGCCGACCGCGCCCGATCTGTGGCGCGGCATCGTCCGCCGGAGCCCCGGCCGTCCCGTCAATCGACCACTCGGACAGCACCCAGGCCACCCGGCCGACCCCCGAGCCGACCATGCCGACCACTCAACCGACCGACCGAACGGAACTGAAACAATGACTATTGCCACGACTATGGTGATCGGCGCGGGCCAGATGGGCGGCGGGATCGCGCAGGTGATGGCGGCGGCTGGCCGTCGCGTCTTCCTGTCCGATTCCGACCCGGCGGCCACGGACCACCGGCTGGAGTTCATCGCCGGGCTCCTGGCCAAAGATGTCGCCAAGGGCCGGATCGACGAGGCGGCCAAGACGGCCACCTTGGCACGCCTCACGCCGGTCACGGGCCTGGACCAAGCCGCCGAATGCGACCTGGTGGTGGAGGCCATCATCGAGAACATCGAGGTCAAGCGGGCGGTCTTCGGCGAGCTTGACGCGATCTGCCCGCAGCGCACCATCCTGGCCTCGAACACGTCCTCGCTGCCTATCACCCAGATCGCCGCCGCCACCGCCCGGCCCCAGAAGGTCATCGGCATGCATTTCATGAACCCGGTGCCGGTGATGAAACTGGTTGAGGTCATCCGGGGGCTCGCCACCGCCGACGAGACCATGGCGACTGTCCGGCAGGAGGCCATCGACCTGGGCAAGGTGCCGGTGGAGGCGCGCGACGTGCCGGGATTCGTCTCCAACCGCGTGCTCATGCCGCTGATCAACGAAGCTGTGTTCGCACTCTACGAGGGCGTGGCCAGCGCCCCGGACATCGACGCGGTGCTGTGCTTGGGCATGAACCATCCGATGGGGCCGCTCACCCTGGCGGACTTCATCGGCTTGGACACCTGCCTTTACATCATGGAAACCCTTTACGAGGGTTTCGCTGATTCGAAGTACCGGCCCTGCCCGTTGCTGCGCCAGTACGTGAACGCCGGTTGGTTGGGCAAGAAGTCTGGCCGGGGCTTCTACGAGTACGCCTGAAAGCCTTTGCACGATGCCGCTCGGCCGTCTTCCGTTCAGCCTCAAGTCCCTTCGTGGGTTAGTTAGGAGCACTAATGCCATTCCATTTGACCGATGAACAAGAGCTGGTCCGGGCCTCGGTCCGGGAATTCGCCCAGGCCGAGGTGTTGCCGTTGGCCCCGGTGATCGACCGCGAGCACCGACCGCCGCTGGAGAACCTCCCCAAGCTCGCCGAAATGGGCATCCTCGGGATGACCCTGCCGCCCGAGTACGGCGGCTCCGGCACGGACTACCTGAGCTTCGTGATCGCCTTGGAAGAACTTTCGCGCTGTTGCGCCACCACCGGCGTTATCACCGAGGTCCACACGTCGCTGTGCTGCACCTCGATTTTACGTTTCGGAACCGACGAGCAGAAGCGACGCTACCTGCCGGACATGGCCGCCGGAACCAAGATCGGTGCTTTCTGCCTGACCGAGCCCGGCGCCGGCTCGGATGCGGGCGCGCTCGCCACCAGCGCGAAACGCGACGGCGATGATTTCGTGATCGACGGCCAGAAGATCTTCATCACCAACGGCTCGTTCGCGCACATCTTCATCGTCATGGCCAGGACCTCCGATGCGCCCGGCACTCGTGGGATCAGCGCCTTCCTGGTGGATCGCGAGACTCCCGGTTTCGAGATCGGGCCGCCGGAACGGAAGATGGGAATCCGCGGTTCCTCGACCACGCCGATCAATTTGAGCGGGGTGCGCGTCCCGGCCTCGGCCATGCTGGGGACCGAGGGCGAGGGTTTCAAGATCGCCATGCGGGGGCTGGACGGCGGCCGCACCGGCATAGCCGCGCAGGCGCTCGGCATTGCCCAGGGCGCGTTCGAGGCGGCGGTCGCCTACGCCAAGGAGAGGGTCCAGTTCGGCAGGCCGATCGCCGCCCTGCAAGCGATCCAGTGGATGGTCGCGGACATGGCGACCGATATCGAAGCGGGCCGGATGCTGGTCTACCAGGCGGCGGACCTGGAGGATCGCGGCCAGCCCTTCGCCGCCGCGGCGGCCAAGGCCAAGCTCTTCTGCGGCCCGATGGCGACCCGCGTCACGCATGCGGCCGTCCAGGTGCATGGCGGCAACGGCTACATCGAGGGCTTCCCGGTGGAGCGCATGTACCGGGACGCCCGCATCACCGAGATCTACGAGGGCACCAACGAGATCCAACGTCTGGTGATCTCGCGCGGGTACCTGCGCTGAGGAGTCTGGAATGAAGATTGCTGTCGCCTACAAATGGGCCGCCGATCCGGCCGAGGCTTCCGTGTCCGAGGCGGGCCAGGTCGATTGGTCCCGCGCCAAACCGGCCATCAGCGAATACGACGCCGTCGCCATCCAAGTGGCGCGCGACCTGGCGACCGCTTCTGGGGCGGAATTGGTCGGCCTGACCGTGGGGCCGCCCGCGGTCGCGGCTCCGCTCGCGGCCAAAGCTGCTTTGGCGCGGGGTTTGGACTCGCTGGTCGCGGTCGTGGACGAGTCGCTGGCCGGAGCCAGGGCCGATGCCGCCCGCACCGGTCAGGCGCTGGCGGCGGCCGTGCGCGCGGTCGGCGAGGTCGATCTAGTGGTCATGGGCGACTGCTCGATCGACCAGGGCGCGGGCCTGGTCCCCGGCGCCACGGCCGGGTGCCTGGGCTGGCCCGCCTTGCTGGAGGCGAGCCGGATCGCCCTCGACGGTCCGGTGGTCCGCGTCTGGCGCGAGGCTGGCGGCGCCGCCGAGGAACTGGAACTGACCGGTCCAGCGGTCATCGGGGTGGCCTCCGGGGCCGTGACGCCGAAGGCGCCGGGGATGAAGGACGTGCTCTCGGCGGCGAAGAAGCCGGTTCGGCAGTTGACGGCCGAGGAGGCCGGAATCGGCGCGGCGGCGGGTCGGGTGGTAGCCACCGGCCGCCTCGACGCGCCAACCCGTCGGGGCGTGGTGATCGACGCGACTGATCCGGTCGCGGCGGCTGCAGAACTGATCGACGCCCTGGTGGCGGACGGAATCGTGGCGGGGAGCGGGAGATGAGCACTGTCAACTATGTGCTGGTGGCCGGCAATGCCGGGGTCAGCCAACTGATCGAACGGGCGCTCGGCTGGGGCGGTCCGGTGGTCGCCATCGTGGCCGGGCCGGAAGACCTGGCGCGACGTGTCGCCGGGACCGGCGTCGCGCGGGTCGAATGGTTGGGGGCGACGGATGGCCGAGCCGTCGAGGCCTTCGCCCCGGCCGCCGCCCGGTTGGTGGCGGCCCAGCCCGGCAATGTCCTGGCGGGGCGTCGCCCGGCCGAACGGGTCTGGCTCGGTGCGGTCGCGGCCGCCATCGGCGCGCCGCTGGTGTCCGGCCTGGTGGACCTGGAACCACGCGCCGGGGGCGTGGCGGCGACCCGTGAGGTGGGTGGGGGGATCGCGCTGGAAACGATCCAGTTCGACGGCCCCGTCGCCCTGATGGCTGACGGTGGCCCACCCATCGCCGCTGGGAGCGGCGATGCGGAGGTGGCCGAGCGGACGGCATCGGACACGTATGACATCAAGGTCGTGTCCGTCGCTCCGGCAGACGGCGCCGGGGGCGACCTGGCCACGGCCAAACTGGTGGTGGCGGCCGGACGGGGCTTCCGCGACCGGGGGGACCTGGCGCTGGCGGAGGGGCTGGCGCGAGCGCTGGGCGCGGTCGTGGCTTGCTCGCGGCCGCTCGCCGAAGGGCTCGAATGGATGGGCAAAGAGCGTTACGTGGGGATCTCGGGCAACCAGATAGCCCCTGAGTTGTACCTGGCGGCGGGCATCTCCGGACAGTTGCAACACATGAGCGGAGTGCGCGGGGCGGGCACCGTCGTGGCGATCAACACCGACGCGGCGGCGCCGATCGTGGCGCAGGCCGATTATGCCCTGGTGGGCGACCTGTACGAGGTGCTGCCCGCTTTGACGGCGGCCTTGACGGCGGCATCGACGGCGGCGCGGGCATGAGCGTCGATTTCGACGTGGCCGTGGTCGGCGCCGGACCCTCCGGATTGGTAACAGCCTATCTATTGGCGCAGGCGGGGCGATCCGTCGTGGTGATTGAGCGCGGTGAGACACCGGGGTCGAAGAACCTGTCCGGGGGGATCATGTACTGCCACGCCATCAAGCAGGTCTTCCCCGACTTCTTGGAGGTCGCGCCGGTCGAACGTCTGATCTCACGCAACGCGCTGGTCTTCACGAACCCGTCCGGCCATGTGGCGCTGGACTACGCCGACAGCCGGTTGAGCGGCGGCGGGACGGCGGTGACGGTGCTGCGGGCGCGGCTCGACGCTTGGCTGGCGGAGCAGTGCGAGGCGGCGGGGGCTATGGTCATGCCGGGCGTGCGCGTGGACGCGCTACTCCGCGAGGGCGGCCGGGTCGCGGGCGTGGTCGCGGGCGAGGACGAGTTGCGCGCCCATGTGGTGGTGGCGGCCGACGGCGTCAACTCCTTCATCGCGCGCGGGGCCGGACTCCGGCGGCGGCCACCCCTCTCGCACTTGGCGGTCGGCGTCAAAGGGGTGGTCAAACTGTCCTCGGCGCAGATCGACGAGCGTTTCGGGGTGTCCGGGACGCGCGGCGCGGCGCTGGCCGTGACCGGCGATGTGACCGAGGGCGTGGGCGGCGGCGGTTTCCTCTACACGAACCGCGAATCGGTGTCTTTGGGGCTGGTGTTGCGGTTGGACTCCCTGACCGAGGCCGGCGGCGATTCGTCGGCGTTGTTCGAGCGTTTCTTGGCCCACCCGTTCGTGGCTCCCTACCTGGCGGGCGGGTCGTTGATCGAATACGGCTGCCACCTGGTCAACGAGGGGGGCCACGCGATGATGGGGGAGCTGGTCGCGGACGGTCTGGTGGTGGTGGGCGATGCCGCCGGGTTGACTATCAACACTGGCTTGACTGTCCGGGGCATGGACTTGGCAGTCGGTTCCGGTGTGGCCGCGGCTGGCGCGATCGATTCGGCTTTGGACGCGGGCGACACTTCCGCCGCGGGCCTGGCCGGGTATCTGGCGGCGTTGGATTCGTCGTTCGTGGGCCAGGACATGAGGACCTTCGCGGGCGCGCCCGGGTTCCTGGAGAATCCGCGCCTCTACGGCGACTACGGGCAGTTGATGGCGGATGTGCTGCACGGCGTCTACAACCTCGACCTGAGTCCTCGGTGGCGGCTGGCCGGCCTGGCGCGCCAGGTCTTGAAGGATTCGCCGGTGCGGCTGGGGCACCTGGTCGCGGACGGGCTGAGGGCGGTGAGGGCGCTATGAAGACCCTGAGCGTGACCGAGCGGCTGGGCCTGAACCGGTTCGTGCTGGACGAATCCGAACCCCACATCGTTGTCCACCAGGCCGTGGCGAAAGCGACCGGCACGGCCGATCGGATCATCGCCTGCTGTCCGGCCAAGGTCTATTCCTGGGCCGCCGACGGCACCGTCGCGGTCGAGTGCGCCGCCTGCCTGGAGTGCGGCACCTGCCTGGCCGTCGCCGATCCCGGCACCCTGGAATGGCACTACCCCAGGGGCGGCTTCGGAGTCCAGTTCCGTGAGGGCTGACGCCCGCGCGACCGTGCTGGAACACGGGTTGGTGCCTGGCACCAACCCGTGTTCCAGCACGCCGATCGAGAAAGGAAACGTCAACTATGAGTCTTGTCGAGTACCAGTTCGGTGGCGATGTCGCCACCCTGACCATGAACCGGCCCGAGGCGCTCAACGCGCTCAACCTGGCGATGCTGGCGGACTTGGACACGGCCCTCGACCGGGCCGAATCCGAGCAAGCGCGCTGCCTGGTGGTGACTGGCGCTGGCCGGGCGTTCGTGGCCGGGGCGGACCTGACGGAGATGGCGTCGATGGGACCAGCCGAGGCGCGGGCTTTCGGGCACCGAGGGAGTTCCATCTTCCGGCGCTTGGAGACCATGGCCATTCCGTCGGTCGCCGCCGTGAACGGTTTCGCCATTGGCGGCGGCTGCGAGTTGGCCATGGCCTGCGACATTCGATTGGCCGCGGACAAGGCCAGCTTCGCCTTGCCGGAGGTGGGTCTGGGTGTGATCCCGGGATTCGGCGGCACGCAGCGGCTGGCTCGGCTGGTCGGGTTGGGGGTCGCCAAGGAGTTGCTGTTGACCGGTCGGCGCGTCAAGGCGGCCCGCGCCTTCGAGATCGGCCTGGTGAACGCCGTCTATCCGGTCGATGAGTTGGCGGGCGCCGCCGCCGAGTTGGCTTCCAGGATCGCTCGGCAGTCACCCGTCGGTGTGCGCGCGGCCAAGACGGCGCTCACCCTGGGCCTGAGCTGCGACATGGACACCGCCCTCGGAATCGAATTGGCCCATTTCGCGTCCTGCTTCGGCACCGAGGACCAACGCGAGGGGATGGGTGCCTTCGTCGCCAAACGCGATCCGGCCCCCTTCACCGGTCGCTGACTTGGGGCCCGCGGCGCCTATGCGGGTGGCGGCACCCGCTGGCCGTGTTCGTCGATGTGGCTACTCAAGCAGCGCTGGACTCCCTCGTTGGCCATGGCCCGCAACACCGATCTTCCCTCTTCCGCACTGGCACCCCTCGGATCGCCCAGAACGCCGTTCGGGGCAACAGCTCCGACCCCGCCTGCCGCAAGCGCGGGCAGCAGGCCGGCCAGCGGCGACGTGTTCCCTACCACCTCGCTGAAATCCCCGACTGCGGTGGGGTCGATCGCCAGCATCAGTGACGTCTCAGTGCGACCGGCATGAGCGTCCAGCCAACCGGCGCGGCAACTGATCCAGCTGACTTCGACAGCTTCGCTCCTAAGTTGGCGGACAGCGGAGATCAACGGTGCCATATTCCCGCCGTGAGCGTTGACGAAGATGACCTCTCCGGCCCATCGGCTAATGGAACGGGTCGCTTCGATCAGCACCGCTTTCGTTGCCGCCTGCCCGATTGATATGGTCCCGCGGGCGAATTCATGCTCGCCGCTTGAACCGAAAGGAAGTGCCGGGGCGACCCAGACTTGGCGGTACGGTGCAAGGCCGTTTGCGATGTCGCGCGCGACGCGACTAGCTACCAAGGCGTCAACCCCGAGCGGAAGATGCGGTCCGTGCTGTTCTGTGGCGCCCAACGGAACCAAGACGGTGCCCCCGGGGTCGATTGATCCGCTTGGCGTGTGGGCCAGGAGGCGCGAGCCGGTCGTCATGGGTGGCTCACCGCGCCGCCCGTGACACGGCGAGGCTCGGGTATCGCAAGGCCAGACGAGTTGTGGCGCTCAAGTGCATCCAGGCTGGCCTTCTGCAACCTGGGCCGGGCGCGGGCGGATGTGCCTGATTCACGCCGGTCCGATGGTTGATTCGCGGAGCACCAGTTCATGCGGGACCATCCGGTGACTGTGGTCCGGTGCGGTTGAGTTGTTCAGGTTATGCAACAGGGTGCGGAAGGAGATGCGACCGATCTCTTCGAAGGGCTGGCGCACCGTGGTTATCGGCGGAACGCTCATGGTCGCTTCTCGCGAATCGTCGAATCCGGCGACGGCCACGTCCTGGGGCACGCGCATCCCCATGGCCCGCGCTTCGGCCACCACGCCCGCGGCCACCACGTCCGAAACGCAGGCGACAGCCGTTGGTGGCTGAGGCAGGCCGAGGAGGCGCCGGGTGGCGTCGCGCCCGTGCTGGAAACCATAGTCACCATCCGAGACCAGGTCGGGCAGCAGTGGTACGCCGGCGCCCGCCAGTGCCTGCCGAACGCCTTCCTCGCGCAGACGCCCTGGAAGCGCCAAGCGGTTGCCCAGGAAAGCGATATCCCGGTGCCCCAGCGACAGCAAATGCCCCGTCAAGTCGCGAGCCGCCGCCACGTCATCGATCGAGATCCTGGCCGTATTCGGGGCGTCGTAGCATTCAAGGACCTGAATTATCGCCTCGGTGCGGCCAAGGTCATTGAGTTCTTCGGCGCTCAGGGAGGTTCCCAGGCATATCAGTGCGTCCACGGAACGGCTTCTGGCGAGTTGAATCAGCTCAAGCTCTCTGTCCGGGTCGCCGAGCGTCGGCGCGAGCAGCACAACATAGCCGTTCTCGCGGGCCACGTCGACAACGCCGCGGTAAAGGTCCGTCATGACGGGTGAATTCAATTCGGGGAACAGGGCCAGCACCCGTTGGCTTCGCCACCGGCGCAGGTCCCTGGCCAGGGGGTTGGGCCGGTACCCAAGCGAGTCAACTGCGGCGAGGACAGCCTGGCGCGTCTCCGGTCTGGCCTCGGCGGTGTTGTTGAGCACACGAGAGACGGTGGCCGTTGACACTCCGGCAACCCTGGCCACGTCCAGAACCGTGGGTGCCCTTGTCTTCATACTGGCTCGTTTGCTCATGCGGTTGCTGCGACTGGTCCTCTAGAAGACTTCCGGGATGGCGATGCTCACCGCCTATGGTAGTCAGTCGATCGAGAAACGTCGCCACACGGACCGCCGCCTGGCCTCCTAGACGCCCTGGCCTCGTAGCCGAAGCGACCACTAATGCCGGGCGACCCGGACCGCACTGACAAGGTTCTTCGGTGCCTGGCACAGATCCACCGAGCGGAGGGTGGTTGCGCATCCAATGTAAACGTGTACACTGGTGCCCAAGCCCACTCTGGAAGGCGGAAGCAATGATGCTGACCCAAGGCATCCGAACTGATTGTCTGGAACAAATTCACAAACAGACTCCATGTCCATCAGACGTACGTAGCATGTGGGGCGACTAGTCGTGAGCGTAGTGGGACTGGACCTCGGATCTACCGGCGTGCGGGCGGTCGCCTACGTGTCGGACGGCCGTCCCATCAGTACTGCGCGCGAGGATGTGGCTGTGCTCCGCGGCCACGGCGGAACAGCCGAGTTGCCGATCAACACCTATCACCGCGCCGCGGAACGCTGCGTCGAGCACGTCGCTGCCGAGTCCCGCCGCCGGGGCGATCCGGTGGCAGCTGTTTCATTCAGTTGCCAAGGCGAAACCGTGGTGGCGGTGGACGAATCCGGCCGACCGGTTAGCGACGCCATTGTCGGCATGGATGCGAGGGGCGGGGAAGCTGTCCGAACGCTCGGCTCGCGGTTGAACGAGAGTGAGCTGTACGCGATCACCGGACAGCCTGCGAACCCCATGTTCTCCGTGTACAAGATCGCCGCGCTGACTCACCGCCTTCGTGAAGCGGCGGCCTATCGCTGCCTGACTGACTATCTGCTTCAGTCGTGGGGACTCGAGCCCGTGATCGATTGGGCGTGTGCGGCCCGCGTTGGCGCGTTCGACGTGGTGGCCAAAGAGTGGTCGCAAGAAGTGCTCGGCGCCCTGGGGCAGGATTATCCCTGGCTCAAGGAGGCGCGCCTGTCCCGGCCGGTGCCGTGCGGTCAACCAGTCGGGACGCCCGATGCTCGCACCCGGGGCAGGCTCGGCCTGGATCCAGGAGTAGTCATCGCGGCCGGGACTCACGACCAATCCGCGGCCTTCATTGGAGCCGGCTCGCGTCCAGTCGTCTCATTCGGTTCGAGTGATTGCGTCACGGTGGGCGCCCCGGAGCGATTCCAAGCCGGGCTTGATCACGGCCTCCGTCCGGCGCAATACCCTGTCTACGCTGGGCTTTGGGTGGCGCTGGCCGGGACGGCCGCTGGTGGGTGGAACCTCGAATGGTACGCCTCCCTGTTCGCCGGTACCGCTAACGTGACTGACTTGTTGGCAGAGATGGCCAACTCGCCGGCGCCGCTCCTGATGCTGCCGTACTTGGCGGGTGCCAATACCCTCGCGAATGATCCGCTGGCTCGCGGCGCGGTGCTCGGATTGAGCCTCGACACCTCCCGTGCCGAACTGACCCGTGCCGTCATTGAATCCGGGGGCTACGAACTCAGGCGAACCGTTGATGCCTTGACGGCCATGGGTGCGACCATCGATGACTTGGCCGCCACCGGCGCGGCATCCGAAGATCGGCGTACCCTCCAGATCAGGGCTGATTCCGCGGCCATCACGCTGCGGCCCTGCGGGCGTGATGCCGCCGCCCGTGGCGCGGCAATGCTTGCCGCCAGCGCGACCGGGGCGGAACTGCCCGCTCCAAGCGATCAAGACGCAGTTGCTCCGCGACCCGAATGGTCCAAATGGCACCGGGACCAACGCCGCGTCTATGACGATGCCGTGCCCCACGTCCGCGCGTTGACGCGCGCCCTCAGCCGGGCTGATCTCCCATTGAAAGGAAGCCACCAATGAGCCTGACCACCTTGACGAAAGTGCTGAGAGCCGCCGAGCAGGGCGGTTATGCTGTGGGCGCGTTCAACGTCTCGGACTTGAACCAAGCCATCGCCGTGCTGGACGCGGCCAGCGCCCTCTCGTCGCCAGTCATTGTGCAAGTCCTGGCGCGGGTTGGCGCCTACCGCGATGAAGGGCGTTGGTGGGACGCGCTGCGCCGGATGATCGAGGCCTACCCTGAGGTAACTGCCGTGCTCCATCTTGACCATGGCCAGACCTATTCGGATTGCCTGCGGGCGGTGGAGCATGGCTTCACCAGTGTCATGATCGACGCTTCGCGCGACGTTCACGGCGCCCCCAACGATTTCTCCTCAAACGTCCACCTGACCGGCCAAGTGTGCGGCTACGCGCATGCCCACGCAGTCGATGTCGAAGGCGAACTCGGTACGGTCGGTGGCGCCGAAGGGGCCTGGCGTAGAAACGAAGCGGACATGGTCTACGCAAATCCAGACCAAGCGGAAGAATTCGCACGGCGGACAGGCGTGGACGCGCTGGCTGTCGCGGTGGGAACAAGCCACGGCGCGGTCAAGTTCACCAGCCCTGAGGCGGGCCAGCGCCTTCGACTGGAGGTGATCCGCCAGATCAAGTCGCGTCTACCTGACACCTTCCTGGTCCTCCACGGCAGTTCGTCGATACCGGCGCATGCGATCGCGGCGATCAACCGGGCCGGTGGCCAGGTCGAGCCGTCCTTTGGCATAGACGCCGAACAAAAGAGGCTCGCGATTGAGGGAGGAATACGGAAGATCAACCAGGGAACCGACTCCCACTTGGTCTGGACTGCCGCGCTGCGTACCTACCTGAGCCTCCATCCCAGCGAAGTCGAGCCAAGCGGCCCGGTCGGCGCGGCCATGGAGGCGATGACCCGGATCGTAGGCGACCGAATGGCCGAGTTCGGCTCCGCTGGCCAGGCTAGGCGCCCGCAAGACAACTATGAACGGTCGCGCCCTTCCGGCACTGCGACGACCTGCGACAACAGCTCAACAACACCCGATTGGAGTAGAAAATGACAAGGAAACACGCACATCGTTCAATCATGGCGGCCTGCACGCTGGTCGCTCTCCTGGCCGCCGGTTGCGCGGCAGATGAAGGCGACGACCAGACACAGCAGACCGGCTCTGGCGGCGGCCCGCTGATTGGCATTGCCATGCCGACCCAACAAGAAGAACGCTGGCAGCGCGACTACAAGTACTTCGAAGAGGAAGCTGCCGCACTCGGCGTGGACATCGCGATTCAGGTGGCAGACAACGACTCGAACAAGCAACTGACGCAGATCGAGTCTTTGCTCACGCAGGGAGTGGACGCCTTGATCATCGCGGCGGTCGACGCCTCGGCTGTCGGTCCCGTCGCCCAGTCCGCCGTTGAAGATGACATCCCCGTGATTGGCTACGCCCGGACGGTCGAAGACGCGGACATAGATGCCTTGGTCGCCTTCGACTATCTGGCCGTCGGCGAACTGGCCGGCGAGTATGCCTACGAACTGGCCCCCGAAGGCCAATATGTGCTGCTCCAAGGCGATGCGGCGACCCTCCCAGACGTTCCTCTGTACCACCAGGGACATCTCAACGGCATCCAGCCTGGGATCGACTCCGGCGCGATAGAAGTGGTTCTGGACCAAAACTGCGAACAGTGGAAACCGGAACAGGGCTTGGCGTTCACCGAAAACGCGCTCACGGAGTACGACAATATAGTCGGCATATTGGCAGCCAACGATGGGATTGCGTCGGGAGCGATCCAAGCGCTCGAAGCCCAAGGCCTGGCGGGCCAGGTAGTAGTGACCGGCAATGACGGTGACTTGACGGCCTTACAGCGGATTGTGGCCGGGACCCAGATGGCGACCATCTACCAAGACACCCGAAAGCAGGCCAAAGTCGCCCTCGAGACGGCACTGGCGCTGATCAATGGAGAATCAGTCACAGCTGACAGCACCATGAACAACGGCCTCAAGGATGTGCCGGTAGTGGAACTCCAGCCTGAACTGGTCACCAAGGAGAGCCTTGATGAAGTAATCATTGACCGTGGAATCTATACCCGCGAAGAGGTCTACGGGCAGTGACTTCCGAGACCCGGGCTTCTTCATCTGGGTCGACTGGACCGCCTGCTCAGCTCTCCACCGCGACCGGCCAGGACGCCGTCCCGGACAACATCCTTCAGATGCGGGCGATCACAGTCGAATTCCCGAGCGTGAAAGCACTCGACAACGTCATCTTGAATGTTCGTCGCGGGGAAGTACACGCCCTCGTGGGAGAGAACGGAGCTGGTAAGTCGACCCTGATGAAGGTCCTGAGTGGTGTCTACGGGCGAGGTGACTATGAGGGCGAACTCCTGTGGGAAGGCGACGAGCAGTCGTTCACCCGCATCAACGATGCTGAACGCGCTGGGATTGCCATCATCTTTCAGGAACTGAACATGGTTGGCACCATGAGTGTCGCGGAGAACGTCTTCCTTGGCAATGAACTGGTTCGCGCGGGTCGGATTGACCAGAATGAACAGCACCGGCGCACGGCAGCGCTGCTCAAACGACTGCGCTTGGATATCGACCCGGACGAAATCGTTGGAAGGCTTGGCGCGGGCAAGCAGCAACTTGTTGAAATAGCTCGCGCCTTGAGTAAAGACGCAAAACTCCTGATTCTCGACGAGCCCACCGCTTCGCTGACGGAAGTCGATTCCGAAAACCTGCTTGGCTTGATCCGCGAGCTCAAGAAGGGCGGAATCACGTGCGTTTACATATCGCATAAGCTCGACGAGGTCTTTGCCATAGCCGACCGGATTACGGTGTTGCGGGACGGCCGGAGCATGGGCACGTTCGACCGCGACCAGATCGACCAGAACTCGGTCATCGTGCGAATGGTGGGACGAGAATTGACCGAACAGTACCCATCGCGTTCACATCAGGTCGACCCGGCGAATGTTGTGCTCTCGGTCAAAGATTGGACCGTGCCCCATCCTCAACAAGCCGACCGGCTGCTGGTGGACAGTGTCAGCCTCGAAGTCAGGCGAGGCGAAGTTGTGGGCGTGGCCGGACTGATGGGCGCTGGCAGAACTGAACTGGCGATGTCGCTCTTCGGGGCACTGTCCAAATCGCATGGAGAAATGCGCATCGGAGGTAAACGTGTGCGTTTCAAGTCACCGAAACAGGCGATCAAGGCCGGAATGGGCTACGTGTCTGAGGACCGCAAGGATTTGGGGCTGGTACTCATACAGGATATTGAGCACAACATGTCTCTGGCGGCGTTGCGGAGCCTGACTCGGTTGGGCGTGGTGAACCGGGCCAAAGAGGCACACGCGGTTCAACTGAAGGTGACCCAGCTAGACATCAAGACGCCGTCGCTGTCCCAGTTGGCAAAGAACTTGAGTGGCGGGAATCAGCAAAAGGTGATCGTTGGGAAGTGGCTGTTGACGTCGCCTCAACTACTTATCTTGGACGAACCGACGCGCGGAATTGACGTGGGCGCGAAGCGGGAGATCTACCAGATCATCAACGACCTTGCTGCCAGCGGGGTCGCCATCTTGATGATCTCGTCTGAGCTGCCAGAGGTGATGGGCATGTCGGATCGCATCTACGTCATGGGTGATGGGCGGATCCGTGCCAAGTTCGACAACATCGATCAGGTCACGCCTGACCAGGTTCTCTACTACGCTCAGGGAGGCAAGCAATGATCACGGACATGAGCGCCACCGAAGTCCGCCCCGAGGTCGCGGGGTTTGGTGCCAAAGTGGCGCGCGTTGTGCGCGACAACCTATTCCAGTTCACGTTGCTAATCGAACTGCTGGTCATATTCGTCCTGTTCGCGATCCTGACTGACGGAGTCTTTCTCTACCCCCGCAATGTGTCCAACCTCTTGATGCAGTCGGTCACCTTCGCGATGATCGCAATCCCGATGGTGCTGGTCATGGTGATGGGGCACATCGACTTGTCGGTCGGTTCGGTCCTGGGTTTCCTGGGCACTGCCGCGGCCACTGAGGTTTTCTCACCAAGGGTAGTTTGATGGGTATTTCAGATGGGTGAGGACGAGTGCCGCGGCGACGATCAGCCCGATCTTTTGGGGGCACATGGTGACGTGGCGGAGCGCTTTCC
>JAISCU010000025.1 GCA_031265345.1 Bifidobacteriaceae bacterium
CCGGGCCTGGTGGCGCAGAAGTCCGTAGCACCGCGTCCTGGGACTTGGCGGCCCCGGTCGACGCGTTGAGCGATGGCAAACTGACGATCAGGTTGTGCTACGACTACGTCACCGAGGAATACCCTGAATGGGTCAACTCCCAATACAACGACACGCTCAACATCAGAGTCGTCCTGCCCAGCGGTGCTGTGCGCCAGCTCGCGGCCGAGTCGGTCAACACGACTGATTGGACGCCGATCACCGGGATCGACTTCCCCGGAGGGGATTCGACCGTTGGCCACTCAGGGTGGCATTGTCCCCACGTCGACATACCGGGATCCGATCTGCGGCCACCCACGGGCCCCGGTCCGGGCGGCTGGTCAAGTTGGCCGCAGCTCCGCCTTGAAGTGGCCGACGTCGGAGACGCCATCTACGACTCGGTGGCCCTCCTCGACCTCATCTCGGTTCACTAGGTCGGCCCTCGGATGTCTGGTAGGTCCCTGTAAGATGCGGCCGGAAAGGGAAGATGGATGAACGGTCTCTTGGCCGGAGGACGCGGGATCATCGCCCGGCGGTCAGCGGTCGCTGTGGTGGCGCTTTGCGTGAGCCTTGGGGTCCTGGCCGGGTGCCGTCCCAGTGGCGTGGAGGGCGCTGCCTTGGACTTCACCGAGGAGGACCTGAGCGAGGATGGCGGCTGGGATCGGACCGGTCTCCCGGAGCGGTGGGTCCAAATTGCGACCAGTGACCGCGAGCTGAAGGAGCTGCTGGCGGGGACCGCGACAGTGCCGCCATTGCCGCAGGGCCAGACCGCGCTGCTGTATTACGTTGGAGGCGGGTCCCCGGGGATCACGCGGTACGAGGTCACGGGAGTGTACAGCACCGGCGAGGAATGGACCTTGGCGGTGCACCTAGAGGCGACTGGCCATATCGGACTGACCATCTACCAATCGAGTCGCTTCCTGGTGTTCGTGGACGCACCCGCCCCCAAGACGGTGAATCTCCGTTTCGAGGACCGTCTAGGTGACGGCGATCCTGAGGTCACCTGGTGGTGACCCGGCCCGGGCCCCATCGGACGGCGTTGTCGCACAGCGGCGGCACTGATTGCGGTCCTGGGCCTCATCGCCACCGTGATGCTCGGTGGCGTCTTGGAGTTCTGGGCTCAACGGGATACGGCATCTACGATTCCCTCGGCCTGGTTGACCACACTACGGTTTCTTGAGGCCGAGAGCCATGAACGGCCTCCTTCGGCGATCTGCGGCGCTTCGTCCGTTGGGCGTCGTCGCGCTGATTCTTGCGGCACTGGGCGCCCTGGCAGCGAGCGGGGTGGCGAGCGCGCACCCGGACGGCGTCGAAGGTAGGGCGCTGGGGTTCGATTTGGTTTCGAACACCGGCGCGGAGACCGATGCCGCGTACCCCGGTCCGGGCGCGGCAGGTATGGCGGCCCGGGTGATCGTCGGCACTGAGGAGTTGGCCGAGTACTGGGAGTATCCGTCCGACCGAACCGGGATACGTGGGGTCAAAGATCTGGGCATGGGCAACTCGCCCCACATCCCGGAGGATGCGACGGCGATACTGACCGCCCCGGGGTCATATACGAACACGGAGTACTTCCGTGTGACTGGCGTGTACGACGACATGGGCGAATGGACCGTCGCTGTTGCGCGGCGGACGAACCTATTCAGTGCGCTGAGCCTATTCAGCCTCAACTGGGGAAGTCGCGCCTCGGGCGTACTCCTCGTCCACGCGCCACCGCCCAGAAACGTTCAGATAAGGGTCGAGGACCAGACCGGCGGCCCTAGGGACGGGCGAGTCCTGTGGGGAGGTCCCCGGCCGCAGGAAGAACCGGACTAGCCGTGCCGTCGAACCGCGGCTCGCCCAGAAAGTCGTCTGGAGACTTATTGGTTGAGACCCGGCCGCAGGAAGAACCGGACTAGCCGTGCCGTCGAACCGCGGCTCGCCCAGAAAGTCGTCTGGAGACTTATTGGTTGAGACCCGGCGGGTCGGCTACCCGCCGGACACCGCCACCTCGGCCGCGGCCAGCGCCGCGCGGTGCGAAGGGGTCAATTCGGCCGAGTCGAGCCAGCCGTCCGGCAGGCGCGGACGCTTCACGCCGCCAGCCCGTCCGCGCGGGCCTTCGGCCACGTCGCCGGGATACGGAGCGTCAAGGTCCAGCCGACTAATCAACGACTCCAGCTCCGCCAGCGACGACAATTGGTGCGCGGCCGAACGCTCCGCGCCGCCCGCCGGATAACCCTTCAAGTACCAGCTCATGTGACGGCGCAGCTCCCGCATCCCGTGCGCCTCGGAGCCGGAGAAGGACACCAAGCCCTCGGCGTGCCGCCGCACCACATCCAGCACGAACCCCAGAGCGGGCCGCAGACGCTCGGACCGACCCGACAAAGCCGCTTGGAGGTCCGCGAAAAGCCACGGCCGCCCCAAGGCTCCCCGGCCCACCACGACCCCGTCGCAACCGGTGCGCCGGACCATTTCCACGGCATCGTCCGCCTTGAAAATATCTCCATTCCCCAACACCGGAATGGAAGTCACCTCACGTTTCAACTGGGCTATTGCCGACCAACCGGCCGCGCCGGAATAGTGCTGCGCGGCGGTCCGGGCGTGCAGCGTCAGCCCCGCAGCTCCCTCCGCCTCGGCAGCCAGACCAGCCTCCAGAAACGTCAAGTGCTCGGAATCAATCCCGGTGCGCAGCTTGACCGTGACCGGCAGGGAGCCCGCCGCGCCCACCGCCCCGTCGACGATCCGCCGGAACAAGTCCCGCTTCCACGGCAGCGCCGCTCCCCCGCCCTGGCGCGTGACCTTCGGCACCGGGCAGCCGAAGTTGAGGTCGATGTGGTCCGCCAGGTCCTCGCGCCGCACCAAGGCCACCGCCGCCGCCACCGTCGCCGGATCGACGCCGTACAGCTGCACCGACCGGGGCCGCTCCGACGGGTCGTGGCGCAGCAGCGCACGGGTGGCCGCGTGGCCAGCGAGCAACGCCCGGCTCGTGACCATCTCGGTGACGAACAGCCCCGCCCCGAAGGACCGGCAGAGCAAGCGGAAAGGCAGGTTGGTGACGCCCGCCATCGGCGCGAGCATGACCGGCAGAGGCGCGGTGACGCCTCCCAATTTCAAGACCGGCAACACCGACGATGCCGCCGTCCCGCCAGGCCTGTCAGTCGGGTCCGCCCCGCCCCGGCCAGGAGCCGGAAGAGCCCGCGCGGATGCCAACGCCGGAACCGTCTAGGCGGTGAGCAGCGCCGCCAAGCGCGCCTTGACCTGGCTCAAAGCCACCCGCTCCTGGGCCATCGAGTCGCGCTGGCGGATGGTGGCGGCGTCATCGTCCAACGAGTCGAAGTCGATGGTGACGCAGAGCGGCGTCCCGATCTCGTCCTGACGGCGGTAGCGCCGCCCGATCGCCCCCGCGTCGTCGAAGTCGATGTTCCAGTGCTGGCGCAACTCGGCGGCCAGGTCGCGGGCCTTCGGCGACAGCCGGGCGTCGCGCGAGAGCGGCAGCACCGCCGCCTTGACCGGGGCCAGGCGGGCGTCCAACCGCAGGACCGTGCGCTGATCCACGCCGCCCTTGGTGTTGGGCGCCTCATCGACGGCGTAGGCGTCAACCAGGAAGGCCATCACAGAGCGCGACAGGCCCGCCGCCGGCTCGATCACGAAAGGCACATAACGCTCGCCGCTCGCCTGGTCGAAGACCGACAGGTCCTGGCCGGAGTTCTGCGAATGGGTGGTCAGGTCGAAATCGGTCCGGTTCGCGATCCCTTCCAATTCGCCCCATTCGGAGCCCTGGAATTGGAAACGGTATTCGATGTCCACGGTGCGTTTCGAGTAATGGGAGAGTTTCTCCTGCGGATGCTCGTAATGACGGAGGTTCTCACGCTTGATGCCGAGGCCCGTGTACCAGTCGGTGCGGAAGTCGATCCAATACTGGTGCCATTCCTCGTCGGTGCCCGGCACCACGAAGAACTCCATCTCCATCTGCTCGAATTCGCGGGTGCGGAAAATGAAATTGCCGGGCGTGATCTCGTTCCGGAACGATTTCCCGACCTGGCCAATCCCGAACGGCGGCTTCTTCCGCGACGCCGCCTGGACGTTGGCGAAGTTGATGAAGATCCCTTGGGCGGTCTCCGGCCTCAGGTAATGCAGGCCTTTCTCGTCCTCGACCGGACCGAGGAAAGTCCTCAGCAGGCCGGAGAACTGCTTCGGCTCCGTCCATTCGCCTTTGGCGCCGCAATGCGGGCACGGCAACCCGGCCAGTCCGCCTTCCGGGGCGCGGCCCTTGCGCTCCTCGAATTCCTCCAGGAGGGTGTCCTCGCGGAAGCGTTTGTGGCAATTGGTGCATTCGATCAGCGGGTCGGTGAACACCGCCACATGGCCGGACGCCTCCCACACTTGGCGCGGCAGGATCACGGACGAGTCGAGCCCCACCACGTCATCGCGCGACGTGATCATGGACTGCCACCACTGGCGTTTGATGTTCTCCTTCAGCTCCACGCCCAACGGGCCATAGTCCCAGGCCGACCTGGTGCCCCCGTAGATCTCCCCGCACGGGAACACGAAGCCCCGCCGCTTGGCCAGGGAGATGACTGCGTCGATGGTGGAGGAAGTGGAAGCCATGGCGCACAAGCCTAGTCCAGCGCGTGTCCGCCTCTGATTTCCGGGCCTGCCCATGTCGCTGCCGGGCTCGCGGTCGGGTGGCCGCCAGGAGAGGGCCGCCCTGGCCGACTCCGTCGATTTGCCCGCCGTTGTTCATCGACTCCGTTGTTTCGGCCCCTCGACCCCGTCGAGTCCGGGGTTTCGCGCGCCGTAACTCATCGAGCCCGCTGTTCTGCGTGCCCATTCGCGTCGAGTCCGCTGGTTTGCATGCCCGATTTCATCGAGTCCGGGGTTTTGCGCCCGTCCCCGCTCGTATGGAACGCGCTGACCAGGCAAAACGCGAAAGGGCCGGACCCAAAACAGCGGACTCGGTGAGCAAAGGCATGGAAAACAGCGGACTCGACGCGTCCCAGACCCCAAAACAGCTAACCAGCCTGCTTCGCGGCTCCGTGATGGAAGAAGGTCGCCTCGACTTTCGGAGCAGCGGACTCGATCCCAGCGCACGGTCGGTTCCCCGGAGATCGGGCCGCCGGGACCTGGCAGCGAGGTGGATGGGCCGTCTGATTTTCGGTGTCCGATGCCGCCCGCCTGAATTCCCGCGCC
>JAISCU010000430.1 GCA_031265345.1 Bifidobacteriaceae bacterium
ACTCCCCGCCACTCGCTGACCCGCCCGGCCGCGTCGGTGGTGGTCTCCCGGAACGCCACACAGTACCCGGACCGGTCGTAGGACACGGGCACGTCCGATCTCCAGAACCCGAGTCTGGCTTGCGGGCCGGTCACCTTGTGCGCGCCGGCCGGGATCGGCTCGGGCCAGTCCGCCTCGTCGGCGGGGACGTCGCACGCCCAGTCCTCGGGCGCCAGGGAACGGTCCTCGACGGGGAACACCCACGCGCTGATCGTGATCACATCACCCTCGTCCAGGTCGCCCCAGGTCACCGTGTCAGTGACAGGCTGGCCCGGCTCGACCACCGGGCCGGGATCGGTCTGGGTCGTCACCCACGGCTGCTTCTCGTCGCCGGCCACGCAGAACCGCTCCGCAGGGTCGTCGAACGCCGAAGCGTAGGGCGCCACCCGGTCGTCGCCCGCGAACTCGTACACGAACACGTAGCAGCCGGGCTGGAACCCGGTGATGCTCTCGGCCCAACCGACCGTCAACGACCCGTTGACCGCTGGCACGTCCTTCGACCAGTGCACCGCCGTGCCGGCCGGGACCGTCGCGCCCGCGGCCGCCATCGCGGCTTTCGGCACCGGCCCGTACACCCTCACCTGGGCGGTGTCCCGGTCGGCTCCCCAACCGCCGAGCCCTTCGAACCCGGTGTGATCGGCCGGATAGCCGGTCACGCTCAACGAGTCCACCGCGTAGCCGTCCTGCGGGACGTTCAGGTCGCCGGTCACCGACGTCACCCGCACCGGCCATCGCACCGACGTGGTCTCGGCCTCCATCCAATAGTCATGGGCCGCGTCCGCCCGCAGGAACGAAGGGTCCGGCTGATCCGACTTGAGGACCTGCCAGCGCCACATGTGGAAGCCCGGCTGGTCGGCCGCGACCGTCTGGCCCACTGTTCTCATTCCTGGCCCGTTCCATGTAGCGGTGACCTCGGTCACTAGGACCGCGCCCGGCGCCGGGTTCGGCGACTGGGCGAACGGCGTCCGGCTGCGGTACAGCGTGCCCCTTGCGACCACCGGCACATACTCGTTGCTGCTCGGGTCCCTCAACCACGCCGACCCTTCGGCGGCGGTCACGGTCACGGTGTCCGCCACCATGTCGCCGACCGCCGCCAGCCGGCCCACCGTCTGGGTGGACACTCGGACGGCGAAATCGTAGAACACGTCGACCGGGTCGCCCTGCGCCGAGATCGGGCGGGTCGTGGTGCCCGGATGCAACACGTACCCCTGGTACCCGGAGGTTTGGGCGGCGGCCACCCGCACCTGGTCGCCAGGGACCGAGGCCGAGACCGTCAACGCGACCTTCCCGTTCCCGGTCACTATCGCTGTGCGCGTGTCCGGCCCGGTCGAGGAGGTGACCGTGAGCGTCTTCGCGCCGCCCGCGAACTCTGCCGGCCCGCTGATCGTGTACGCGACCCGCCAACCGTCCAGCCAGGTCCCGGACGAGTTCTTCAACCCGAGGTTCGCGAACGCCACCGTCCTCGTGGCCACGTCGAACGAGGCGACCGGTTTCGGGATCGACGGCGGTGTGACGCCGTCCGGCGCGAACGCCCACCACGCGTAGGTCGCAGCGGCGGCCGCGTTCTGCTCCGGGACCGTCAGATCGGCCCACCGTGACGGGCCGGTGGCGGTGTTGTCGTGCGGCAGCGCCTGGTCGTCCTTCAACAGGTACGCCAACGCCGCCGCGTCCACATCGGACGGGAGCGAAGCCGCGTCCGGCCACAAATACCACAGGCGGAACGCCGCCGCCGGGGCGGTCACCCAATGGGCGGCGGTCGGCTGGGTGTTCACCGCAGCCCCGTTGTCCAGGCAGATCCCAGGACCGTTCGGGAACTCCATGATCCCGTAGAACGTCTTCCCGTCCAGGTCACGGCCCGCCAGATGGTCGCCGACGGCCCCGTTCGCACCCGACGTGGCCACGCCCGTCGCCAACACCAGCCCGACCATGACCGCAGTGGCTCGCCGTCCATGCCGCCGGCGGTTCCTCGACCGCCGGGCCGCTGCTCTGCTTCCGATCATGCTCAAGTCCTTCCTCGGGGGTCCAGGTGAAGGGCGCGGGGACATGCGCGCTCCACCACCACACGCCCCGCCCCATGACCAGGCCGCACCCGCTAATGTCCGCTGCTCCGGGGCGGTCGACCGGAACGCGGAACACCGAAGTCCCACCCACGCCCAGGGCCGGACGCCGATCACTCTTCGGGAATCACATCCCCGCCCCGATCGGTCCCGCCGGCTCGACCGGTTCCGTCGGCAAGGGCCGCGGGGTCGGCCAGCCGCGAATACCAATGTCCCGCCCGGCGAGCGCGTCGCCAGCGGCGAACGACAACCACGTGCCGACGCCAAGACCCTCGCTCTCCGCCCATCCCATCGCGGATCTCAACCACACAGCGACACTGTCCGCCTCATCGGCGGGCAGGACCTCCAACGCCTGGCCGATCTCTGCGGCGCTCAAGCTGACGAGTCTCGACCGTACGGCCTCCAGATTCGCCCGGTCGGCATCACCGAGCCTCGAAGGTCCTTCTTCAGCGCGAGCCCGCAGAACACCCAGCGCGCCCGCGAGGCGCACGATGAACTGATTGGCCCACGGCTCAGACACCTCCTCGCCCACGGGGTCGAGCGGAACCGTCGCCATGATCGCTTCCGCTCAAGACGCCTGGTCGAACGGTCGCTGTTTCCGAACCCCTGCGGACGGCAGGGTCAATCCCTTAGGGTCGCCGTCGACGCTACAAGTGCCGTCTCTCAGCGCCCACAAGTCCGCTGGATCGTTCAGCCGCGCCGCGTATGCTCGCAGGCGATCCGGCCCCAGACATGTCCGGCCGTCCTCCCATGGCAGCGCTGCTGAGTCTGTTTCGACCACCCGATCGCCATCCCATTCCACCAGGAACTCCACACCTGCTTGGCGTTCTGCGTGATGTCGAGCCCACCCTGCCAGCCCGCCCAGCGGGAACTCGCCATTCACGATGCCGCACATATCGCTTCACGGCGACGAGGCCGTGCAATCCGGGGGCTAATCTGGCAGAGCGATGACTTGAGACCCCAAGGCGTCTCGAAGGTCTCCATGATTGCCATCGCCGACGGTGGTTGTCTATGAGGCTCGGGACTTGCAGGACCGGCGGTGACCCGCGAATTCGCGTGCCGACGCACTGGCCGGGTCGTCGTTCATGCCAGTGTTGGCAGCAGCCCAGACCTGCCCCAAACCAATTGCGCGGAAACCCACGCTAAGCCTACGTGCGTAGGCTGACCGGTGACCGCGCCCCCGGACGCGTAAGCGGCCCGCGACCAAGCAGGGCCGGGGGGGGCCGGGGGGAATCGACGGCCAGCGCGGTCCCGCCACCCGAGAAGACGTGACCAACATCACAATCCGGCTCAAGCTGGCCATCCGAATGCAAATACGCAGGTCAGACCACATTCGGGGCAGCCAGGTGGCCAATCCACTCGACTTGACGGCCCCAGTATTGCTACCTAACCTGGGCATGTGGGAGGGCGGCAACAACTTATCTACCATAGTCGGCCATAAGGTTGGGGTCAGTGTCCTTGTGCCGCTTTCACACGTCAACAAATCACCTGATCAACCGAATCGGGGAATCAAACAATGAAGAAGTCACTCGCGCTCATCGTCGGAGCTGCCGTTCTCGCCTTAGGCGTGCCTGGGACCGCCTGGGCCGCGGAACAGGCTCAGGGCAAGGAGGCGGCCGCGAACGGCTGCGTTCTCGTCACCGGCCTTCCTTACAAGTCAGGGTCGAACGTCGCCGCGACGACCGGACGTACGGGTTGCTCCGAGTCGGCCACCGTCTACATGAAGCTCATGCGTGACGTGAACCTACTCCCGGACACGCAAGTCGCGACCCGTCAAGAGACGACCAAAGACAAGACGTGGACCCTGAGCGGAAAGGGCACCAGCGGGCACAAGTATTACTCGGAGGTGTCCAGCTCCACTGGCGCCAAGCAGCAGTCGTCCCGGTTCACCTTCTAGGCGTCCTGTGGCATGAACGCGGTCACCCCGTCTGCGGGTCCTGGCGACACATTCGTCGAAGACTTGGGCTTCGCCTATGGCAAGCGCCGTGTGTTCGCGGATCTGTCGTTGAGATTGTCGGGCGGGGTGACCGGCCTTCTGGGGCCGAATGGGGCCGGCAAGACCACCTTGTTGAACCTGTTGGCCACAGTAGAGAAGCCCGCCACGGGGCGGGTGGTCGTCGCGGGCCACGACACGTCCCACACGGGCGGGTTGAAGGCGGCGCGGACGGTGCTCGGCCTGTTGCCGCAGAGGTTCGAGGTGATGGGGATGTCGTCACTGACGAGCAACGTCGCCTATGCGGCGTGGGCGCACGGCGTTCAGGAGACCGCTTGCGAGGCGGCTGCCGCCGAGGCCTTAGCGCGGGTTTCCACGCAGTCGGTTAGGCGCTAGTCGAGCCGGT
>JAISCU010000063.1 GCA_031265345.1 Bifidobacteriaceae bacterium
CCGGGCCGGGAGGGTCGGCGAGCCGGGGAACGGCCGTCGGGTGTGGCAGGATTGGCTTGCAGCGGAGCTCCTGGGGAAGAAGGGGAACTTGGTCGTTGCCATCTTCCACCAGGGCTCCGGTGCGCCGCCCGTCACGACCCGCCGCAAACGGTCATTGACGCACAGCCAAACCCCTTAACTTCACGGCCTTGCCCCTATCCGGTGATCGGCGCGGTGTTGGGGCACGCCGAGGCGAACACGACCCGGCGCTACCTCAGGGTCGACGTCGAACACCTGCGGCCTTTGGGGTTGGAGGTGCCCGATGGGAACCGAGGCCGCCGCCGGAGCGTGGCCGGAACTGTTCGCGGAATACGTCGACTACAAGCGGAACCTGGGCTATGTCTATCCGCAGAGCCGCGTCTACCTGGCGGGCAGGCTGTCCCAGTTCCTCGCCGGGCGGCCGTGTGACGGCAGAGTGCTGACCAAGGAATCGGCCGAGGAGTTCGCCCGGCCCAGGGCCGGGGAGGCTCCCGGCACCACAGCGGCCCTACGGGGCATGGCCCGGCAGTTCGCCCTGTTCTTGCGTTGGAAGGGCTTCGACGCCCACGTCCTGCCGGAACGATCCGGGCCGCGGCAGCGGAGCCGTTTCACGCCCCGGATCGTCACCGCGCCGGAGATGACCAGGATCATCGCCTGCGCCGACGCCTGGCCCCCGTCGAGGTGCGGGCCTCAGACCCAGCCGGTTTACGCGATGCTGACCCGCCTGCTGTGGTGCTGCGGCCTGAGGATCGGCGAGGCCCTCGGCCTGCGCGTAGGCGACGTGGACCTCGCCGCCGCCGTCATCACCGTCCGCAAAGCGAAGCACAACCGGACCCGGCTCGTGCCGATGTCCGCCTCGTTGGCCGCCCACGCCCGCGTCTACGCCGCCACGGTCGGGCTCGTGCCCGAAGACGCCGACGGATGGTTCTTCCCGTCCCCACGCGGCGGCCCGTACAACCCCGGGTCCGCCACCCAGCACATCCAGGGCCTGATGCTCGAGGCCGGGGTCACGACCGCTTCGGGCGGCCCTTGCCGAGCCCACGTTCGGCATTCGCACGCTGTGGCGTGCCTCGCGAAGATGCAGGCCGAAGGGGTCGACGTCCGGGTGGCCCTCCCGCTGCTCGCGACTTACATGGGCCACGCCGACATCGCGTCCGCGGAATACTATCTGCGGTTCGATCCGTCCGAATGGGGACGGGTCGCCGACGCGATGGCGCCCGCCTACCGGGACGTGTTCCCCGCCGGGGAGGCGTGAGATGGGCGCGCCGCGGGGCTTCGCCGACATGCTGGCCCGGTTTCTGACCACGCACCTTCCCGTCACCAGGGGGTTGTCGCCGAACACGGTCGCGTCTTACAGGGACGCGTTCGTCCTGTTCCTGCGGCACATGGCCGAACGCCACAACCTCCAGCCCGACCGGGTCGGGTTCGAACACCTCACGGCCGCGAACGTCAACGGGTTCGTCGAATGGCTCCGTCAGGAGCGGGGATCGTCCCCGGCGACGACGAACCAGCGCCTCGCCGCGGTCAAGTCGTTCTTCCGCCACGTCCAGGCCGAGGCGCCCGAACTGATCGCCCAGGCCCGGCAAGTCCTCGGCGTCGAACCGGCCAAGACCCCTGAACCGCAGATCGTCTACCTGCCCCTGGACGGGGTCGCGCTGGTGTTGGAGCTCGCGAAACGACGGGGCCTGCGCGACCTCGCGCTCCTGGCGACGCTCTACGACACCGGCGCCAGGGTCCAAGAGGTCTGCGACCTCGCCGCCGGCGACCTCCACCTCGACAAGCCGGCGAGCGTCACGCTGACCGGGAAGGGCCGCAAGACCAGGACCGTGCCCTTGACCCCGCAAGCGGCCGAGATCCTCGCCCGGCACGCCTCCACGCTCCCGGCGGACCCCGCCGCTCCCGTGTTCACCAACCATTCCGGCCAACGGATCGGGCGGGCAGGCGTCGCCTACGTGCTCGCCAAATGCGCCGAAGCCGGCCACAAGGAACGGCCCGACCTGGTCCCCGCGCACGTCACCCCGCATTCCATGCGGCATTCGAAAGCGGTCCACCTGCTGGAGAACGGCGTCAACCTGGTCTACATCAGGGACATCCTCGGCCACGCGTCCGTCACCACCACCGAGATCTACGCCAGGGCCAGTCCCGAAACGAAACGGCGAGCCGTCGAGGCGGCGTCAGCGAAGGTCGTCGGCCCGACCCGATATCCGCCAGCAGCCCGACGAGACCTGATCACATGGCTCCGCGACACCATCTAGGACTCCCCGGTTATGCGAAGCGATAGCGCCGGCGCGCGCCCCCCACCAGCCCCGACACCGACCACTTCACATAACGAACGACTTCACATCAGACGAGAAGAGCCAGGTCCAGGCTTTGGCCCGGTCCCAGCCGGCGTTCCCGATGATGCCCGGCATGCCGGAGAGGCGCACCCACGACTACGTCCGGCACGGCACCACCACCCTGTTCGCCGCGTTCGACACCGCCGCCGGCGAGGTCATCTCGTTGGTCCACCGCAAGCACCGGGCGACCGAGTTCAAGAAGTTCCTCGCCAAGATCGACGCCCAGGTCCCCGACGGCCTCGACGTGCACCTGATCTGCGACAACTACTCGACCCACAAGACGCCCGCCGTCCAGGCCTGGCTGGCGGCCCGTCCCAGGTTCCACATGCACTTCACGCCCACCTGCTCGTCCTGGCTGAACCAGGTCGAGCGCTTCTTCGGCCTCGTCACCCAGGACCTGCTGCAGCGCTCCGACCACCGCTCCGTCCAAGCCCTCGAGAACCTGATTTCCCGACCGGGTTGTGACGTGGCCTCGGCCGCCCGAGCGTAGGCCCAGGCCGCGGGGCCAAGACGCCGCCCGCTTGAAAGAATCTCCCTTTTCGTCGGCGTGTCGCCGCAC
>JAISCU010000433.1 GCA_031265345.1 Bifidobacteriaceae bacterium
CCAGGAACACCGAAACACGACCGGCCAGGCCGCCCCCCGAGGCCCGCGACCCCGCCGAACGACCCCAAAACTACACCCCCCCGGACACCCGCGCCAACAGGCCGACCCGCCCCCCGGCCCGGCGCGCACCGCCCAAACGAAATATCAGGGAAAACCCCGAAACAAGGGTTGCGCCCCAAGACCACAGCCCATAAGTTGACCCCCAGCGCCGCCCACCCCAACCCGGCGGCCCCGAGCAAGAGGAAGCAAAATGGCAAATCCATACGGCTACACCCCCGACGAAATGCGGGCGGTCGGCCAGCGTCTGATCAACGTCAAAGCCGCCATCGGCGAGCAGATCGTGGCCGCCCAGAACGCGGTCAACGGCCTGATCGGCTCTGGCTTCACCACGGCAGTCGCTTCGGGTGCTTATACCGAGCAGTTCCAATCCTTGTCACAAGGTCTGCAGCAGGTCAACGACAACCTTGAGCCCTTGGGCAATTTCTTGTCGCAGTACGCGGATGCTGTGGTCGACATGGACAGCCAGTTCGGCAGCCAGCTGCGCGGCTGAAGGGTCTGACAGGTGCTGTCGTGACTCGGGTGACCGGGTCGCGGCAGTACTAGCCAAACCCCAAGACGAGGAGCGGTAGTCATGGCGGATCTGGTTATCGATGTCACCGCGATAGACAGGCTGGGTACAGACCTCAGCCGAGTGGCGACTGAGTTCGAACAGGCCAACGCGAGCAGCAGTCGTTTGGCGGATGCTGTTGGCCACAGTGAACTCGGGTCGACGCTCAGGGCGTTCACGCAGAAATGGGATGTCACACGCGGCAAAATGACGGATGCGTTACGGGCGTTGTCGGAGGCTTCGGCGGCTGTGGCGGAAGGTTGGCGCGATATTGACCAGCAAGGTGCCGAGGCGCTGCGGGGCGACGGGTAGCGGTCAGCAGTGATTCCTAAGAGAGCAGAACCGGCGGGTGGCGAGGATAGCGGGCCTTGGGCCACTCCCGTGTCATTCGGCGGGCAACCCCGGACATCTGACCCGACACAGGCGCCGGCTAGTTTGGCAGGGTTGCCAGAAGGGATCGGCCCGGTGGTGGCCGATGTAGTGGCGCCAGGACAGGCGGGGTCTGGCCGACGGACCGTAGTCGAGGCTGAAATCTCGGTGCGCCCTCAAATGTTGTATGCGCTGACACGGGACCGCCAGGCGCAGCGATGACGACTGATGTTTCCCCGTCCAGTGTCGTGGGTCCGTTACCAGCGGCGGCTTTGCCGGAACTCGGCTCCCCGGAATTGGCGAAGGCGCTGCGCCAGGAAGACCTCGCGGCTGTGATGGAAGCCTTGGCGTTCGGCGTGCTGGTTGCGCCCGTCCTGGTTTCGGATGACGAACCTGCGCCACAAGGGTTTTCCCAACGTTGTCTGGACACGATTACGACTTGTGTCTGTTCTCTTCGGCGGCGACCTTCGGCCAATTCTTGGGCGATGACGTGAACCGTTGTTTCGCGGTGGTTCATGGGGCGGCAGCGGTCGAGTACCTTGCCCGTCACCTGGACAGGATCGAGAATGTCGTCTTCGATGCCGCTGGCCCTCATGTGCTGACGGTTGAGGCCAGGTTCCTTTCTTCGCTGCTGGACAATGAACCGGTCGAAATCGAGTTGGACGATGACGCGAGCCAGCGCCCGACGCCCGGAACTGTGGTCGGGTTCGAGATGCCGTTCGATTCTCTGTGGTCCACCATCGACTTGACGGTTCCGTCGACGCGCGGGCAACAGATCAAGCGGGCTGTCAAACGGCAGACGCGAACGCTGGGGGATCAAGGGGTTCAGCTACGCCGCGAAATACGCGACTGGTTGGGCACGGCCGCGACTAAAGCCGAGTCGATCGGTGGTCGGCAACTAGCTTTCCTGATCGCTCGGACCAAGGCAGCTGCGGCCGCCCTGTCAGCAGCCATCTATTTCCACAACTTAGGCCCTCAAGTCGATCCGCGAGCCCACATAGACCAAGTCGCTGATCAGCTTCTGGAAAAGGCCACGGGAGACGACGAGGTCGCCCGGATGGACCTGGACGGGCAACGGATCATTCGGCACACACGGCGGCGTTCAGGCGATGGCGACATCGGGGCTGCGGAGACCGCCCTGTTGTTGATCGACTATTGGTTGGCCGCCCCGGACGAAGCGTACGTCGCTCAGGTGTCGTTCTCGACACCACACCTTGACGCGGCGCGCGCGATCACCGCTCTTGCCGACAACCTGGTGCTCAACGGCGAGTGGATCGTGAAAAGCCCCGAAACGGCATCGGACAAGTCGGGCCGAAGCTCTGACCAAGTAACTGACCCCGAGAGCCTTGACTGAGATCCTTGGCGCCGACTCCGGCGACGCCGCGGCGGGAGACGCGCCATGCGAATCAAACTGAACCTGGTTGGCTCTGATGGTGTGGGACGTCCGGCCGCCGTCACGGCCGAGGCGACGGCCACCGTGGCGGACCTTGCTTCCGCTATCCAGGCCGGGATGACCCAAGTCCCGGCTTCGCCCAATGGAAACTTGACGCTCCAATTGCTTGGTGACGACGGCCAACCAACAGCCACGTTGCTACCACGGTCGCAGGTTGGCGGTAGCCGTCTTGCCTCGGGTCAAAACGTCCGCGTCACCACTTGGGAAGAGGCCGGAGGCACGGGATCTTCTGCCCCTGCCCGCCTGCGGGTCATCGCGGGCGCAGACGCGGGTGCCAGCCATCGTTTGCGTCTCGGCCCAAACACCATTGGGCGCGATCCCGACTGCGATGTGATCTTGAATGACGGTTTGGTCTCGCGCAAACACGCGGAAATTACGGTCGCCGACCGGATAGAAATCGCCGACACGAACTCGTCCAATGGCGTTGTTATGAACGACGTTCTAGTCGATCGCGCGGAAGTGGGCCCGAGGGCCACGGTTGTGCTCGGAGAGAGCACCATCATGATCGAACCGAACCCGGACCGCATGCCGGCCCGCGAGGCATCCGCCGAATTGCAGTTCAACCGGTCGCCCAAAGTACGGCCCCAATACGCCGGCCGAACCATTGAGGCCCCTAAGCCGCCCGCTCGCCCGAAATCTTCCAAGTTCCCACTGGTAGCGATGGTGGCGCCCTTGTTGATGGGGACGGTGCTGTTCATGGTCACACAAAACGTCATGAGCATTATGTTTGTGGCGCTGAGCCCACTGATCGCCGTGGGCACCTACCTGGATCGCAAGTTCACCGATGACAAGACGGTGAAGACTGACCGGACCCGGTTTGCCGAAGACATGGCGAAACTGCGCGACGATTTGGCGGCGGCACTGGATGAAGAGCACGTGGAGCGCTGCGAGGAAGTCCCTTCGCTCGACGCCGCCGCTGAGGCGGCGTTCAGCCTGAACCAGGATCTATGGCACCGCCGGCCGGAGTCTGAGTTTTTCCTTGGACTCAATCTTGGCTTTGGACGCTGCCGGTCCCGTCACGAAATGAGATGCCCGGACCGTGGTGAGGCCGACGCCGACACTTGGGCGGCCTTGGAAGACTTGCGACGGCAGTCCGCTTTCGTCAACGATGTGCCAGTCGTGGCCAACCTCCGCTTATGTGGGAACCTCGGAGTCGCCGGAAGCAGGGACTGGGTTGACCCTGTGGCGATGAATCTGGTGGCGCAACTCGTCTGCCTGCATTCGCCCGCAGAAGTCGCGGTCGCGGCCGTCGCGTCAGCCGAATCATGCGCGCGGTGGAACTGGCTAATGTGGCTGCCTCACGTCGGATCAACCCATTCTCCCTTGACCGGCGCGCATCTGGCTTGCACTAAAGCGGCCGTGTCCGCGCTGGTCACGGGTATTGAGGAACTGATCGCCGCGCGCCGGGAGACCTCGGGCAAGCAGCAACTGCCTGCAGTGGTGGTTTTAGTAGAGGACGATCAGCCAGCCGAGCGCGGGCGGCTGGTCGGAATCGCCGAACTGGGACCGGCGGTCGGTGTCCATGTGATTTGGCTGGCGGATCGGCAAGATGCTTTGCCTGCGGCCTGCCAGGCCTATCTAGTCAAGGACGCTGGCGGAGGCGTTACGGTTGGCTTCACTAAAGAAGCGCATACGTCGGTGATCGGTCGGGTTGAGTTCTTGAGCCTGGTCCGCGCGGAAGAATTAGCGCGGCAGCTAGCCCCTATTCTTGACGCTGGAGCGCCCGTGCTTGACCAGTCCGACGTGCCACGATCAGTCTCGTATCTAGCGTTGACTGGAACGGACTTGGCCAGTGACCCACAAGTGACAGTCAAGCAATGGCACGAGAACGGCTCACTTGGCGCTGGAGCATCCCCGACGGGCAAATCGGCCGCGACGCTCAGGGCGCTGATCGGGCAGGGCGCCCAGGGTGATTTCACGCTTGATTTGCGCCTGCAGGGACCACATGCCTTAGTTGGAGGAACCACTGGGGCTGGCAAGTCGGAGTTTCTGCAGACCTGGGTGCTAGGCATGGCGACGGAACACAGTCCGCGCCGCGTGACTTTCCTGTTTGTGGACTATAAGGGCGGCACCGCGTTCGCTGATTGCCTGAAATTGCCTCACACGGTAGGGCTGGTGACCGACTTGTCGCCGCACTTGGTGCGACGAGCGCTGACATCCCTGAAAGCCGAACTGCAATACCGTGAACATCTTCTCAACTCCAAGAAAGCCAAGGACCTCATCGCCCTGGAACGCACCGGTGATCCGGATTGTCCGCCAGCGTTGATAATCGTGGTGGACGAGTTCGCCGCCCTAGCGAATGATCTTCCGGATTTCGTTGACGGCGTGGTCGATGTGGCCCAACGGGGTAGATCGCTCGGCTTGCATTTGATCCTCGCCACACAACGCCCGGCTGGGGTCATTACCCCCAACTTACGGGCTAACACGAATTTGCGGGTAGCGTTGCGGATGGCTGACGAGACCGATTCGACGGACGTGCTTGACAGTGGCCTGGCCAGCGAGTTTGATCCGGCCGTGCCGGGCCGCGGGGCCGTACGGACGGGCCCTGGCAGAATCGCGTTGTTCCAGACTGGCTATGTGGGTGGCCGCACTCTCGAGGAGAAAGGGACGCCGCGGGTTGAGATTGAGACCATGACTTTCGGAGCTGGCATTCCGTGGCAGATCCCCGAGCAAAAGATCGCGACAGATGTTGACGAAGAAGCCGATCCCGACATCAGCCGGATCGTCGCAGCGGTGGGCGAAGCCTTCGGACAGTGTGATATTCCCGAGCCTCGCAAACCATGGTTGCCTGAACTCAAGCCGATCTGTGACTTGGGCTCAATGGTCCAGGAGTTGAAGGCCTCGGCGGACGAACCGTTGCGGCTGCCGATCGGTGTGGTAGACGACCCAGCTCACCAAGCCCAACGCCCTGCCTACTACACGCCTGACTTGGATGGGAACTTCGCTGTGTTCGGGACGAGTGGCGCTGGAAAGTCAGCGCTGCTGCGGACAGTTGCCGTGGGAGCGGCTTTGCAGGCGAGCAATTCGCGGACGGATGTTTATGCGCTCGATTTCACTTCGGGCGGTTTGACGATGCTCGAGTCTTTGCCAGTGGTCGGGGCTGTCATAGACGGATCAGACCAGGAACGTATCGCCAGGCTCATGCAGCGGCTGACAGCGCTCATGGACGCTCGATCGGAGCGATACTCAAAGCAGAACGCTGGTTCTATCAGCGAATACCGTAAGATCACTGGTTCCGACGACGAACCGCGGGTGATGTTGCTTGTCGATGGTTTTGGGGCCTTCCGGGACGAGTACGAAGGCAGCGGCACGCTGGTGAGAACCTACGGGCAGTTCACCCGTTTGATGTCTGAGGGCCGCGCGGTCGGAATCCACGTGGTCATCGCGGCTGATCGCGCCGGTGCGCTGTCCAGTTCGGTGGGCTCAACAGTGCAGCGCCGCCTGGTTCTGCGGCAGGCCGATGAGAACGCCTACGTAGGCCTGGGCGTTCCGGCGGATGTGCTTGGTCCGGATTCACCGCCGGGCAGGGCGGTGTTTAGTGGGCAAGCAAATGAGCTTCAGGTCGCGGTGCCCGGCGGCTCAGCCATTCCAGCTGACCAGGCCCTTGAAGTCGGCGCCATCGCGGGAGGTTTACTTGAGAGCGGTGTTATCGGGGCGGAACCGGTCGAGTGGTTGCCTGATCACATCACCATGGCCGAATTGCCGATCGTGATGAACGGTCAGCCTGTCTTAGGTGTTGCGGATGCTGACTTGGCGCCTTTGCCTTTCGTTCCGCAGGGAGGGTTTGTCGTTGCTGGGTTACCGGGATCTGGGCGGACCACGGCTTTGAAGAGCATCAGCCAGGCGTTGCATCGGTGGAACCCGCAGATCCCGTTGTACTATTTCGGCTCCAAACGCTCAATTGTGGGCAAAGCGTCGTTCTGGGCCAAGACAGCGCTTGACCACGACGAGGCGCGGGCGTTGGTGGCCGAGTTGACGCCGGCGCTTCGCCAGCCAGGCGTTGATGAAGATTTGCCGGGCCTTGTTTTGATTATTGAGGGCATAGCTGAACTCATTTCGTCGCCGTGCGAAGCGCCGATGGCCGAAGCGGTCAAGCAAGCTCGCCGCAATGGCCATTTGATCGTGGCTGAGAACGAGACCTCCGGTTGGATGTCGTCGTGGCCTTTGATCGCTGAGGTTAAGGCCAATCGTCGGGGTATCGTGATGCAGCCCGACCAGGGTGACGGTGACATGTTGTTCAAGGTTGGTTTCCCCAAGGTTAGACGGGCTGACTATCCGCTGGGACGCGGTGTGTTCGCGGCCGGTGGGAAAGCCTGGACCGTGCAACTCCCCTTCCCAAACTGACCGAACACACCCCGACCAGACCCTCGACGCGGGCGCGGCCGGCCGTCTGAACGGTCAACAGCCCGGCTGGTCCTGGTCAACAAGCGGCATCGTCCATCTGGAACTTCACCCGTGGCCTAGGGTGGGCTGTGGCGAAATGACGGCTGGAGGGAGGCAGGGTGTTCGACGCGCTGCAGGGCTTCGTCACCGTGTCCGTGCCGATCGTGGTGGGCTACCTGATCGCCAGGTTCCGGGTGGTCACGCCCCAGACGGGCAAACAGCTAAATCTGCTGGCGGTGCATGCCCTGATGCCAGTCCTGCTGTTCGTAATCATGTCCGAATCCGAACCGGCGGTCCTGTTCTCGCGCCTGGCCTTCACTTCGTTCCTGGCCGCCGTGGTGGCTTTCTTGCTATACGCGCTGGTGGCGGGCCTGGCGTGGCGGCCGGGAGGATCGGCGCTGACGGTCGGCACGCTGGCGTCCGGGTACACCAACGCGGGGAACATCGGGCTGCCGATCGCCATGCACATGCTCGGCAACCCGGCGCTGGTCGCCCCGATCGTGCTGTTCCAGACCGGGCTGTTCGCGCCGATCGGGCTGGCTGTCCTGGCAGTCTTCGCGAAACGGCGCGACGGCGGCAAAGGGGCGCCGGTGTGGAGGGCGATCCTCGGCGCCATCTGCAGCCCGATCGTCATCGGGTCGCTCAGCGGGGTGGCGGTCTCCGCTTCGGGCTGGACCGTGCCGCTGGTGGCGATGGAGCCGATTCGTCTGGTCGCGGGCGGCGCCGTGCCCGTGATGTTGATCGCCTTCGGCATGTCGCTCCTGGGCACTCCGGTCATGGCCAAGAACTCAGGCCGGCGCCAAGTGGCCCTGGTGGCGGTGGTGAAACTGCTGGCCATGCCCGCGGCGGCGTGGGCTTTGGGCCGATTCGCGCTGGGTCTCGACGCGGCGGGCGTCTACGCCGTCACCACGATGGCAGCCCTGCCGAGCGCCCAGAACGTCTTCAGTTACGCCAGCCGCTACGATTCCAGCCCCATCCTGGCCCGCGACGCGATCACGGTCACCACCCTGGGGGCCGCGCCGATGGTATTCGTGGTGGCCGCGCTATTGGGGTAGATTCGGGTGAGCCCCGGACTTGGTTGTCAGTTGCACGATGCCGCGCGGAAGGATTCGCATGAACCGCATAGTCAGGGCTGTGGTTGGCTTGGCCGCCGTCGTGATGGCGGTCGGCCCTGGAACGGCGGGATGCACCTCGCCAGTGCCGCAGAACCCTGAGACCCTCGAAGAGGTGGAACGGGCAGCCGAGGCCGCTGATTATTGGGCCTCGGATCGCATCGAGGACGGCTCGGTGACCTGGGAGGACCTCGAGTGGGCGCACCGGCAGTGGCGCGACTGCGTCGAGGCGCTGGACGGGGTGGTGGCGACCGGCGACTCCTGGGTGAACCCGGTGACGGGCTATTTCGGCGGCTTTGACTGGAGCGCCATCGAAGAAGAAGTGCCCTCGGATACCTGGGACGAAGCCATGGTCAAGGGGCTGAGTTCTTGCGACACGGAGTTCTCCCCCGAACATCTCGACCTGGCCTACCGCGCGACCCATGAGCCGGTGGTCGATCCGCCGTTGCTGGAATTCGTGATCGATTGCCTGGACGGCGCCGGGGTCGAGGTCGACCGTTCCCGAACCAACCTGCGTGCACTGGCCGAGGACACCGCGGGCGAGGCTGGCAGCACCCCGCTCGGCTACCATGTGCCGCTGGTCGATGGGTGCATCGGCGAAGGCCTGGCCGAGCTATACCCGAACCTGCCCGAGTTCTTCATCGAGTATTGACCCGGTGCCGTGGATCTTGGGCGGACCCGGAGCGGCGGAAGACTCGCACCAGCGGTGACAGGCTCCGACTCGGTACGCGGCCAGAACGGGGGCCTGTCCCCTGTTCTGGGTCAGCGGTCCTCCGGGACCATCTCGATGCAGCCGCAGGGGCATTCGGCGGCGCAGATGCCGCAGCCCTTGCAGTAGTCCAAGTTGATGAGGTACTTGTCGCCGTGGCCGAGCTTGCGGATGACATCGTCCGGGCAGACCCCGTAGCAGTTGTCGCACTCGAAACAGTTTCCGCAGCTCATGCAGCGGCGGGCCTCGAACAGGGCCGACTCCTCGGACAGGCCCTGCACCACTTCCTCGAAGCCGGAGGTCCGCCGGGCGGCCTCCAACGCCGGGCGCTGCTGCAGGGGGGCATCGGCGTAGTACCAGGTGTTGAGCCGGTCGAAGGTCGCCTGCGCCTCGCGCGGCGGGGCCAGGTAGTCACGGGACCGCAGGAAAGCGTCCACGTTGCGGGCCGCCAACTTGCCCTGGCCAACCGCGACGGTGGCGGTGCGGTCTCCGGGCGCGGCATCGCCGGCCGCGAAGACTCCCCGGCGACCAGTCATCATATGAGAGTCCAAATCGATCACGCCATCGTCCACCTGGATGCCGGCGACGCCCTGGATGATGTCCAGGTCCGCGTCCTGGCCGATCGCCAGCACCACCGTGTCGGCCTCGACCTGGTCGAAGATGCCGGTGGGCTGGGGATGCCCGGAAGCGTCGAGCTCCATCCGCTCGATCACGATCCGGCCCTGGTCCACCTCGGAGATGGTGGACAGCCACTTGACGCGGATGCCCTCGGAGATCGCGTCCCTGTACTCCTCCTCGTTGGCGGGCATCTGCTCGCGGGTGCGGCGGTAGATGATCACGGCGTCCTCCGCGCCGAGCCGTTTGGCGGTGCGGGCGGCGTCCATGGCGGTGTTGCCGCCGCCGTAGATGGCCACCCGTCGCCCAAGTAAGGGGGGCGAACCGGCGGCGGTCTCCTCGAGCAGGTTGACGGCATCGAGCACCTTGGCGGCCGAACCGGCCGGGATCGAGACGTGATGCCCAACCCCGGCGCCCACGCACACGACGGTGGCGTCGAACTCGGCGGCGGCCGAATCCAAGTCATCGACGCGGCGGCCCGGCTCGAAGACCACGCCGATCCGGCCGATCCGGGCGACCTCGGAATCGATCACGTCGCGGGGCAGCCGGTACTGCGGGATGCCGTAGCGCAGCATGCCGCCGATCTCCTCCTTGGCCTCGCGGACGGTCACCTCGTGTCCCAGGCACCGCAGGTGGCAGGCGGCGGACAGCCCCGCCGGGCCGGACCCGATCACCAGCACCCGCTTCCCGCTGAGCAGACCGGCGTTGGGGGCTTCGAACTGCCAGTCGCGCGTGATCGCCAGGTCTCCCAGGAAACGCTCGACGGCGTTGATCCCGACCATCTCATCGAGTTGCACCCGGTTGCAAGCGGTCTGGCAGGGGTGGTAGCAGACGCGTCCCATGATCGCGGGCAGAGGGTTCTCCACGGTCAACTTGCGCCAGGCGCGCTCATAGCCCTCGCCGGCCTCTTGCGCCTCGTAGAGCCAGGCTTGGATGTCCTCGCCCGCGGGGCAGGCGGCGGAGCACGGCGGCAGCAACGACATGTAGACGGGGCGCTCGGTGCGCCACGAGCCGGTCAGGTAGACCGCCGAGGAACCGGCGGGAGCCGACAGCCCTGGTGGGACGGTGCCGGTCATACGGTCACCCCCTTCTGGAGCCTCGTGTCGAGTCTCGTGCCTGAGGCCTGCCCTCTTTCCGGATCAGGCGCCCCCAGGGGAGGCCCTGCCGGAGGCCCCGAGGAGGGCGCACCGTGTGACGGACCAGAGGAAGGCTCCAGCAGGTGGTACCGGCGGATGTTCCGCTCCGCCTGTCCACGCAGACGCTCCAGTGCCTCCTCGTCACCGCGCGGGCCGAACAAATGTGCGAAGCGTCGCTGCGGCCGTAGGTAGTCCTCCACGGGAACCCGCGACCGGATCGGCGTGACGCCGGTGATCTCGCCGTATTCGGCCTCGAAGACTGGGAACAGGCCCGATTGGGTGGCCAGCCGGGCCATCTTGATCGAATCGGCGGTCTTGGTGCCCCAACCGAGCGGGCAGGTCACCAGGATGTGCAAGTAGCGCGCGCCGCGATGCTTCATGGCCGTGCGGACCTTGGCCTCCAGGTCCCGCAGGTCCGCGACGGTGGCGGTGGCGACGTAGGGGATGTCGTGCGCCATGGCGATCTTGGGCACGAATTTGCCCTGGCCGAAGGTGTTGCCCGGGGCCAGGCCGACGGCCGGAGTGGTCGAGGTCCGGGCCGCCGGGGGCGTCGCGCCGGACCGTTGCACGCCCGTGTTCATGTAGGCCTGGTTGTCGTAGCAGACGTAGAGCACGTCGTCGTTCCGTTCGAACATGCCGGACAGGCAGGCCATGCCGATGTCGGCGGTCCCGCCGTCCCCGCCTTGCGCGATCACGCGGATGTCGTCGCGCCCCTTGGCGTGGTTGGTGGCGGCGATCCCGGTCGCCACCGAGGCGGCGTTCGCGAACAGCGAGTGCACCCACGGCACCCGCCAGGCCGATTCGGGGTAGAGGGTCGAGAAGACCTCCAGGCAGCCCGTCGCGTTCGCGACCATCAGTTTGCCGCCGGTCACCTCCATCGCCGTGTCGAGCACCCAGCGCGCGGCCAGCGCCTCGGCGCAGCCTTGGCACGCCCGGTGCCCGTGGGTCAGGGTCGAGGGCCGGTCCTGCCAGGCCTGCACGGAGCGCTCGTCCTCGTCGAGCAGCCGCCCGCCCACGGCCAGCGCGCCCGTCTGCATGAACGGAATATGGACTTTCGCCATGGTCAGTTCGCCTCCCCCGCGTTGGTTCCGCTCGCCACTTTCATGTCCGATGCCGCCGTCCCAGTCTCCGCCGCACCCAAGTCCGCCCGGTCTTGGCTTGGCGGCCCCGGCGCGGGCCCCCTTGGGCTCGCGCCGTCCGCCGCCCGACCCGACCCCTGGCCAGGCCGACGGTCCGAGTCGTGGGCCGGGTCCACGGCATCGACCAATGACTGCTTGAGATCCATGAACTCGAGCTCCCCCAACTCTCCGGCGCGGGCCTGGCGCAACATCTTGGCGAGCGACCGCTCGGTGATCGAGCGCCCGCCCAGGCCGGCCACGACCGAGTGCATGGGGATGCCCATGCGGGCCATCGAACGGCGGACGTCGGCGCTGAGCACGCCGCCCACCCCGAGCATGAGCGCGCGGTCCAGGACCACCACCCGGTCGGCCGTGCCGATGGCCTGGCGCACGGCGCGATCCGGGAACGGCCGGTACGCGCCCAGTGTGATCAATCTGGTCTTGACTCCCTGATCCCATAGGCGCATGGCCGTGGCTTGCGTGGTGCCCATCACGGAGCCCATGCCGATCACGGCGATCTCGCCTTGCCGGGCGGGCCGGTCCTCGCCGTCCGGACCCCAGATCCTGACCGGCTGCCAGGACTCGCGGCCAAGGGTCTGGGCGAACCGGTCGGCCTGGTGCTGGACCGTCTTCATCGACCGGACCATCGCCTGGTGCGCCAAGTACTTGGTCTCCGTGAACACGTCCGGCCCCGCCATCATGCCCATCGAGCGCGGATTGTCCAGGTCGAGCTTCTCCAACGGCGCGATGGGCGGGAGGAAGGCGTCGACCTCTTCCTGCGTGGGAAGTTCCACCACGTCCGAGGCGTGCGTGAGGACGAACCCGTCCATGCACACCATGACCGGCAGCGACAGCTCCTCGGCGATCTTGTACGCGATCACGTGCAGGTCGATGGCCTCCTGGTTGTCCACCGCGAACAGCTGCAGCCAGCCCGAGTCTCGCTGCGACAGAGAGTCGGACTGGTCGTTCCAAATGTTGATCGGCGCGCCCAGTGCTCGGTTCGCCACCGTCATGACGATGGGGAGCTTGAGTCCGGAGGCGTTGTAGATGGCCTCGGCCATGTAGAGCAAGCCCTGCGAGGCCGTGGCCGTGTAGACCCTCCCCCCGGCCGCGCTCGCGCCGATCGACACCGACATGGCCGCGAACTCCGATTCGACGTTGAGGTAGTCGCAGTCCTTCAGGTGGCCGTCGCGGACCATTACCGACAGCGCTTCGACAATGTGGGTCTGGGGCGAGATCGGGTAGGCGCACACCACCGACGGGCGGCACAGGGCGACCGCGCGGGCCACCGCCTTCGAGCCTTCCAGCAGTTCAAGCATTGGTCACCTCCGGCACCCCGGCGATCGGTATGGGCAGTTCGGCGGTGCTCGGCCGGTCCACATCGACATGGTCGATCCCGCCCGGCGCGCCCTGATCCTCCTGCCCGCGATGGTCCAGCACCCATTGGTACGCCACCATGGCGGAGTTGATGTTGCCCTGGGCGACTTTGCCCCGGAAGGTCGCTTTGATCGACTCCGCCAGCGCGTCCAGGGTGATTTGGCTGGTCAGGGCGGCGAAGGCGCCCAGCAGGGCAGCCGAGGGGATGGGTCTTCCAAGATATTCGCGCACGATGTCGTCCGCCGGCACCGTCGCCAGATGCCCGGTTTGCGTGGGGGCGTCAGGGCAGATGGCGCGCACCTGGTTGGGCGATTCGCGAGTGTTGACCACCGCCCATCCGTTTGGCACCAGTCCCTCGAAGACGTTCATGGTCCGCAGGAGGGTCGGGTCCTGGATGATCACCGCGTCAGGGTCGAGGATCGGTTCGCGGGTGAGAATCTTGGTGTCGGAGAACCTGGTGTAGGCGACGACTGGGGCGCCCATCCTCTCCGATCCGAAGCTGGGGATGGCCTGGACCTGGGCGCCCGCCGCGAAGCCGGACCTGGCCAGCAACTCGGACGCGGTCACCACGCCTTGCCCACCGCGTCCGTGGATTACTACTTGAAACATGCTTCCCCGTTTGTTCGGTCGTTGTTGGGTCGTGTCTGGAGTCGAGCTGGCCCGCTGGTTTGCTGGTCCGCGGGGCTCAATCCCTACCAGGCTATCGCGGATCAAGGCCGTGAATGACCGGCTTTGGTCGGAGTCCAATTCCGGATTAGTGCAACGCCTGTATTCCGTATTTCGCTGGCCAGGGATGGCCATCCTGCCCCTTGGGCTCGCCAGCCAGCACGGGAGGAGCACACCCAGATCGCTTCGCCTGGAGGTGGTCACTGGGTGCCTCGGGCCGCCTGCCGCCTGCCATCAACGGGGCCAGCACGGCGCGTGCGACCAGGACGTCCGCACGGCATCGGCCAGGCACTCTTTGGCTCGGGCCACCGCCGGGAGCTAGGCACAAGGCCGTGAAGTTAGGGTTTTGGGAGGGTTGTCACGGAGGCTCGCCGACCACGGCGCCGGCGACGGCCGCCTCGGCCCGCACGAGCAGGTCGCGGGCCGCCTCCAACGCGATGGTGAAGCTGCCCCGGTCGGGATCCGGGCCGCCGGCCAGGGCGGCGTCCG
>JAISCU010000144.1 GCA_031265345.1 Bifidobacteriaceae bacterium
CACTCATGTTCCAACGGTACCATCGCGCTATTTCAGGCGCCTGGTGCCTGTCAGCAAGCCGCAGACTTGCGCGTAGCATCTGTTGCCACGATCACCGCCCCTTCGGCCAGCGCTTGCCCGGCGGCATCGGCGGCGGCCCTGCAGCGGCAGTCCAGGCCCGCTGCGGCGATCAGAGGCGTCCTCATGGCAGCGCTCCCCTTCGGCGCGAAGAGGCAGTCAACGGGTCGCGGCTTTCGAACCAATTGGCCGTGGCGCCGCATGCCCCGGCCAGACATCTCACCGGACCACTCGCCCGCACGATTCCGACGCGAAAACTGTCTGCTCGGAGCAGACAATCCGCCAGGTCAACGCTGTTACGCTGGCCGAAACACCGCCTGCGGCTCGCCACCATGGTGGCCGCAGCCCCTGACTAGTGATCGAAGGAGATTACCGTGAGCAATCAGATTCCGAGCCTCTTCCAGTTGAGATGCCCGAATTGCGGGAACGGCGATTACACCCCGCTCGGGAAGAAGCGCAACATGGCGCAGCAGTTCGCGACGGGGTTCAGCCTCGGCGCCGCCCCGCTGCTGGCCGCCGTGGTGATGAACCAGCAGGCCAAGGACCTGGTGACCATAGCGCCGCTGCAATACAAGTGCGCCGGGTGCAACAAGAAGTACGAGTCGCCGCCCCTGGCCGCGGACCCCTCCGAATTTCTTCCCCAGCCCTGCGTCGTCAATTTCACCAGGGCGAAGATGTTCCAAGGCTCGGCCGGCACCCACACGGTCTACCTGAACGGGGTCCCCATCCAGACCTTGAAGAACGGCGAGTCGTTCGCCTTCCAGACCATCCTGCGTTGGAACACGCTGTTCGCCGGATTCGGGAACGGTCTGGTGTTCCGCGTCAAGCACAGGTTCGAGGCCCCGCCCGGCGGCACGGTCAACGTCCTGTTCGATGGCGCCTTCCGCGCCTGACCGGCTGCGGCGTCTTCTTTTTCGCCTCCGATGCCGCCCGGTCGGCAACCAGCGTTGGCGCAGGTAGACGGGTGAGCGGCATCGGGCGCGTGGTATGTTTTCTGGCATGAATCCGTCCGAATATCCCGACGCGGATCGGGTGCTCGCGGACCTCGGCGGCCCATTGGTGAGGTCCTTCGTCGATGCGGTGGATGGTGCCCGCGACGATTACGCCGCCTTGCGCGAATGGCATCCGGACTGGTTCCCGAGCTTCACGAACCGTTTCACGGCCAACTTCCTCCACGAGCGGATCTGGGACCGCTTGGTCCGCGTTGTCATCGACATGGAAGGCGTTCACGTCACAGACGCCGAGCCGACGCGGGAACTCCACTCCGGCACCACCTACCTCATCCGGATCAAGCGGCACCATGCCGGTGACCGGATCTCGGCCTACCCGACGGATGCCTCTCGGGCGTTCTGGTCCAATCGTGTGGTCACGTTGGACGGAATGGAATCGTGGAGCCTGGCGCTCGGATACTACTGGGACGGCGACGAGCGGTCGGTCGGGGACGCGACATTATCCTTCCGGGATGGCAAGGATAATCCGATCTGGGCGGTTCGATTGCACAGGGCCCCGGGGTCTGTGACCAGCTTCTCCTGGTCGCCGCTCGCTCCAGACCTTCCCGAGATCGACCTCAGCGGAGTCGCGTTCGGCACCGAGGAAGCGTTAGGACAATGAAGGGCGGCATCGGCGATGCGATTCTTGTCCTAAGACGCGCCGCTGGCGTCACGCAGGAGAAACTGGCCGAGGCGGTCGGGATCACACAGGCGGCGCTCTCCCGGTACGAAAACGGCATGCGCGAGCCTGATGACCGCGCGGTTGAGGCGCTCAGCCAGGCGCTGCGGGTCACTTCGGATCTCATTCGGCACGGGTTCCGATTGGAGGGAGGGATGGCGGCCGACGCGCACATGCGACGGCGGGGAGCAGCGAAGCCATCGGACTGGAAGCGCGTCGAGGCACGTCTGAACGCGGCACGCATGCACTCGTCATTCCTATTGGAACGCATCTCGATGAATCCGCAGAACCACGTCATCCAAATCGATCCCGACGAGCACGCGCCGGAGGAGGCGGCGGCGCTGTTGCGAGCCGCCTGGCGAATGCCTATCGGCCCTGTGCGTAACGCCATTCGCTGGATCGAATCGGCTGGCGTGATCGTCATCCAGGAGGACTTCGGCACCCGGCGCATCGACGGAATGTCCCAATGGGCGGGCGACCACGCCATCCTATTCCTCAACGGTGCGCTGCCCACGGATCGTCGGCGCTGGACGGTCGCGCACGAGCTGGGACACCTTGCCTTGCACGGACGGTCGTTCGGCTTGGATGCCGAGGACCAAGCGGACCGGTTCGCCGCAGCGTTCCTCATGCCCGCGCATGTGATCAGCCCTGAACTGACGAACCTGTCCCTCGGGAAAGTCCTGGACCTGAAAGTCGAGTGGGGGGTATCGATGCAGGCGATCTTCGAGCGCGCCTACGATCTGGGCAAGGTGACTATCGAGGACCGTCAGAGGTTCCACCACCAAATGGGCCAACGGGGTTGGAAGGCGCGCGAACCCGGTGCAGACCTGCTCCCGCCGGAGGAACCGGAACTAGCGGCATCGATCAGCCGTCGCTTGGACCAATCCGGGCTCACCAGATCCGAAATCCTTCAGTTGATCGGCTCCCTTGAAGGCGACACGACGCTTTTCGACCCGCCGCGCGCTGTGCTCCACCTCGTGTAGAGACGCTGGAGGGCATTCCCTATGCTTGCTTCAGGTCGAGGCGGGTCGCCACATCGGCGATTGTGAAGGTGTCCTCTCCGCTCTTGCCGACCTCCCCTTCCGTGACCGGGAAGACTCCTTGACCCGGCGACACGACGCTCGCTTTGGCGTCCTCGAACAGGTTCACGAACATCACGTATTGGCCGCCTGCCTTCACCTCGACCCGCCGACCGGTGGCTGACGCAGGCACGCCGATGACCAGTTCGGACTCAGCGATCTTGGGGTCGCTCGCGATCACCGTGGCGGAGCATTGGTTGATTCCTGCCTCGTCGCCCTCGCCCGGATCGACTCGCTCGACCTCGACGTAGACAGCCGCGTCCGACCCTTCCTGGATCGCCGCCGCCGAGTCGTACCACGGCCAATCCCCGGTCTCCCGGGGCGCGCTCGAACAAGCGCCCAAAGCCAGCGGCGCCACCAAACTCAGTGCCGCGGCCACTGCCGCGCTCATGCGTTTCATGATTCGTCCTCCCACCGATAGATAAAGCAATCTCACTGCGCTTGACTGTGGGACGAACAACCACCAGCCTATCCGGAGATGCCCCCCCCCCCGGCAATTCCGGACAATGCTGTGACGCCGCCGCTGAAGGGGTGACTAGCGCGGCCCCGCCGCGAGCGGCTTGGCGTCCGTCCAATGCGACACTTGCTCATCGAAACGCGCGCTCACAACCTCCAACGGAAAACCGATCGCGCCAGCCGCCGGTTGCGCTGGGTTGTCGTCGGAAGTCCCTACCCAGATTGAACTGAAATCTGAGCTCACACCAACCATCGTGATGTCTCTCACCCCTTGCCGAGCAGCCCATTCTTGGTCGTCGTCCAGGATTTCGGCGACTTTGTGCCGTGCTTCAGATTCGGTCCACGGCACGCCCTCGGTCTTGATTTCCCAGGGCAACCGCTGTTCCCGCAAACGATCGACCGCAGCGAAGAAAGCTTCGAGTCGTTCGGCAGGTGCCGTCTCGGCGTAATGGACGATCACGGTGTGTGCTTCGCGGTCAAGCGCCACTCCAGACCACACGTCCGGGAAGGCCTTGTCTAGCGGCGCCTGCAAGACTGGCGCGAGGGTGCCGTCCGACTCCCAGTTCTTCGCCAGGCCCGCGTCGTTGAGTTCGCCCAGCGCCGCGTCCACGTCGTCTTCCTCCTGGTCCGTCACGGGTCCGGCCGCGACCGGGGCCGATGATCGATTTAGACCGGCGACTGGCCCAGCGGAAGCCGATGACGCCAGAACCAAGCCGATCATGAGCGCCAAGCCTGCAGAAGTGAGGCTCTTTGGCGTGATACGCATGTTGTTCCCCTTCCCCGCGTGGGACGAAACCAGTTGCAGATGTGTCAAAAGGGTATCAACCATCGCGGCTCGCCCGGAGGTGTCAAAAGCGTCGATGGCATGAAGCCGCTCGGTCGTGACGGGTGGTCGCCTTCGACGGGACAGAACGTCTCGGTCAGTTGAGGCATGGGACGCCAGGGACCCGACGGCAACCACCTGGGTCCAGCCAACGAGCCGCAAGCGGGTGGCCGCTCGCGCCGAAAGACGCAAACCCTGGCTCTCGTGTGCGAGAGTCAGGGAATTTGTCTTTTCCGCAGGCCTGTCTCCGGCGAGTTCCAGGGAATTTGTCTTTTCCTATTCGTGTCCTTTTCGAGCCGACCCCGCTGACCTGAGGTTTCACCGGCCCGCGCGACGGATGCCTCCAACAGAAAGACAAATTCCCTGGCACTCGCTGAAATCCGTCCGGGACAAAAGCCGAATCTCCTGGATGTCGCGCGCGAGAGCCAGGGGATTTGTCTTTTCGCCGCCGATTCGGCGCGCCCGCGCACACCCGAACTTCTCCATGGGCACCGTCGGTCAGATCACGGTCAGCCACCGGCGACGCCGCGCCAGCCAGTGCTCGGGCCAAGGACTGGTAATTCACCGAGTGTTGAGATAGTGTGACCGCAGTCGTTCCAGCCACCTCCAGCCAAGGACCGTCAATGCCCCAGCCGCGCAACCGGTCGCGAAACCAGCCGTCCACCCCGGCGGCCGGGTCGAACGAACCCATCCCGGTAGCCTCGCGTGCCGCAGAGCTGAAAGCCTCGGAACCGACGGCCGCAGAACCAGCCGTCGCGGAGTTCATCGTTACGGAACCCACCGTCGCGGAACTCGACGTCGCGGAGTTCACCGTTGCAGAGCCCACCAACCAAGACCAGCCCAAACCCGGACGCCGTCCCGGCCCCACCACCACCGCCCAGGCGATCCTCAGGCACGCCCGCCAATTGTTCTCGCTGAACGGCTACGCCAAGACCACGCTGCGCGACATCGCGGAGGCCGCAGGCGTCGACGCGAAGCTGATCTTCCATTTCTTCGGTTCCAAGCGCGGCCTGTTCGATGCCGCCACCGAGGTCCCGCTGGACCCGGACATGCCCGCCCTGGCCGAGTTCCGGAATTCGACCGAGGACCCGGTCAGGCGGCTGGCCAGGATGTACTTCACGCTGTGGGGCACCGACGAGGTGGCCCAGGCGCTGTCCGCCATCATCATCGAGGCGGCGCACGACCCGGCCGCCGCAAGGGCCATGGCACGGTTCATGTACACCTGGGTGGGCGGACCGCTGGTCGAGGAACTCGGCGTCGATCAGCCGGAACTACGCCTCAGGCTGATGGTCGGATTCATGGCCGCCATCGCCCTGCAGCGCCACTTCGATCCCCATTGCATGTTGGCGGCCCTGACGCTGGAGCAGGTGGTGGACCTGGCCGAACCGACCATGCGGTTCGTCCTGGCCAGCCCTCTCCACCAGGAGGCCGCATGACCGGCCAGACAAGGCGGCCAGAGTTGCAACTCGGGATCGACATCGGCTCCACCACCGTCAAGGCTGTCCTCAGGGACGGCCGGGACACGGTCTTCGAAGACTACCGGCGTCACCACGCGGACGTGCGGATCGAACTGACCAAGCTGATCGGCGGCATCGTCCAGCGTTTTCCCGGACAGGAAGCGCGTGTGACGGTGACCGGCTCGGGCGGGCTGGGGGTCTCGGAGGCGCTGGGGCTGCCTTTCGCGCAGGAGGTCATCGCGGAGACGGAGGCGATTCGGCGGCTCGATCCGGAGGCGGACGTGATCATCGAGCTGGGCGGCGAGGACGCCAAGATCACGTACCTCAGGCCGGTGGTGGAGCAACGGATGAATGGGACCTGCGCCGGTGGGACGGGCGCGTTCATCGACCAGATGGCGACACTGCTGGGGACGGACGCTGCCGGGTTGGATGGGCTGGCTGCGGGCTATCAGACCCTCTACCCGATCGCCTCGCGCTGCGGCGTGTTCGCCAAGACCGCTCTCCAGCCGCTGCTCAACGACGGCGCGCGCCACGAGGATCGGGCCGCCTCGATCGTCCAGGCGGTGGCCACCCAGACCATCGCCGGGTTGGCGTGCGGGCGTCCGGTGCGCGGGCGGGTGGTTCTGCTCGGCGGCCCGCTCCACTTCCTGCCCGAGCTGCGCCAGGCCTTCGCGCGGGCTCTCGACGGGACCGGGGCGGATATCAGTTGCCCGCCGAAGGGGCAGCTGGCGGTCGCGTTGGGAGCGGCTTTCTTGGCCGCCGATGCCGCGCCCATAGCCCTGGAGGACCTGGCAGCCCGCGCGCACCGGGTTCACGAGCAGGGACCGGGCGGGGCCGGGCGGCTGCGACCGCTCTTCACGGACGCGGAGGAGCGCGCCGAGTTCGACCGGCGCCACGCCGCCGCAAGGGTCGAGCAGATCCCCGCCGCGGAGGCTAAAGGTGCCTGTTTCCTGGGGTTGGACGCGGGCTCCACGACAATCAAAGCGGTCGTGATCGATTCCGAGGGCCGCCTCTGCTACAGCCACTACGCACCCAATCAGGGATCGACCGTGGCGGCGGCCGCCGCGATCGTGGCCGAGGCCCGGCGCGCGCTGCCCCGGCAGGCGATCATTGTGCGGGCCTGCGTGACCGGTTACGGCGAGGGGCTGGTCCGGGCCGCGCTGCACGTCGATGACGGCGAGGTCGAGACGATGGCCCACTACCGCGCCGCCGAGTTCCTCCAGCCGGAGGTGACGTCGGTGATCGACATCGGCGGGCAGGACATGAAGTACCTGCGGATCGTGGACGGCGCCATCGACGAGATCCACGTCAACGAGGCCTGCTCGTCCGGCTGCGGGTCGTTCCTGCAGACGTTCGCCCAGACCATGTCGCTCGACGTGGAGGCTTTCTGCCAGGCCGCCTTGGCCTCTTTCGCGCCGGTTGACCTTGGCTCGCGCTGCACCGTGTTCATGAACTCGTCCGTCAAGGCCGCCCAGAAGGACGGCGCCTCGGTCGGGGACATCGCCGCCGGGCTCAGCTATTCGGTCATCCGCAACGCGCTCTACAAGGTCATCAAGTTGCGCGACGCGTCCCAGTTGGGCACGCACGTCGTGGTCCAGGGCGGCACTTTCTTGTCCGATGCCGTGCTCAGGGCTTTCGAGCTTCTCACCGGCGTCTCCGTGACGCGGCCGTCCATCGCCGGGCTGATGGGGGCTTTCGGCGCGGCGTTGATAGCGCGCTCCCGCTTCGTGCCGGGGTCGCCGTCCTCCTTGCTGGCGCCGTTGGCTTTGCGATCGTTGGATGTGTCCACTCACACCGAGACCTGCCGACTGTGCCAGAACCACTGCCAATGCACCATCTCCGAGTTCCCCGACGGCGCACAGCACGTCTCCGGCAACCGCTGCGAGCGCGCCGGGGACCGTGGCCGCTCCAAATCCGATCTGCCGAATCTGTTCGACTTCAAGTACAAGCGGTTGTTCGCGTATCGCCGTCTGACGGAGAAAGCGGCGCACCGCGGTTCGATCGGGATGCCACGGGCTCTGAACATGTACGAGAACTACCCCTTGTGGTTCACCATCCTGACGTCGCTCGGTTTCCGGGTGGTCCTGTCGGGTCGCTCCAACCACGAACTGTTCGTCGCCGGGATGGACTCGATCGCTTCGGAGAACATCTGCTATCCGGCCAAGCTCGTGCACGGGCACATCGAGCAGTTGGTCTCGCGGGGGGTGCGGACCATCTTCTACCCCTCGGTGTCCTACGAGCGCGAACTGGTCGAAGGCGCGGACAATCACTTCAACTGCCCGGTGGTGACCTCGTATCCGCAGGTGATCGCCAACAACGTGGAGTCGCTGCGGGACGGTTCGGTGCGCCTGATCAACCCGTTCTTCAACCTGGCGCTGCCGGAGTTGCTGGCTTCGCGCTTGGTCGAGGAGCTGGCAGATTGGGATGTCGGCTTGGAGGAAGCCCAGGCCGCCGTCGCCGCCGGCTACGCCGAGCAGGAGGCCTTCACCGCCGAGGTCCAGGCGGCCGGGCGCGAGGCGTTGGACTTCATGGAACGGACAGGGACGCCTGGGATCGTGCTGGCCGGGCGGCCCTATCACGTCGACCCGGAAATCCACCATGGCATCCCCGAGCTCATCACCTCGCTCGGCATGGCCGTGCTGACCGAGGATTCGGTCTGCCCGCTCGGCTCGGTGGAGCGCCCTCTGCGCTCGCGCGACCAGTGGGCTTATCACTCGCGTCTGTACCAGGCGGCGGCGGCTGTGCGCCCGCGCGCCAACCTGGAATTGGTCCAACTGAACTCGTTCGGCTGCGGGCTCGACGCCATCACCTCCGACCAGGTCCAGGAGATCCTGCGCTCCGCTGGACGGGTCCACACCCTGCTGAAGATCGACGAGGTCTCGAACCTGGGCGCTGCCCGAATCCGGCTGCGGTCCCTGGCCGCCGCCGCCGGGGCCCGGACCCAAACCCGGGCTGAGGCCCGGACCCAAACCCGCGCCGACTCGCAAACCGATCCCCCCACCAGCGCCAATGCCTGTGCTCGCCCGGACCACGCGCCCGACTCGGTCGCCGTCGAACCGACCGGAACACGGGTTAGCGTCAGACGCCAACCCGTGTTCCGCGCTCCGGGTGCCGCGACGCCCGCGTCCTACGCATCGAAACGGCGGGTGTTCACCAAGGAGATGAAGGCCCACCACACAATCATCGCGCCGCAGATGTCGCCGGTCCATTTCTCGTTGCTGGAGGCCGCCTTCCGGGGCTCGGGCTACAACCTCCGGGTGCTCCGCACGCTCTCCGGCGATGCCGTGGAGACCGGGCTCAAGCACGTCAACAACGACTCCTGCTATCCCGCCATCATGGTGGTGGGCCAGATAGTGGCGGAGTTCAACTCGGGGGGCGCTGACCCAAACAGCACCTCCGTCGTGATCACCCAGACCGGCGGCATGTGCCGCGCCACCAACTATGTCGGGCTGCTGCGCAAAGCCCTCGCGGAGGCAGGCTACCCAGACGTTCCGGTGATCGCGATCTCCACCCAGGGGATCGAATCCAATCCCGGTTTCAAGCTCTCGCTCCCCCTGATGAACCGGGCCATGAAAGCCATCGTCCTGGGCGACCTGCTCGAAGCGGCGGTGCTGCGGGTGCGCCCCTACGAGGCCGTCCCCGGCTCGACCGCGGACCTCTACCACCGTCTCGATGCCGCCGCCCGTCGGCTGCTGGCAGGGCATAGGCCTGGATATGGTGCCCTCATCAGGCGGATCGTGCGCGAATTCGACGCCCTGCCGAGGACGGGAGGAGCGGCGGAAGAGCGGAAGCCGCGGGTCGGCATCGTCGGTGAGATTCTGGTCAAATTCCACCCCGACGCGAACAATCACGTCGTTGACGTGGTCGAAGCCGAGGGCTTCGAGGCGCGGCTGCCCGGGCTGATGGAGTTCGTGCTGAACGGCATGTACACGGTCGAATGGAATTACCGGACGCTCGGGACCGGGAAGCGGACGCTGCGCCTGAAGCAGTTCGTGCGCTGGCTGCTGGAGCGCTACCGCGACCCCGTCCGCCGGGCGCTGGCCAGGGCCGGGACCGACTTCCCGAAACCGGGCGACATGCCCGCGATGGCCCGGCAGGCCGCCGAAATCTGCTCCCTGGGCAATCAGGCCGGAGAAGGCTGGCTGCTGACGGCTGAGATTCTGGAACTGATCGAATCCGGCGTCAGATCGATTATCTGCGCGCAGCCGTTCGCCTGCCTGCCCAACCATGTGACCGGCAAAGGCATGTTCCGCGAGATCATGCGCCGCCATCCCGGCGTCAACATCGTCACCATCGAGTACGACCCCGGCGCGAGCCCCGTCAACCAACTCAACCGCATCAAACTGCTGCTGGCCTCGTCCCGCCTGGCGTTGTCGGAGCCCGGCGGAGGCCACCGAGGCCGCCCCGCCGAGCTCACCGCGGCAGGCGACAGGCGCTGACCCGAACCACAATTGGGGACAGGCCCCAACCATGGCTACGCCAGGACATCAGGACAGTTTGGACGATCCCGCCCGGGCGGCTCGGGATGACAGACAGGTGACAGAAGAACTAGTCTGGTTGCGGAGGTGCGTTTTGGAATATCTGACCGTTCGCGACCTGCGGACCGAACCGGGTCGCGTGTGGACAAAGCTTGCCGAAGAAGAGATGGTGGTGGTCACCAACCGGGGCCGTCCACAGGCATTGATGCTCGACGTCGACGGCTCGACTTTGCAAGAGACGGTTGAAGCCGTGCGCGTCGGCCGAGCGGTGCGAGCCGTGGCGGCGATGCGAGAGCGCTCCGCGGCTATGGGCCTGGACCGCATGACGATGGAGGAGATCGACGCCGAAATCGCTGCCGCGCGAGCCGAACGCCATGCCCGCTAGAACGGTTCTCGACACCAACATCCTCGTCTCGGCGCTGCTCGCCCCGTCCGGCAAACCGGCGCGGGTGGTGGATATGGTGATCGCTGGCGAGGTCAGCGTGTGTTACGACGCTCGAATTCTCGCGGAGTACCGAGAGGTCTTGAGCCGGAGCAAGTTCCCGTTTCGGCCCTCCGAAAGCTCAGCCCTGATCGACCAGCTACGCGCCACGGGCCTGCCCGTGATCGGCGCCTCGCGGATATCGCTGCCGGACCCTGACGACGAGCCATTCGCGGAAGTGGCAGACTGGACCGGCGCCTGGCTGGTGACTGGCAATCTCCGTCACTACCCCGGCTTGGCGCGAGCCGTCTCACCGGAAGGCTTCCTCGTTTCGTGGAGCACCCCGCAAGACGGACATTAGGACAATATGTACGATGCCGCTCGGTCGTCTTCCAGCACTCCATCGGGCCACCCGTGCCTTCGCCGCGTCGCCGGACAGGTAGCAGACCAACTCCTGCCCGGCTTTCTTCAGGCATGGCGCCGCCCGCTCAGGCCGGACGGGCGTCATACGCACGGTCGGACCTGAGCTGGACACCGAAGTCGGGACGGCGGCATCGGGCACCGAAACCGCGTAGCACGACACGCCGATGGCCTGCTCATCCTCATCGAGCTGGGGGAGGGCACCGGCACCAGAGTTGCCCGGTCAACCGCCGCCGCGCTGGTGGGCACGGCTGGAGATCGGGGCCAAGGCGCGAAAAGACTTTTCCCGCAACGCGCCACGCCACAGGCCAAACCCGTAAGCGCAGTGGTCCGCCCGACGCAACAATGCAAACGTGAAGGGCCCCAGCCGGCGCTCACTCCGCGCCCAACTGACCAACGCCTCGCCCATGGCAACCACCGCGAGCGCGCGGCGGGCCCGGCCCGAAAACACACTTGCCACCACGCTCACCGGCCACCAGTGGCGCAAGGCCAGGCCCGCCACCTGCGCCAGCGCGGCCCGTGCCCCTGACGCCACCAGTCGCAGCGCAAGAAGGCCGGGTTCCCCAGCTCGGTCCAGTCGGCGCCTCACTTTGACGATCGCGGCCAGACCACAAACGGCCGCCACCGGAACAGACCAACGCCGCTGGGCCGCCAGCGCCAACACCAATGCCGCAGACCAGGGCGCCAATACTGCCGGAGCCACTTTCCCGGGATGGCGCAGAGCTAGCTGAGCAGCGCTGGCTCCGTATTCGGCTTTCCGCGCCAGCCATGGACCGATCACCGTCCGGTGCTCGTGACGTACGCACACCGCTGGCTCGTAGCGCACACGATGACCGGAAGAAACCAGGCGCCAGACCAGATCTACGTCTTCGCCGACCCGCAAATCCTCCTCGAATCCGCTGCCCAACGCGTCGACCCGGGCGAGCAGACAGGCCGCCGGCATCCACGACACGGGCGAGAAGGCCCGCACCAAAGCTGGCATTGAGCCAAGGTCGAGCGACGAACGGTCAGCCTCGTAGAGCTCTATGGCGTTGGGATTGGTGCTTGCCAAGCCGGCGATCCGCGGTCCGACTAGCGCGACCTGCGGGTCGGCGAAATGGCGAGCTAATGACAGAAGATCTTCCGGCGCCACCACCACGTCCGAATCCACGAACGCCACATAGGGGGTCCCCACACGCGCCAGTCCAGCGTTCCGGGCACCGCCGGGACCAAGATTGACGGTCAAGGACACCAGGGAAGCTCCATGAGCCCGGCAGATGCGGGCCACCGGCGCCGGAGCCACCGACGCGTCATCGACCACAATCACGCGCAAGCGGCCCGCCAACGAGGCGAGCAGACGGTCCAATTGCCTGGGCCGATCCTTGACAGGCACGACCACCGTCAGGTCGGATTCCGCCACGCCTGGGAGTGTCTCCAACACCAGATGGGCGACCCCGGCGTCCACTAGGCGCGCTGCCAGGGCCGCGCTGAGGTGATCGCTCACTCGAACCGTGCTGACAGGACCTGGCCGAAGTTTGCGCGCGGCGCCTGGCGCCAGGAAGAGCACCGTGCGCGGCCAGCCGCCGGCTACGGTTCTGCCGGCATCCGCAATGATGGTATCCACCGCCAGCCGGACCACCGAACCGTGCGGCAGTGACCAGGGCGCCGCTTGCCTAGCCACCGAAACCGCCTTCGACCGCCAATATGGAACCAGTCAAAGCCGCACCATCCGGGGACACGGCGAACAGGACAGCGCGCGCGACTTCCTCCGGGCTGATCGGCCGCCGCAGTGCCTGGTGGGACAGCAATTCGGAAGTGTCGCAGCCGTACAATTCAGCGGTGGCATGCAGCATCGGGGTCTCCGTGCAGCCAGGTGAGACAGCGACAGCCGCCACACCGGTCCCAGTCAGGTCGGCCGCAGCCGCACGCACAACCCCCAGCGCGGCATGCTTTGCAACCGTATACGCGGGCAGATGGAACAGGCCGCGCTGGGCAGCGGCCGAAGTGACGATCACCAACCGCGCGAGTTCTGGGCGGGGCGAGGCCAGGAGATAGGGGATGGCAGCCCGCGCGGTGTTCCAGGCGCCCATCGCGTTGACCCGGAATAGCTCTTCCGCGGAACTCAGCGATGTCCGCCATATCGGCTGACCCCCATCGATCGTTCCCGCCGCCCCGACCGCCACATCCAGACGTCCTCGTTGCCGTGCGATGCGGGCGCAGAGACGAATCATGGCCTCCCCGTCAGCCACATCCACCGCGGCCCCCTCCGCTTCATCCCCGCATTCGGCCACCACCCGCTCAAGATCAGTCAACGACGGGCCGGTTCCGCTGTGACCGCACGGACGGTACGGCCGCCGGCCGCAGTCATCAGCCGCAACGACCACGTATCCAGTCCTGGCCAAAGCGACAGCGCAAGCGGCGCCAATTCCCCGGGCGGCGCCCGTCACCAGCGCAACCCGCCTGGTCACGCTGAGGCTCCCCCACCTGAGCCGGGAACCAGGTTCCGCGCGACCGGGTCGCACTGGCAAGGCCTGACCGCTGAACCCCATGGCGCCAACGCCGCCTGAAGGGCGGCGCGGCGGGAGTGATCCGTGCCCGGGGGAGGAACCTGGCGACCGAGCCCGGTGCTGTGGCCCAGAACGCACTCGGGATCTGGGTCTGCGACGCTCCGGCCAGTGAAGAACTTCGCCGCTGGACAACCT
>JAISCU010000214.1 GCA_031265345.1 Bifidobacteriaceae bacterium
GTTACACGATCAGCTTCCCGGCCGAGGGCCCCGCATCCACGCACGCCACGCCGCGCACCAGCAGGTCAGCACCGCAAATCAAACATCAGACAACCCGCCCTGGTGAGAAAACCTCAATAAGTCTCCAGACGACTTTCTGGGCGACCCTTTCCAGCTCCTCGCCCAATTGGTCTCCAGACGACTTTCCGGGCGACCCTTTCCAGCTCCTCGCCCAATAAGTCTCCAGACGACTTTCCGGGCGACCCTTTCCAGCTCCAAGAACTAAGACCCGGATCACACGGGCTCCGGATGAAAGCCGAAATCGCTCCAACCAGGCTGACCAAAGCAACGCATAGTATGATGTATGCCGTGCGCACCACTCTGATCATCGATGACGACGTCATGTTTGCGGCCCGCGACCTCGCCAAAGCCAAGCACAAGTCGGTCAGCGCAGTGGTGTCTGACCTCCTCCGCAAGGGATACCAGGCGGATCGCGAAGCCTCTGTCGCGAGCGGTTCGCGCCGCCAGGCCGGTCGGTTGCCGCAGTTTCCGAGTCGAGGCGGGATCGTGACCAATGAGCAAGTCAACGCCCTGCGCGAGGAGTTGGGCATCTAGTGCGGGCGCTGCTCGATGTCAACGTCTTGCTCGCCTTGCTCGACTCCGATCATGCCCTCACTCGCGATGTGACCGAGCGGTTCGAAGCTCTGGACGGCGGTTGGGCCACTTGTCCGATAACCCAGAACGGGTTCGTGCGAATAAGCTCGCAACCCGGATACACCAACCCGATGCCGGTGTCGGCAGCAGTTGCGTTGCTCCAAGCGGCCACCGCAGACACGGACCACGAGTTCTGGCCGTGCGACATCGCCATCACCGATCCGTCCCGCATCGATCCGAACAGGATTCTGCGACCGGCCCAGTTGACCGACGCTTACTTGCTGGCGCTGGCCGTGAGCCGGGGCGGTCGTTTCGTCACCCTCGACCGGAGGATCACGACTGCGGCGGCGCCGGGCGCCGCCTCGGATCAATTGGTGGTCATCGGAAGATGAATCCCCCCCGCGCCCAATAAGTCTCCAGACGACTTTCTGGGCGAACTGATCAGCCCAGCGTCACCCGCACTGCGTGCCTGGTCCAACCGACCACCCGGGCGATTTCGCGCTGAGATAGGCCCAAGTCGCCCAACTCGGCCACGGTTCGTGATTGCTCCGCCGGGGCCAGGGCTCCGAAGGCCGCCGGATCGCTGACGCCGCAGACCGAGCGAAGCGCGCGAGCGGCATCGTCGGCAGGCTTTGGAGGCCGACCCATGGGAGGCGGCGCGAAAGGGTCGGTCGCGGCCTGATCAGCCGCCAAGAAGGCCTTCTCGACTCGCCGAAGGGTTTCCAGGGGCACCCACTCGGCCAGCCGCTTGACGTCAGCGAGCCGCGCGCCGTGCCTCGACACTCCGCGTGAACTCCATTGGTAGTCAGCCGGATCCGAAGCGAGCCCTCCGCGCACCGGGTTGAGATGGATGTAGGCGACCACTGTGGCCAGGTATTTGATGTCATTGACGGGAATCGATTTGAAGCGGCCTTGGAACAAATGTCCGACTCGCTGGTGACGCAGATTGAAGCGCCGAGCGTAACGCCCACCGAGCAGCCGGAAGAAGGCGGAGAGTTGGTCGGGGTCGGCCTCGATGAGGAAATGGACGTGGTTCCCCATCAGCGCGAACGCGAGCACCCTGGCGCCAGTTCGCTCGGCCGTCTCGCGAGCGTGCTCCAGGAAGAACTCACGGTCTTGATCATCGACGAAGAGGTCCGTGCGATTCACGCCGCGCATCATGGCGTGATAGAGCCCGGACGGGCTCGGGATTCTGTGATTGGCGGACATTCGACCATCGGCTGCGGAACGGGAATTGGTCCCATGAGGCTACGTGTCCGGGCTGGGTCGCGTTGAGGCTGAGCGACCGGTCTCGGCTTCCGGACAACACTACGTTGGACGATGCCGCTCGGTCGGGTCCTCGCGCCTGCCCGTCGCCCAGTAAGTCGTCTGGAGACTTATCGGTCGGGTCCTCGCACCTGCCCGTCACCCAGTAAGTCGTCTGGAGACTTATTCGTCGCCCAGTAAGTCGTCTGGAGACTGATTGGTCGGGGCTTAGAATCGGCGAGTGACTTCCGGCCCGCCGTCCGCCGCACGGCCCGAGCAGCCCAGAGCGGCCCTTTGGCGGTTCGTGGCGGCGGGCGCCATCGGCGGGCTGATGAGCGGCATGTTCGGGGTCGGCGGCGGGATCGTGATGGTGCCGTTGCTGATCTGGTTGGGACGGTTGGACCAGCGCCACGCGGCGGCCGCGTCGTTGGCGGCGATCATCCCGACGGCGCTGGTCGGCGCGGCCACCTACGGCTTCAGAGGGCACTTGGTAATCGGCCCGGCGCTAGTGGTGGCCGCAGGCGGGATGGTCGGCGCCTGGCTGGGCGCTCGCGCCTTGAGAGCCGTCAAGTTGACGATCCTCAACTGGGCTTTCGTCGCCCTGATCGCCGCCACCGCCCTGACGATGGTGTTCTACACCCCGCACCGTGGCGCCACCGGCGAAATCGGGACAGCGGTCTGGCTGGGCCTCGTGGTGCTAGGACTTGTGATGGGGCTGGCGGCCGGGTTGTTCGGCATCGGCGGCGGTGTGATAGCGGTGCCTGCGCTGATGGCCATATTCGGACTCGGGGACCTGGCCGCGAGGGGGACTTCGCTGTTGGTGATGGTGCCCTCGGCGGTGACCGGATCGATCACAAACTGGCGCGGGAGGCTGGTCGAGTGGCGGCCCGCGCTGGCGGCGGGAATCACCGCCACGGCGGCCTCGTTCGGCGGCACCTCCTTGGCGTTCTGGGTGCCGCCCAGGGCCGGCAACCTGATGTTCGCCGTCCTGCTCGTCATCAGCGCGATCCAGTTGGCCGCCAGGGCGGCGCGCCAGTCCAAGGCCCGTTAGACTCGGGCCGCGACATCCTCGTGCGGTGCCCCCACCGGAAGGAACCCCGATGTTCAATCCAGACGAAGGCGAATCTGCTGCTGCCAGACGTCTCGCCGACCCGGCGGCGACCCCGAGCGAGCTCGCCGCGATCGTCACGGCTTTCCCGGCGTTGGCGCCCCGCGTCGCCGCGCATCCGGCAGCCCAGCAGGGGCCTTTGCGCGCCTGGTTGGCCGCGCTCCACAGCCCCGAGGTCGATGCTGTCCTCAATCCTCAAACCGCCTTCGCGCACGATGCCGCTCGCCCGCTCGTTCCCCCTCAGCCGAGTCCGCCTTCGCCCGGCATCCCGCCTCCAGGCGCCGCCCCAGGCTTCGCGCCGCCAGGCTTCGCGCCGCCCGGTTCTGCACCGCGGCGCGCCGACCGCCCGCGCCGCAAGAAACGCCTGCTGATTGGGCTGGCCGCCGCCGTGGGGACGGCTGCCCTGGTGGTTGTGGGCACGGTTTGGCGGCTCGGTCCCAACCACGACGGGCGGGACCAAGGGGCTCGGGTGCCGATCGCGTCGCTCCGGCCCACAGGCCGAGTGAGGAACCAGGATGAGCCGGAGCTGAAGGTGCCAGAGCAGGAAGCCGAAGAGGCCGCCGAAGGCCCCTGGTCGCAGCCGCTCTTCGCGCCGGACGTGGCTCAGCGGCCCGATCACGCCGCCCAGCTCGGCTCCCGCACAATCCTCGACGGCGAGTTCATGAGGACCGACTTCGGCGACCCGTTGGACGCCGAGACGGGCTTGGCCATGGGGTACACCCCGGTTCAGAGCGAGGACCAGGCAGGCCGGGGCGCCGCCGCGATAGCGGCCTTTGATCTGGTGACCGGCGAGCGGCGTTGGCAAGTCGATCTGCTCCAGGCCGCAGGCCTGTCCGGTGACCTGGCACCGGTTGGCCTTGATGCTTTTCCGGATGGCACGGGCGACGTGCTCGCGGACATCTGCATTGATGGCCTGAACTACGCGTACGTGGCGATCGACTCCCAGGGCCAAGTGATCTCCACCACCCGAACCAGTGGTCGTCTGATGGAGGTGAAGGGCGGCATCGCGTTCGCGTGGGATTCGGCGGACGTCACCGCACGCAGTTTGACCGATTTGGGGGTCGAGGTGTGGCGGGCTCGCTCTGCCGGATCGGAAGGCCAAGTTGAACCCCTCGTGAACCAAGCGTCTGGCACCTTTTGGGTGCCCACCGAGGACGGCTTCGTGGACGCGCTGACCGGCAAAGCGCTCGGATTCGGCGCCGACGCCGGTGAGCCAGAAATCAGTTACGCGATGCCTGCAGCGGGCCCCGAGCCCATTGTGATCCGACTGGACCGAGAGGCTGTCCGCGTCGCTCGCATCGACCCGACGGACGGGGCCACCCAATGGCAGGTGGAGGTGCCCTCGCAAAGGCATCTCTCCCAGTCCTTCTTCGCGACCGGGATGGTGTTGGTGGAGGTCACAGACGGTCTTACGCCAGACACCACTAGGGCGATCGACTTGGTCGAGGGCACCGTAGTCTGGGCAAGCCTCACTGGTGGGATTGTCGGCAACTGGGTCGGGCACCGTCCCATCACGGTCAGCGAAGTGATCCTGGTGTCCGGGCCGTACGGCGAAGGCGACTTGACCGCGATCGATCCGGCGACGGGCGAGGTCGCCTTCGTTGTCCCGTGTCCGGACGACTGCCGTTTCGGAACGCAAGGCCGACAGGTCGCGTACCTGATCCAGGACTGGGCGGACGGTTCGGCTCACGTGCGGGCCGTCTCGCTGACCGATGGTGCCGATCTGTGGACGCTGGAACTGTCGCTTGCCCAAACGTCTGACTTCGGCCCTGCCCTGAAGTTCTCGAGGACTCACTTGTGGCTCGAGATGATCTGCGGGCAGGACGACACGGTTTACGAGGTCATGCAACTGATCGCCTGATCGGGGCCAACGCGATCCGGTCGGCCAGACGGGCGCTGCGCCGGCGAAGGGACCACTAGAGTCGGAGGGCAGCCATCCCCCAACGGCGGCCCCACCGGAAGGAGCCCGAGTGTTCGATCCAGACGAAGGAGAGCTTGTTGCCAACAGACGGCTCGCGGACCCGACCGTGCCGCCCGGCTTCACGCCGAACGTCGAGCACCGGCGGGTCGCCGCGCCCGGTTCGCAGAACACTTTGGCGCACGATGCCGCGCAGCCGTCCGTTCCCGCACCGTCAAGCCCCCCGTCACCAGGCTTCGCGCCACCCGCTCCCGCGCCGCAGCCCACCGGCGTCCCGCGCCGCAAGAACCGTCTGCTCACAGGGCTGATCGCAGCTGGCGCGGCGGCCTCGCTCACCTTGATGGGCACAGGCTGGTGGCTGAATTCCAGGGAAGGCGGCGCGGGCTCGGGCATTTCGACACCGGCGGGCCCGGCGCAGACCAGCACCCAAAGCGACGAGTCTCCCGCCTCGGAACAGGAACGAACGGACCAGGCCACGGTGGAACCGGCAGTCGAAGGCGTCTGGTCGCCGCCGATCTTCGCGCCGGATGTCGTTGAACAGCCAACTCGCAGCACGCAACTCGACTCCCGCGAGGTACTGGACGGCGAGTTCATGGTCACACTGTTCGCCGACCCGTTGGACCCGGAGACGGGATTGGCGCTCGGCTACACCCCGGTCCAAAGTGAGAATCAGGCCGGAAGAGGCGCGGCCGCGATGGCCGCCTTCGACCTGACCACCGGCGAGCGGCGCTGGCAGGTCGATCTGCTCGCGGCCGCAGGCCTGTCCGGAGATGATGAGCTGGGGCCCGTTGGCGCGATCCTGGACGGCGCGGGCCTGGTGCTCGTGTACCTGGCAGTGGAGCCGGAAGGCTTCGCCTACGCGGCCATCGACTCGCAGGGCCAGGTGGTTTCCACGACCCAGGGCGGCCGCGGCCTGCTTGAGGCGAAAGGTGGCGTGGCCCTCGCGATAGAGGTTCCAGACGTGTTTGCCCAGTCTTTGACGGACTTGGGCACGGAGATTTGGCGAGCCGACTACGTGGGCTTGGGGAATTACGCCGATCCCCTGAT
>JAISCU010000275.1 GCA_031265345.1 Bifidobacteriaceae bacterium
CGGCAGCAGCCGCGCGAACATGTCGCCCAGCACGTCGGCGGAACTGGCGTGGTCGGTCACATGACAATCATCCGCCAAACCGACCCTAAAACAGCGCTAATTTACCGGCGTGTCCTAACCGCAGTTCAGCGGGTCACTCCGGAAATGGGCACCGTGAGCAAAACCTGCAAACCGTGGCAGTCGACGCAACTGGCATCGACGAAAACCTGCGAAACGTGGCTGTCGGCACCGATTGTCATGGTGCGCAGGTTTGTGGCCAGCAGTTCCCGGCTGAGACCCCCAACCGCAGCCCGGATCACGCCCGGCCGACAAGGCCAGAAACGATCACTCAGTGGAAATCGCGTGATTTGGTCGGCACGCTGAGGTAGAGGGGGTGCAGGTGGCCGGCTTTGATGCCGACGGTGCCGTCTCGGTTCTCCAGTCTTCCAGCGACTATCATGGCCGATGCCGTCCGGCCGACTTTGCGGAACCGGTTCCAGACGTCCGCGGTGCAGATCACGTTGATCTGGCCGGTCTCGTCCTCGAGGTTGAGGAACGTCACTCCTCGGGCCGTGCCGGGCCGTTGACGGTGGGTGACCACACCCGCCACTTTGATCCACTCGCCGTCCGGATGGGACGGGACCAGATTGTTCGGCACCACCTGGGCGGCGGTCAACTCGCTCCGCACATGGACTGTCGGGTACTCCCCCAGGGTCACGCCGTTGGCCCACATGTCCGCCATGGCCATCTCCTCGTCCGACATGCCGGGCAACGTCGGGGCGACCAGGCCGGGCGTGGTGCCGGGCAACTCGTCGGCCGATCCGGCCGCGCCCGCCGCCCACAGCGCCCGGCGCCGGTCCGGCTCCAATCCGGCCAGAGCCCCGCCTGTGGCCAAGGCCTCCATCTGATGCGGCGTCAAACCGCACCGGTGCGCCAAGTCCGTCAGCGAAGCAAAGGCACCGGACGAGTCGCGTTCGGCCTGGATCGCCTCGGCCTTCTTCAGACCGATCCCCCGGACGGTGGCCAATCCCAGTCTGACGCCCAGGGACGGATCGCCGCGCAGCAATTCCGAGTACGGCCTGTCCCCCGGACCGGTCCGCTCCACCCGCGCCTGGGCCGAAGAGAGTTGGATATCGGGTCCGCGCACGGCCAGACCGTGGCGCCGGGCATCCGCCACCAGCGATTGCGGCGAGTAGAACCCCATCGGCTGCGAGGCCAGGATCGCGGCGTAGAAGGCGGCCGGGTGGAAGACCTTCAGCCAGGCCGACACGTAGACGATCAACGCGAAAGAGAACGAATGCGACTCGGGGAAGCCGAAATCCGCGAAGGCCTTCAACTGGTCGTACAGTTTGTCCCGCGTGGCGGACGGGATGCCACGCTCCCGCATCCCGTTCATTAGGTCTTCTTTGAGGGCTTCCATCCGTTCGGTGGATCGTTTGGAGCCCATGGCCCGCCGTAGTTGGTCGGCCTGACCGGCACTGAAACCGGCCGCCGCGATGGCCATCTGCATCAATTGCTCTTGGAACAGCGGCACGCCGAGGGTGCGTTCCAGGGCCGGGCGGACCAGTTCGTGGTCGTAGGTGACCGGCTGGCGGCCCCGCACCCGTTCGATGTAGGGATGGACGGAGCCGCCCTGGATCGGTCCGGGCCGGATCAGCGCCACCTCCACCACGATGTCGTAGAACCGGCGGGGCCGCAGCCGAGGCAGGGTGGCGATCTGGGCCCTGGACTCGACTTGGAAGACGCCCACGGTGTCCGCCGCGCAGAGCAGGTCGTAGACCTCCGGGCGCTCCGACGGGATGGTGTGCATCTCCCAGCGTACGCCCTCGCTGCGCTCGATCTCCTCGAAGGCCAGTCGAACGGCGCCCAACATGCCCAGACCGAGCAGATCGAATTTGACCAGACCCGCGCTGGCGGCATCGTCCTTGTCCCACTGCAGAATCGAGCGGTCCTCCATCCGTCCCCACTGGACGGGGCAGATGTCGATCACCGGCTCGGCGGCCAAGACCATGCCGCCGGGATGGATGCCCAGGTGGCGCGGCAGCCGCATGAACGATTCGGCCAGGCCGAGCACGTCCTCGGGGATCGCCGAGAGGTCGTCGGAGGCGTCGACTGGCTTGGCGCCGCCCCGGCCCCAGGGGGTGTAGCGGACCTTGCCCTTGTGCAGATGGCCCCAGCGTTCGACCTGCTTGGACCACGCGTCCTGCTGCCCGGTGCCGTACCCCAGCGCCCGCGCCGCGTCACGCAGGGCCAGTTTCGGACGGTAGGAGATGACCGCCCCCACCAGCGCCGCCCGGTCGCGGCCGTAACGCTGGTAGACGTGCTGGATGACTTCCTCGCGGCGGCCCGATTCGATGTCGAGGTCTATGTCCGGGTACCCCTCCCGCTCGGGGGCCAAGAAGCGCTCGAACAGCAGTCCGTAACGGACGGCATCGACGGCGGTGATGCCGAGCGCGTAGCAGACCGCAGAATTGGCGGCCGAGCCCCTGCCCTGGCAGAGTATCCCCTGCTCGCGGCAGAACTCTACAATCTCATGCATGATCAGGAAATAGCCGGGGAAGCCCAGGTCTTTGATCACCTTCAACTCGTGCGCGAGCGTCTGGTAGGCCTTCGCGTTGTCCGGGCCGCGCGGGCCGTAGCGCCGCTCGGCCCCGCGCCAAGTCAGCTCCTCCAGCCAACTGCCCTCGGTGTGCCCGTCCGGCACGCTGGCCGGGGGGAGCTCCGGCGCGATCAGTTTCAAGTCGAAGGCGCATTCGGCGGCCAGCACGGCGGCTGTGGCCACCGCCTCCAGATGCCCCAACCGCTCCATCCGGGCGGCCATCTGGGCTGGTGAGAGCAACGCGGCCGTCGGCCCGGC
>JAISCU010000292.1 GCA_031265345.1 Bifidobacteriaceae bacterium
AGCGCGCTCAGTTTGTCCGGGCGCGGCACCACCGCCACCCCGAAGACGCGCGGCCGCTTGTCGCTGCGGAACAGCTTGGTCAGCACCGCCCCTTCGACCGTGCACACGGGCACTCCCAACTCGGCGCACAGCGCGGCCAGTCCTTGAGACAGCGGATGCGCGTCGTCGTGGTACACCTCCACGAACTCGACGCCCGCCCGCAGCGCGTTGGCCAACGGTTCCGCGTCCTCGATCAGCGCGGTCTTGGTGTTGGCATGGTTCGGCTTGGCGAGGTCGGCTATCCGCTGAGCCCTCGGATCGGCCAGGCTCTTGATCGGCTCGGACACGTTCACCCCGCGACCCTACCAGGAGCGGATTCGGGGAACACGGGTTGGCGTCTGACGCCAACCCGTGGTCCCTGGGACGCGTCGAGGGCCGCTTGGAGTATCAGCACCGCCGCGGCCTGGTCTATCACGGGGCGCTGCTCCTTGGCCCGCCGTCCGGCGGCCCGCAGTTGGGCGCTGGCCTGGACGGTGGTCCGCCGCTCGTCCTGCAATGCCGTCTCGACTCCCAGAGCTGCCAGCGCCGCCGCTAGTTCGGCCGCTTCGGCCGCCTTCCGGCCGACGGTCCCGTTCATGTTCAGCGGATAGCCCACCACGACCCGCTTTGCACGATGCCGCTCGGCCAGGTCCGCGATCTCGGCGGCCAGCGCGCCCACGTCTCGCCCGCCACGTTTCATGGTGTCCAATGGCGTGGCCAGGATCAAGTCCGGATCGGTCACAGCCAGCCCGATGCGCACCTGGCCCAGGTCCACTCCCAGCCAGGGGCCCGGCCTCGACTCGGCCGGGGACTCGCCCGGAGACTCGGACGAAGACTCGGACGTGGTCACAGCGCCCCGGCGATGGCGCCCCAGGCCTCGTCCAGCTTGGTGCCGTCCGCGCCGCCGCCTTGGGCCAAGGCGGGCTTGCCGCCACCCCCGCCTCCCAGGACCTTGGAAGCCAGCCCGACCAACGCCCCGGCCTTGTGCCCGGCCGATTGAGCGGCATCGTTCACCGCCACCGCCAACAGACCACGCCCGGAATCCGGGTCGCGGACGCCCAGAGCAACCACTGCGGGCGAGGCCTCGCCCAGGCGGGAGCGCACGTCGGTGGCGAGCCCCCGCAGGTCCTCGGCCGTGGCGCCCTCCAGGGCGGCGGTGACCAGGCGGACCCCGGCGACCGTGCGAGCGGCATCGGCCAACTGGGGCGCCTGTTCCGCCAACTTGGCGGAGCGCATGGAGGCCAGCGCCTTGTCCGTCTCCTTCAGTTTCGCGACCAATGAGCCCACCCGGTCGACCAGTTCGTCGGGCCGGACCTTCAAGACCTCGGTCAACTGCGAGACCAGCAGGTGCTCTTTGGCCTGGTGCGCGTAGGCGCCGTCCGCGACCAACGCCTCGACCCGGCGCACGCCGGAGCCGATCGAGGCCTCGCCGAGGACCGAGACCCGGCCCAACTCGCCGGACCGACGCATGTGCGTCCCGGCGCAAAGCTCGCGCGACCAGTCCCCGCCGATCGACACGACCCGGACGATCTCGCCGTACTTCTCCCCGAACAGGGCCATCGCGCCGAGGTCGCGGGCCTGGTCGAGCGGCATGAGCTCCTCGGTCACGTCGAGGTCCTCGGCCAGGACGCTGTTGACCCGCTCCTCGATCTCGCCCAGGACCGACTGCGGGACGCCGGAGCCGTAACGGAAGTCGAAGCGCAGCCGTGAGGGCGCGTTCTCCGACCCGGCCTGTGTGGCCGTGGCGCCCAGATGCTCCCGCAGCGACTTGTGAACCATGTGAGTGGCGGTGTGGGCTCTCGAGATGGCGCGGCGCCGCTCCACGTCGATCCGGCCCAGGCCGACGTCGCCGGTCGCCAGGTTGCCCTCGATGAGACGGCCGCGGTGGACTGACAGGCCGCGGATGGGCCGTTGCACGTCATCGACCTCGAAGACCGCGCCGGAGTCGAACTCGATGGTGCCCTGGTCGGCCAGCTGGCCGCCCGCCTCGGCGTAGAACGGGGTCTTGTCGAGGATCAATTCCAGGCTGGCCGGGGCCGTCACCAGGCTCGCATCCTGGCCATCTTGGATCATCGCCAGGACACGGCCGCGCGACTCGAACTCGGTGTAGCCGGTGAAATCCGTCAGCCCTGACTGGGCCGCCAACTCTTGGTACACGGAGGTGTCGGCGTGGCCGGTCTTCTTGGCGGCGGCGTCCGCCCTGGCCCGTTCCTTCTGCTGCTTCATCAGCGCCCGGAAGGCCTCTTGGTCGACCTGCAAGCCCTCTTCGGCGGCGATCTCCAAAGTCAAGTCGATGGGGAAGCCGTAGGTGTCGTGGAGCTGGAAGGCGTCCCGGCCGGACAGCGCGGGCCGGTTGGCGGCTTTGGTCTGGCTGATCGCCACGTCGAGGATGGTCGATCCGCTGGCCAGCGTCCGCAGGAACGACTCCTCCTCGCCGCAGGCGGTGGCCTTGATCCGCGCCCAGTCGCGGTCGAGCTCCGGATAGGACGCCTTCATGGCGTTCTTGGAGACCTCGAACAGCTCCGGGAAGACCGGCTCTTCCACCCCGAGCAGCCTGATGGAGCGGACCACTCTTCGCAGCAATCGCCGGAGCACATAGCCGCGGCCCTCGTTGGACGGGGTCACACCGTCCCCGATCACCATCAGCCCGGAACGCACATGGTCTGCGATCACTCGCATCCTTATGTCGGCTTCCCGGTCGGCGCCGTAGGAGCGCTTGGTCAATTCCTCGGTCCGCCTGATCACCGGCGCGACCTCATCGATCTCATAGAGGTTGGCCACGTCCTGGAGCAAGTAGGCGACGCGTTCCAAGCCCATGCCGGTGTCGATGTTCTTCTGCTCGAGTTCGCCGAGCAGCGGATAGTCCTCTTTCGCGCCGCCCGGCCCGCGCTCGAACTCCATGAAGACCAGGTTCCAGATCTCCAAGAACCGGTCCTCGTCCACCACCGGGCCGCCGTCCGGGCCGAACTGAGCGCCCCGGTCGACATAGATCTCCGAGCACGGTCCGGCCGGGCCGGGCTGGCCGGTGGACCAGAAATTGTCTTTGATGCCGCGCCGTTGAATCCGCTGTTTCGGTAGGCCCGCGACGGAGCGCCACAGAGCCGCCGCCTCGTCGTCATCGTGGTAGACCGTCACCCAGATCCGATCCGGGTCGAAACCGAGGAAACCGTCTTTCTGGGGGCCGGTGACCAGTTCCCAGGCGTGGGCGATGGCGCCTTCCTTGAAGTAGTCCCCGAACGAGAAATTGCCATTCATCTGGAAGAACGTGCCGTGACGGGTGGTCTTGCCGACCTCTTCGATGTCGCCGGTGCGCAGGCACTTCTGGACCGAGGCGGCGCGCGGCCACGGCGCGGGGACCTCCCCCAGCATGTACGGAATGAACGGGACCATGCCGGCGACGGTGAACAACAGCGACGGGTCCTGGCTGATCAGCGAGGCGGACGGCTGAACCACATGGCCCCGGTCCTCGAAGTAGCTCAGGAAGCGGTTGCGGATTTCGGAGGTTCGCATTGGTTATCGGTTCGCTTTCGCGGATTCGTTCGCGGATTCAGTCGGCTTTGAGCAGGGCCTGTCTAAGTTCGGCCTCACGGGCGGCGGCGGCGTCGCGGATCTCGTCCCTGATGTCGCTCACGGCGCTGACGGCTTGGTCGATCCGTTTGGCCACGCCTTCGGGCGAGGCGGCGCGTCTGACGGTGTCGAAACGCCGGTAGGCCAGGTAAGCCAGAGTCACTCCCAGACCGATGCCGAGCGTCACGCCCAGCCCGGCCCACCAGATCCGGCGCACCCTAGTTCCCCTTCCGCTTCTTCTTCGATTTGGTCTTGGCGCCGCTCGCGCGCTTCGAGAACGTGGTCCTCACGCCATAGGTGAAAGCCGCCAGTTTGATCAGCGGGCCGCCCAGCGTGGCCGAGAACAATGCGGTCAGGGCCGACACGTTCTGGGACACGTCCGCCGCCGCCGTGGTGATCGTGTCCACCTTCTCCACCTGGGTGTTGGCGCCCGCCACCGTGGTGGCCGCCTCGTCCAGGATCGGCAACGTGTGCTCCGTCAAGTCCTTCACCGACTTGGTGGCCTCCTGGAAGACTTTGCCCAACCGCAGCACCGGCACGGCCAGTATCGCCACCAACGCCACGAACGCGATGGCGGCGATCAGGCCGGCGACCTCTCCGAGCGTCATAGCAGCCTCCTTGTGCTCCTTCTGCTCCTTGTGCTCTTGGCGGGTTCCTCAGCGCGAGTAGTGCTCGACGACCAGTTGGACATCGCAGGTGACGGGCACTTCGGCCCGCTTGGGCGCCCTCACCAGTTGCGAACGCAACCGTTCCAGGTTGACGTCGAGGTACTCCGGGATCTGCCACACCTGGACGTCCCGGTGCGCCCCGGCGGCCGCCACCTGGAACGGCACCATCGGCTGCGACTTCGGTTTGATCATCATGACCTGGCCGGGCTTGACCCGGAACGAGGGACGGTCGACCAGTTTGCCATCGACCAGCACATGGCGGTGGACCACGACTTGCCGCGCTTGATAGATGGTGCGCGCGAAACCCGACCGCAGCACCAGCGCGTCGAGGCGCACCTCCAGCAATTCGACCAGCGCCTCGCCGGTCAGGCCCGGCTGTTTGCGGGCGTCCTGGAAGGCCCTCACGATCTGCTTCTCCCGCAGGCCGTACTGGGCGCGCAGGCGCTGCTTCTCCCGGAGCCGGATGGCGTAGTCGGATTCGGTCCGGCGGCGTCCCCGTCCATGTTCGCCTGGCGGGTAGGGCCTCCGGTCGAAGTACTTGACCGCTTTCGGGGTCAGAGCCAGCCCGAGGGCCCTCGATTCGCGCACTTGCTTGCGCGCGCGGCGCACAGAACTCATCTGTCGGTATTCTCCTGTTCGTGTTGTTGCGAAACGCGCCCGGCTATGACTGCCGAGCACGGGGCCAGCACTTGCGGCCAAGACCCCAGGGCACCCATGCGGGCGCACCAGCAAACGACTCTATCATCCCCGCGGTTGGCCGGGCCTCGATCCGGACCTGTCTGGACGGCATCGGGCATCCGCTCCCATTGGTCGAACGGACCGCCCGGCGTTTCCCAGGCCGCGCCGCACCGCGTCGGGCCTCCCGGAGCCACCGCCGCGGCTGGGTCCCGTCACGGCGACTGTCTGCGGACGGGACAGATAAGGCTGCCGATGCCGCCGACCCGCCTTACCTGCACAAACGCCGGTAGCCGACCACGCGGCTCCGGGTGCCTCGTGACGCAACCCACCGCCGCGCGGCTTGGTTGCCCCGCCACGGTGGTTTAGGGACAGGCGCGGGAAGAGCCGCCGATGCCGCCGACAGGCTGACCTGCACAAACGCCGGTTGTCGACCGGGCGGCATCGGGCGGCTCGTGACCCAACCCACCGCGGCACCGCCCGGTCGCGCTGCGACGGTGGGTTGGGTCAACTCGCAGTCACCGTCGCGCGTCTCGCTCGCGCCGCGAAGGTGGTTTAGGGACAAGATCAGGCTGGACCCCGGCCGCTGAATGCCGCGGTCAGGCGTCCGATCAAGTCGCCAGGATGATGCAGGTCGCGGTAGACCGCCTCGACTATCACCCATCCGGCCGCTTGGAGTTGCCCACGGCGTTCGAGGTCGTCGCGAGACCGGCTGGAGTCGCTGAAGTGTTGCCCGCCCTGGTACTCCAGCGCGATCAACCGTTCGGGCCACGACAGATCAATGAAGCCGCCCCGGTTGGACAGCCTGAACTCGTGGTTCACCGCGGGCTCAGGGAAACCGGCGTCCACCACGACGAGCCGCAGCCACGTCTCGTTCGGTGAATCTGTGCCGGGCCGGACCAGGCCGAATGCGTCACGGACCGCCGGTATGTGCCTGGTCCCGGCGAGTCGAGCCACCTGCGCCGCGAATCGATTCGGATCGGTCAGCGGTCGCTCGCGCCGCATCAACGCGTCGCCGAGTTGGACCGCCTGGAGCAGTGCCAACTTGCGACCGTGGAGCAGATTCCCCCTCATCGCCGGGTCACTCTCGGGTTGGAAGGACGGCACGGGGCTTTCGAGCAACCGAGAGGCCACCTGTGTCCAGCAGTATTCCGGTCTGGCGGCGGCGATCCGGTAGCGGTCGGAGTAGAACGTGGGAGGCATGGTGCGGTCCTGATGAATCACAAGACCATCGCGCCGGGGACGATTCTGGGTGCCGGGCGGCACCAGCACATGCACTGGGCCGCGGGGCGCGCTCGCCATGCCCTCCGGCATCTGCACGCTCGCCAATCCGAGCACCGTTATCCCGCAGACCACCGAGCCCGGCGGGCAGACCAGCAGCGCTGCGCGTGCGCGATGCGCCAGTGAAGGAGTCTCACCACGCGAGTCCGGAACGAAGTACACCCCGCGACAGAGCTTGGTCCCAGCGCGCACCACTGGCCTGGCTTCATTCCGCGAGAGGTCCCATGTCGTAACGATCCTACCCACACCAGGAAATGATCGGCCCTACGCGACCGTTTGGCTACCACTTTTCCTGAATCTGTGGATAACTCGATCCTCACCGCCTGCGCCGCTTGGGTTGTGACCTAACCCACCGTGGCGCGGCCCGGTCGCCCTGCGACGGTGGCTTAGGGACGCCGGTCGAAACGGCCGCTGATCCCGCCGACGCGCCCACCAGCGCAAACGCAGCTTGCCGACCGGGCGGCATCGGGCACCCTGTGACCCAACCCACCGCCGCGCCGCCTGGTCCCCTCGCCACGGTGGCTTAGGGACGCCGGTCGAAATCGCCGCCGATGCCGCCAACCCGCTGACCTGCGCAGACGAGTCCAGCCGAACACGCGGCATCGGGTGGCACGTGACCTAACC